>JAAXXD010000041.1 GCA_013334655.1 Chlorobaculum sp. | reverse complement strand
ACCGCGTTGGTGATCTCGTGCTTGAAATAGTTCAGAATGTTGTCGAAATGCCTCTTCAGCAGCTCCTTGACCTTGATCATGGGTTTCAACGCTAACTGCTCGACCCGTTCAGACCAGTAGTCGAAAAAGAAGCTGGCGCTGTCTCGACAACCCAGTCTCCAGAACTCCCGGAACATGTTCTTGAGCGCCCAGGCTTTTGCGGTTTTCAACTCACCGGCCATCAATTTTTCAAAGCTCGCCCGCTGGCTTTCGGTCATGTTCTCCGGATTGCGAAGCCACGTGAATTTCGAGCCAATCAGTGTCCGGTCCCCTGCTTGAAGAAGTTGACGGGACTCCTGACGACGAACGGTGTCGACCGCCTCGTTCAGGTACTTGCTGATATGGAAACGGTCATGCACCATGTCGGCCTGCGGCAAAAGCTTTTTGGCAGCAATGGCGAAGGGTTTCCACATATCCATCGAGATCGATTTGACCGCTTGGCGTTGAGGCTCTTCGAGGCTTTGCAGCAGTTCTTCTGTCGCTTCAGTGGTTCGGCTTTGAACCACCTCAAGCACCCGACCGCCTTCAAGGTCGTTGAGGATCGTTACATACTGATGGCCTGCGCGGAAGCTCTTTTCATCAATACCAAGATGATCAATGGCATGGTTGTTCCGACGGCTCAGACCACGCTCAACCGCTCGGTTCATGATTTCGTTGGTCGCGTGCCAGCTCAGTCGCAACAGCCGAGCAGCCGCCTGAATGCTTGAGCAGTGCTGCAACAGCTCGACGGCAACCGCTTCAAACATCAGCGTGTGGCGCGAATACTTTGCCGCCCACGGGACTTTCATCGTCTTGACCCCGTGCTCTTTGCACTCACATCGGGGGATACGGGCGATCAAATGCGTCTCGTATTGCATGGTATCCAAGTGCCGCCACCGTTGTTCCGGCGCCAGGTCATAGATCCGTCCGGCCTTGCCGCATTCAGGGCATTGGACTTGAGATCCGATAAACTCAAGATAGATCTCTATCCGGGTGCCGGACATCGACAACCGGACATCGACAACCTGCCAGGAATCGGGTAATACCAAGAGCTGCTGGTAGTGGGTAATGAGGCTTTGCATTTCGTGTTGGAGAGCATTTGACGTTCATGATCAAAATTACGCCAAGCTAACCATTTTTGCTACCCGCCCATTAAATTCTGCGAAGAACCGAGATTCGATAGCGAACACAGCGTTACCGTGCTCGCTATCAGGCTTCAGCGTGAGGAGGATTATTACTGAGCGATAAACCGCTCCGGCATTTTTTCAGTGTATCATTTTCTTGATAACGCCTGGATTTATTATGAATCATTTATGGTTTTTTGTACATTGCTGTAGAATATCATCTCCAGTTGGGCATCTTTGCTCGCTGAACCCCGCCGGGTTACGATCCGGCGGTTTCTTTTTTTTACCCATTCTGCCCCCCTGACCATGAATAGGGTATCGTTCATCATAGACGGCTTCAATCTTTACCACTCCCTGAAAAATGCGCAGCATGTGCTGGGCAATGTTTCGTCCAGGTGGCTGAATATTCATTCTCTTTGCGCCGCACAACTTTTTCATTTTGGAAGAGCTGCGGTGTTGAGCGAAGTATATTATATCTCTGCTTATGCGAGACATCTGGAAGCATCAAAGCCGGATGTGACAAAACGGCATCAGGAATATGTGGAATGCCTGCAAAGTACAGGAGTGATTGCTGTTATGAACCGGTTTAAACGAAAGGATGTTCGCTGCCGGTATTGTCATCGCTCTTTTTCCAAATTCGAGGAGAAAGAAACGGATGTCATGATTGCAACGAAATTATTCGAATTGCTTCATGCTGACAAATGTGACACGGCTGTTCTTGTGACTGGCGATACTGACCTTGCGCCAGCAATCAGGACAGGCACCCTTCTTTTTCCTTCAAAGAAGATTGTCTTTGCCTTTCCTTTTGGGACAAAGACAAAAGAGTTGAGCAGTATTGCTCCGGGCTCTTTTTCTTTTGGCGCCGCTGAATACGCCAAGCATCAATTCGCGGAAACCGTAACTATCGACAGTGGAAAGACTGTCAGCAAACCATTGCACTGGTAACGTTCGCCTTCATTATATCCTTGCAGTGGCGATAAACCGCTCGACACTCCCGATAAACCGCTCCGGCTCTTCAATGTGCAGCGTGTGTCCGCAACCTTCGAAGAATTCGAGAGTTGCATTGGGACAGACATCTACTATCCGGTGACCGATTTCCACGTACTTCGTATCCTTTTCGCCAATGCAGAAGAGTATCGGCAATCGGTTGCCGGGCAGTTCGTCCCAGAACGACGGCTGGTTGCCTGTGCCGAGCAGGCGCAGTGCGTGGGCGAGCTGTTCCGGGGAGCCTTGCTTGCGTTGCGCCTCGACCTCGCGGAAGAGCGCATGGCTTTTCAGTGTCGCGAAAAGTGGCTGATCGTACCAGAACTCGATGAAGCCCTCGAAATTCCGCTCGATCTTCCGAGCGACTCCTTCGTCGCTCTTGCGCCGCGCCGACCGCTCCTCCTCCGTCCGCAGTCCCGGCGACGATGAAACGATCACCGCCTTGGAGAACAGCTCGGGATAGTGCAACGCCAGCGCCAGCCCAAGCCGCCCGCCCATCGAATAACCCACCAGCACGCACGGCTCGGCGTTTATCCGCCTGATTTCAGCCGCCAGCTTCTCGACTGTTCGCATGAAAAATCCATCCGCCTCGGCAACCGCCGGAATCTCCGCTTCCCCATGTCCCGGCAGATCGACGAGAATGCTGCAATACCGATCCGCAAGCTTGCGGGCAAACGACAGCCAGTCGCTTCCCGAGCCGAGAAAGCCGTGCATGAACACGATTTTCGGCAACGCCGGATCGCCGACAGTGGTGAGGTGGAGAGGAATGTTTGTCGTCAGCAATGTCATGAGCGCACAGGTTGTTATCGGGAATGTATCTATTAAAATATATGAACCTGAAAGATGATTTGTCAGGCTGGGCGCCTCGCTCCTTTGCTCATCCATCGGCAGGCTGTTTTGAGAACGGAATTTATTTGTTACGTTATTTTTAGTGTGTTTATTTGAATAGAAAACTGAACCGGGAAGCGACGCTCAAACGATTTTGATCCGCTTTCACACAGCTTGCCGCTTTTTCAGGTTACGAAAGTCCATCGGAATCCCCATCATGCCGATGCTGATCTCTTTTCTTCCGCTGAGTGAAGAGTGGCTCCTTACTGATCTTCATATTTTTATTAACCCCAGAGGTTAACGAATAATAGATTTTCTCTGTTCAATATGTTACATTGCCGATGAACATTCGTTACCATACCAGAAAGCTGGAGAAAACCGTCGAAAGCTTATCGGCCATGAAGCGGCACTACGGCAACATGGCTAAAAAGGTGGATATCCGGCTCCAGCAGTTTTCGGTCGCCCTGAATCTCGATGAGCTTTCGCATTTTCCTGGAATCAACTGTCATGAGCTTCATGCCGACAGGGCCGATTCGCTTGCCGTACATATATCGCCGAATCATCGCATTATTTTTGAACCTGATCACGACCCGCTTCCCGAAAAAGAGGATGGCGGACTCGACTGGAAACAGGTAACTGCCATCGTAATTACTGAAATCGCTGTTGATTACCACTGATACCGCGTCAACCATGAAGAACGTTTACCGAACGAAAGAGGAAATCGCCATTGCGCGTGAAGTTATTTCATGCCCTGGCGATACGCTTGCCGAGCATCTTGAATATACCGGAATGAGTCAGGCAGAACTGGCTGCTCGCATGGGCAGGCCGAAAAAGACGATCAACGAGATCATCAAGGGCAAAGCCGAGATAACCTCGGAAACCGCAATCCAGCTCGAACGGGTTGTCGGAATTCCTGCCAATCTCTGGATGGGCCTCGAACGGAACTACCGCTTGCGGCTCGCCGAGATCGATGCGGCGGAAGCGTTGCTGGAAACGGAGGCGTGGGCCAAACAGTTTCCTCTCGCAGCCATGAAGAAGCTTGGCTGGATCAGCTTCGAGGATGGTATTGTCAGTTCCGCGCAGGCGGTGCTCGCTTTTTTCAATGTGGCTTCTCCAGAGGTATATGATAACGTCTGCCACAAGCAGTTGTACGCTACGGCGTATCGCATGAGCGAAAAGTGCAGCAAGGATCCGTATGCGGTTGCCGCGTGGCTCCGGCAGGGGGAACGGCAGGCGGAGTCGCTGAAAGCGGAGGCCTACGATAAAAAGGCGTTTGAAGAGGCTCTGCTCGATATAAAGACGAGGCTTGTGGTGATGGATGATGGATTTCTTGCCGGCTTGCAGGAGCGTTGCCTTCGGGCTGGGGTCAAGGTGGTCTTCACGCCCTGCCTGCAGAAAGCTCCGCTGAACGGCTCGACTCGCTGGCTTAACGATACGCCGCTGATTCAGTTGTCCGACCGCTTCAAGCGCAACGATATTTTCTGGTTCACCTTTTTCCATGAGGCCGCCCATATCCTGAAGCACAACAAGAAAGATGTGTTCATCGAAGGCATGGAGTATTCGTGTGACGGTAAAAAGAAAGAGGCGGAGGCCGACGCCTGGGCTGCCGACTATCTTATCGGCAGAAAGGAGGAGCGGCGGATGCTTGAAACCCCTCTGTTTGTCAAGGAGGATATTGAGCAATACGCCGAACGGATCGGCACGCATCCGGCCATCGTTGTCGGGCGGCTGGCGAAGCTCGGCGTGATCGAGCACGGTCTTGGGCATACGTTTGGATTTTTCAGGAAGATTGAATTAAAGAATTGACAAGCTGGCCGAGGCGATGAATGAATCGGGAAAGGAGGAGATCGTGGCGGCAGCAAAGGCTGAAGAGATCATCGGGCGGCAGAGTCGCCATCGCTTCATTGCCTCGATGGTGAGCGGACGGTATCTCGAACTTTGTCCGACGTACTCGCCCGACTGCATTTTCTGCAAGACTGAGCGGGCCGGAATCAGATGCATCGGCTTGTTTGAAGATTCTCAAATCTGAACAATAATCCCGATGGCCTCCGATCAGTCGTTTGTCGAATATGCCTGCGAGCAGATGGCGGCGGCGGGGGCGATCACGTTCAGGAAGATGTTCGGGGAGTATGCGCTCTATTGCGACGGGAAGGTGGTGGCGCTGGCGTGCGATAACCGGCTCTTCGTGAAGCCGACCGCTGCCGGGCGCGAGATTGCCGGGCAGCTTGCCGAAGCGCCGCCCTATCCGGGCGCGAAGCCGTATCTGCTTGTCGGCGAAGAGATCGAGGATCGGGAGTGGCTCACCGGTCTCATCCGCGCGACCGCGCGTGAGCTGCCGGTTCCGAAAGAGCGCAGGAAAAAAGAGCGGTGAAACAACGAATCAACAAGCTCGCGTGATTTTCATTGTCAGGAAAGATGTGTTATGTTACTACAAATGTAGTAAGCAAGCATACAGGAGATTGACCATGTCAGCCAGTACATCGATACGAATAGGGCAGGAACTCTACGATCAGGCTCGGCAGGATGCAATCGTCGAGCACCGAACGATTTCCGGGCAGATAGAGTTCTGGGCGCGCGTTGGTCGGGCCGCGCTCGACAATCCCGATCTGCCGGTCAGTTTTGTGGCGGAATCCCTCGCATCGATGGCTGAACCTCGCGACAAGGCTCTACCTTTCGTACCGAGGAGTGGCGTCAAATGAAGTGGTCAGTGATGCAAACCCGCAGATTTGCCCGCCAGTATAAAAAGCTTCTTGACAGCACCGCAGCGGATGTCGATACCGCCGTAGAACAGGTTCGGCAGAATCCTGAGTCCGGCGAGCGCAAAAGGGGCGATCTTGCCGCTCTGTATGTTTACAAGTTTCGAAGCAACAATCAGTTATATCTTCTGGGCTACACTCTCGAAGAGAGCGTCCGTCTGATTTATCTTGAAGCTGTCGGGCCACATGAAAATTTTTACCGCGACCTGAAACGATGAAGACGCTTTCAGGAGCCGACCGGACGTGCGACAATGCCAAACACTCCGAACACTTTTCTCGTTTCCTCGATTTCTGAACCTGTTTACGCCTCATAACCACGCGCCGTCGTGCCTTCGATTGCCGTCGGATGAGAGAACAGGCCGGATGGAAGGAAATGGAGATCAATGAGGTCTGACGATTTTCCGAAGATCGATGCTGTTGCAAAGAGGTTGTCTCGGTAGCTGGGAATGAGTCGTTATTTTGTGCAGTACGGTTTATTTTCTGTCATTCTGAGTCCGACGCAGTTGGGCGAAGAATCCAGAATATTCTCGTAAGGCACTGCCAAACAAGCATTTATTGATGATCTTCAGGATCTGGATTCTTCGCTTCGTTCAGAATGACAAATATCCTGAGTTCTGAGAGGGTGAGTTATAAATGATTTCCGAGGCAGCCTTTTCGCGTTTCTTGGGGCGGATAAAAAATCGAAATCCTGCGGCAAATTCCCCCGATTTGTTTGTGCGGTGTTACAAATTTTTTACCTTCATGTAATGTATTGCTGAAGTTCAAGGTAGTATCACCTTACCCCCACAGCAAATGCCTCACGCAAGCACTTACATACAGAGCAATTCCCTCGAATTTGGGGGTGTTATGCCACGACTATCGGATACCCTCTGGAGCCGCAGTCGGTGGTTTACCTCGGATTTGGATGGGGTTAATGTTTTGATGTACAGACAGTGGTTACGGCAAAAGAAAATAAATATTAATTCACTGCTCAGAACCAATCATATACAGTATATTTGCTTTTGCTCTCAATTATTAGATTGTAAGTGTATTTTGTCTTTTTTATACAATTAACATATAGGATTGCATGTCTACGATAATACTAATTCTAATAATTATATTTATAATATATTTTTTTTACAATAAGATGCAGTTATTCGGGCAAAAAAGAAATTATACAAGCCTTAATGACAGAAAAATAATAAAAAATGAAGCTCAAGATGAATTAATTAAAAATCGTATTGATAGTATTATGGAGGCAATAGCATCTTCAGACACTAAAAGCAAATTAGACGATGATTCAATTATTGATGTTACAGATAATTCATATAGTGTAGATTCAGGAAACGGTTTATTGAAATATAGCAATGGTGTGCCTTATTGGGCACACCATTATGTTTACTCGTGTTCTGAAATTAATGAGGCGACTAATGATCAGAAAAAATTTTATAGCATATTTAAAAAAAGTTTTTTGAATGGTGAGTATTTTGACTTAGAGGGCAATACGAATTATGCTTTTATTTTACTGTTTGACTTATTGGATGAATATGATATTAGTAAAGATATATATAGGCTTGAGTGCCAGCTTAAAACATTAGGACAGTGCTATCAAAAAACAAAATCTTATGGCGCGTCATTCTTAATTAAAATAATGGAGGCTACAGGCGACAGTGATGGCATTGCAAGACTTAAATCAGAAAATAAATATAGTAATGAAATATATAATGCAGATTTTAAGTATTGGAAGTTAGGAAGTAAATATAGAGAAAAGCTAAGCCTTAATGATGAGCAAGTTGAACTTTTAAACAAACTATGGTATCCAAATAATAATTTTTGCAGTATTGAGTATTGTTGTATAGAGATTCTAAAAATATATATTTTCGTTATTGCTGAGTTAAAGGCCATTTATATGGTTGAAGGGAAAACAATTGACGCACTATTTTTAGAGGTCGCAGATGTTATCGCGAGAAAGCAGTATAGATACAAAAATGGAACTCAAAATTATAAATATTGCATTGAAAGAACCGTTAATGATTTTTACTCTAATATCTTTAAGTATTGCGAAAATACTGTTCGCGAATGTTATGGACATAAACGTAAAATAAATACAGATACATACTATACAGCGGCAGACGCAAAGGCAGAGTATGAAACTAAAATTATTGCTAAAATAACAAGCTTACTCACAGTTAAAGCTAACACAGTTGCTCCTCCAGATGAGGCGACAGAAATTGAACTATATTCTAAAAATACAAATCGCTGGAAGATAAGGTTTGGAGAATTAACTGCTAATTATATTGATAATCCTAAATGGTTTTATGACTCTGTTGTTGCTCTGGGGCAATTGAATAAAAAAAACCCTTCTATAGAAAATATATTTTTTGAAGCATCAAAGTTTATTGCAAGCTATGACAAGACTTCTGCACTTTCTCTTTATATATACTACTTGTATTACGATTTAAAATCTGAAACGTTCAATAATAAAAAATTAACAAAAACAATTCAGAAAAGCTTATTTAATACCAAAGAACAATTGCATGACTTTGAAATAATAGTAAGCAAGTTAATTGAAGATAAAGATTTAGAAAAAGCATTAGAAGGAGTAATGCAAGTATATGAAGCAAAACGCAAGAAAATAGAACTAAATCCAGATGCTATCAAGGAAGCCCAGCAGCAACACTCTGGAACTGTTGAACAACTCGCTCAATATTTGATAGATAATTATGAGGATGATAATAATTCTATAAAATCACAAGTTCTGAATGACGACGAAATAATAATTGAAATATCGAAAAAAAATGAAGCTGATTGTGTTTTGAGATTTGCAAAAGACTTATCGTTTTCACCAATACATATAACAACCTTAGAACTTTTCTTGAAAAATGATTTTTCAATTCAACAAGCTGAGCTCGAAACATTTGCCAAGTCAAAGGGGGTATTAAAAAATCAATTAATCGATAGTATTAATGAGGTGTGCTATGATTTATTAGATGATATATTGATTGAAGAAGAAGATGGTTATTACACAATTAACAAAAGCTATTTCCAAAAAATCACAACAAAATGATAGACAATCTTAAGCCTAAAGAAGCAACATCTATTATTAATTCTCTAATAAGTGGCGTAGTGCCAAGAATAGGTATTCAGCATATAACCGTAGGGCGTTCTGAGGAAATAAATGCAGTTATTACTGCATTAGAAGATGTAAAGAATGGACATAGTTTGGTGAAATTCTGGATTGGAGATTTTGGTTCAGGAAAATCATTTATGCTGCATTTACTCAATACAGTGGCTTTAAAGCAGAAATTTGTAGTAGCTAGTGCAGATTTCACACCAGACAATCGTTTGTATTCAAATGATGGAAAAGGCGTTGCTCTCTATTCTGCCGTTATGGATAATATTTCTATTCAGACCAAGCCTGAAGGCGGCGCATTGCCAACTTTGCTTGAAAAATGGATTGAGCAAATTATAAATAAAACTTCTGAAGAATATAAAATCTCTTTGACGGATATTCGTAATGAACAATACTTGAGCCTAATTCAAAACAACGTAATGAAAACCGTTAATGAGATTACAGAAGTTGGTGGTTTCGATTTTGGAATGGTTGTAATGAGATATTATGAAGGATATATTAAAGACAATGAGCATCTAAGACGAAACGCATTAAAATGGCTGAAAGGAGAATACCGAACAAAAACAGAAGCGAGACAAGATTTGGGAGTTAGAGAAGTTGTTAACGATCTGAATTATTACGATATGATTAAAAATTTCTGCAAACTCTTTGTAAGTATAGGTTATAGTGGACTTATTGTCAATTTTGATGAGGCAATTAATCTTTACAAGATTTCAACATCTGTAATGAGAGAAAAAAATTATGAAAAAATCTTGACTATTTACAATGATTGTTTTCAAGGAAAAGTTTCTAACTTATTCCTTAATATTGCTGGCACTAAGGAGTTTTTAGAAAATCAGCGCAGAGGTCTTTTTAGTTATGATGCTTTGAAGACAAGGCTCGCAATTAACAAATATGAAACAGCAGAAATTAGAGACTTTGCTCAACCAGTAATTCGATTATTGCCTCTTGATAATAATGAAATATTTGTTTTACTGAAAAAACTAAAAGCAATATTTGATTTCAATTATAAAACTGAAATATCTATTAGCGATAATGATATCCAGTTATTTATGGAAGAATTGGTTAATAAACCTGGCGCTTCTGAATTTTTAACACCAAGAGAGGTGATTCGAGATTTTCTAAACATTCTCAGTGTTATTCGACAGAATCCATCAGTTGATAAAAATAAGCTCTTCCGTGAACTTGAGGTTTCTGATGAAAGACCTGACGAAAATATTATAGACATAATTGAAGAACTATAATGTCAGTTGATTTGCTTTCTGAGCCGATACGAAAATTTATTCGTGATAAAGGATGGGAACAGCTGCGCCCAATTCAAAATGCGGCTATTGCTAAAATTATGGCGACTGATGAGAATTATATTTTAGCGTCAAGGACCGCTTCGGGAAAAACAGAAGCAGCTTTTTTACCAATTCTTTCAAAAGTTGATTTCAGCAATGCTGGTGTTCAAGTTCTTTACATTTCTCCCCTAATAGCGTTAATCAATGACCAGTTCTATCGCATAGAAGAAATCTGTAAAAATCTTGATATAACAGTTACCAAATGGCACGGAGAGGCAAACAAAACGCTTAAGGAAAGATTAATTAATAATCCAAACGGAATTATTTTAATTACTCCTGAGTCTTTGGAGGCTATGTTTGTAAATAAACCGTTCTACATAAAGCGTTTGTTTTCTAATTTAAAGTATTTAGTGATAGACGAAATACATTCATTTATCGGCACTGACAGAGGCGTTCATTTAAAGTCTATTGTATCAAGATTAAAAGGTATAAGCAACAAATCGTTTAGTATTATCGGATTATCTGCAACAATTGGAGATTATGAGGAAGCAAAAAGATACACTGGAGATGAATTAAAGACCAAGGTTTTATTGGATAGGAGTTCTAAAAAAATTAATGTTATATTTCGATATTTTAATACCAAAACAGATGAGTTACCTTTAGAGCTTTTAAAAGATTTATATATAGAAACAAAAAACAATAAAGTTTTAATTTTTCCAAACAGCCGAGGAAGAGCAGAAGAGGTTTCTGTTAAACTCAAAAAAATTTCAGAAAGAGTAAATGGTCATCCAAATTATTTTTCTCACCACTCATCTGTCAATAAAGAAATAAGAGAGTATGTTGAGTATTTTGCAAAGAATAATATACGGCAAAACTTTTGTATATCCTGCACATCAACATTAGAATTAGGTGTTGATATTGGAACCATTGATGAAGTTGTTCAAATTGATGCAACAAATAGTATCTCTTCATTAATTCAGCGGGTTGGCAGAAGCGGCAGAAAAGAAGGCGATAGCAGTAATTTATATTTATATGCAACAAATCAGTGGAGTTTACTTCAATCAATCGCTTGTTGGTTGTTATACAAAGAAGGCTTTATTGAACCACCACAAAAGAACGAAAAGCCTTATGATATTTTAGTTCATCAAGTATTATCTATAGCTAAAGAAAACTCAGGTATTAGAAGAGCCGATTTGATAAATCAGCTAAAAGAAAATATTGCATTTAAGAAAGTTGAGTTATCGGGAATTGAAGAAATAATTAAACACTTAATAAGTATAGATTTTCTAGAGCAAATACAGGACGATGTCATAATTGGTATTGAAGGCGAAAAAGTGGTAAATAGGTATGATTTTTATAGTGTTTTTAAGATGGAAGAAAATTTTAAAATAGTTAACGCAGGTAATGAAATTGGAGAGGTTCCGTTTTCACCACAAATCATAGAAGATGAAAACATTTTGCTTTCTGCGAAAATATGGAAAATAAAATTTATTGACCAAAAGTCAAAAAGGATTGAAGTGATCCCGACAAAAGACGGTAAGAAGCCAATATTTTTTGGTAGTCAAGGAGTTATACACCAAAGAATAAGAGAGAAAATGCTTGAGGTTTTATGCTCTAACACACAATTTGACTTCATTGATCAACCATGTTATCACGAAATAGAAACACTTCGTAAAGATTTTTCTGTTTTTGCTGTTAAGGATATGCAGACAGACCGCCCTCTTTTCATGGCTGAACAGAAACTAAAACTTTTTACATTCACAGGTACAAAAATAAACAGAACCATTCAGCTCCTTTTAAATATTACAGGAATCAAAAATACGCTTAATGATAGTTGTAGCTCATTTGAGATTGAAGTTTCAAAACAAGAGTTATTCTCAAAATGGGAGTTATTGAATTCAATACTATCAGACATTGATATTCATATTTCAACATTCTTAAAAAAATATCCCGCTATAATGAGCTTTTCAAAATGGGGTATTTATTTGCCTGAAATATATAAAGTTCAAATTTTGAAGGAAAGATACTTTGATATTGAAAATACAAGACAATTATTAACAGTAATGAGATTGATGGAAAATATGAAAAAGAATTAAAAAATACTGAAAACGGTATTTGTCTTAGTTTTCAGAAGTCCTTCCGCATTGTTCGAAAATCCCTCAAACCCCGTCTGTATGCAATATTCCTTCACCCGGCTTTTTCCCATGTTAAACAGTGCGCTCGCCATTTACGCGCAGTAAGACTTTGCATTATTACTCCGGAAGCAATAAATCGCAAAAACGCCATCAAAAAGAGATTGGGCTAAAGCCCGGATTTATTTTGCGTTGTCAGCATACCCCGTCCCGAATGCTTTCGGGACGGGGCTATTATGTAGAGTTTTAATCACCGAAGTAATAACAAACGGGTGCAAGATGGATCCTTTGCACTGATTCTGCATGGATTGCCACGTCGCTATTTTCCTCGCAATGACGGGTAATGCTCATGGCTATTTGGTATTGACTTGAAAAGCAAACAAGCGTGTCGTTCGATCCGCGTGTGGCTGATGGCCTCGATCTCCGCGTTTTGACCGGCTTGGCCCGGAGCTTCTCGAACAGGGCATCAGCCTCTATCGGGAGGTGGTGATTCAGCACTTGCGTCTGTGGTTCCGGATTTCCGGGGAGAAGGTTTTCATCCTTTTGTTCATCGATAGTCGCCGAAACTTCGGGGATATTCTGCTTCGCCGTTTTCTTGGATCATGACGTATCATCCGGCTCTCGAATCTCAACAAAACTCCAATACCATGCCGCCAGCCGCGCCGTCCGAACAATTTTTGATTTGCACTTCGCCAAATCAATCGTATATTTACGATGAACTAATCACAACACCATGCAGAGAACCCTGTCCGACATCAGCTACAACCCGGAGGAGATCGCTATCGCCGCGATGGCAAAGGCGTTGAGCCATCCGGTGCGGATCCGAATCCTGCGGCTGCTGGCCGAACAGACCTGCTGCTTCACTGGGGAGCTGACCGAGCTGATCCCGATGGCGCAGTCCACCATCTCGCAGCACCTGAAAGCGCTGAAGGAGGCGGGACTGATCCAGGGCGAGATCAATCCACCCAAGGTCAAATACTGCATCGACCGGGAGCAGTGGGGGAAAGCGAGAACGCTGGTTGGGGAGTTTTTCAGACTCAACGGTCATGCCGGTTGCTGCTGAGCGCTTTTGTCAACTAATCGTTTATTTGCGATATACATAACCATAAATAGGAGAAGCATATGAAACAGGTGAAAGTTCTTGGCTCCGGCTGCGCGAAGTGCAACCAGCTTGCCGATGCGGTCAAAGCGGTGATCGCCGCCGAGGGAATCGAGGCCGAAGTGCAGAAGATCGAAGATATTCAGGAGATCGTGTCGTACGGCGTGATGACGACGCCTGGTCTCGTGGTGGATGGCGCAGTGGTGTGCAGCGGCAAGGTGCCGTCGAACGACGAGCTGCGTCAGTTGCTCACCGCCGCGCCGAAGCCGTCGGGCTGCTGCGGCAACCACGCCAAAGGCATTGGCCGCCAGAACGGAACCTGCTGCTGAGCGATGCAACAGTCCGGCCAGCAACACTCCAGCGGCCTGCTCGCTTCGACCCCGGCCTGGATCGCCGGGGTTGCGGCGGCGGTGGCGCTCTTCGTGCCGCTCTACCTCAATCTCGAAGCTGGCGCTGACTGGCTCGTCGCCGCGCTTGGGTTGAGCCGCGCTACCCCGTTCGGCGAAGCGCTTGCATTCCTTCTCTATGAAATTCCCAAGGTGCTGATGCTGCTGACGGCGGTGGTGTTCGTGATGGGGGTGGTGCACACCTTCATTTCGGCGGAGCGGACGCGGGCCATGCTCTCGGGCAGGCGCGTCGGCGTCGGCAACGCGATGGCCGCCACGCTTGGCATCGTCACGCCATTCTGCTCCTGCTCGGCGGTGCCGCTCTTCATCGGCTTCCTGCAAGCGGGCGTGCCACTCGGCGTGACTTTTTCGTTTCTGATCTCCGCGCCGATGGTCAACGAGGTTGCGCTCGCGCTGCTCTTCGGCATGTTCGGCTGGAAGGTCGCGATGCTGTATATGTCGATGGGATTGCTCGTTGCGGTGATCTCCGGCATGATCATCGGCAAGCTCGGTCTGGAGCGTTTTCTGGAGGAGTGGGTGCGGCAGCTTCAGAACAGCGCGGTTTCATCCGAGTTCTCCGCCGAAGCGCTGAGCTGGCCGGAACGGTTTCGCGAAGGGGTGAAGCATGTGCGCGAGATCGTGGGCCGGGTGTGGCTTTACATCGTGCTTGGCGTGGGACTCGGCGCGGGCATCCACGGCTACGTGCCGGAAAACTTCATGGCCGCGCTGATGGGACGCGAAGCGTGGTGGTCGGTGCCCGCCGCCGTGCTCCTCGGCGTGCCGATGTACTCGAGCGCCGCCGGAATTATTCCCGTCGTGCAGGCGCTGCTCGGCAAAGGGGCCGCGCTCGGCACGGTGCTCGCCTTCATGATGAGCGTCATCGCGCTCTCCGCGCCGGAGATGATCATCCTGCGCAAGGTGCTCCGCCCGCAGCTCATCGCGGTCTTCGCCGGAGTGGTGGCGACCGGCATCATGCTGGTGGGGTTCGTCTTCAACGCCGTGTTCTGAATGGACGGCGTTGCGAATCCCGGCTTGTCGGGATCGATAACGCACGGACCTTGAACGATGTGTATCTGCTCAGGGAAAATTGAAAAAGAAATTGGGCTGAAGCCCGGATTTATTAAAACCGCATATACCCCGTCCCGAAAGCTTTCGGGACAGGGCAACTGTTGAGGAGCATAACCTGCTCGATTCATGGACGTGGCAATCCAATTGTACTCAGGCGGGCTTTAGCCCGTCGGACATTCAGCCCTCTTACATTCTCATTGCCCCGGCTTTCAAGCCGGGGAGGGCCAGTAGTAAAAAATATCCGGGCTTTAGCCCAATCTCTTGCTACCTGCTTCCGCCACATTACATGCTCTTTGTGGATATAGTGAAATACTCTTAAAGCAATGCATGTTCACGGAAAGCCGCCTCGCAGCGTAGCAATCCATGCAAAATCGGCGAAGACATTGAAGATGGATCGCCACGTACCGAGCTGTCGGGACTCGCGATGACAAATCCCAGATTCCTGTTTTCAACAAAAGCGTCAACCACAAATACAACTCAAGTCATGAAACAATCTGTCCTTATTCTCTGCACTGGCAACTCCTGCCGCAGCCAGATGGCCGAGGGGTTCCTGCGTTCGTTCGATTCCGAGCTTGAGGTCTTTTCGGCAGGCACAAAACCGGCGGCGGCGGTGCACCCGCTTGCCGTTGCCGTCATGCGCGAAGAGTGGATAGACCTCAGTGCCTATCGGCCTAAAAGCGTTGAGGAGTTCACATCGAGACCGTTCGACTGGGTCGTGACGGTATGCGCCGGAGCGAATGAGTCCTGCCCCGTGTTTACGGGAGAGGTGAAGCACCGGCTGCACATCGGGTTCGACGATCCGGCAGAGGCCGTTGGAAGCAGGGAAGAGGTGCTCGCCGTCTTCCGTCGGGTGCGCGACGAAATCCGTACTGGATTCAGGGAGTTCTATAACCAAATGAAAACGGAAGCGAAATCATGAGTCACACGACAAAACAGCTCTCGTTTCTCGACCGCTACCTGACGCTCTGGATATTCCTCGCGATGGGCATCGGTGTGTTGTCCGGCTTTCTCTACCCGCAGATCGCCGGATTCTGGAACCAATTTCAGTCCGGCACGACCAACATTCCCATCGCGGTCGGCCTCATCGTCATGATGTATCCGCCGCTCGCGAAAGTGAAGTATGAGGAACTTGGTGACGTATTCCGCGACACGAAGGTGCTGGCGCTGTCGCTCGTGCAGAACTGGGTGATCGGGCCGGTGCTCATGTTCGCGCTTGCCGTGCTCTTCCTCGCCGACATGCCGCACTACATGGCCGGGCTGATCATGATCGGCCTTGCCCGCTGCATCGCGATGGTGATCGTCTGGAACGACCTAGCGAAGGGCGATACAGAGTATGCCGCAGGTCTTGTGGCGTTCAACTCGGTGTTCCAGGTGCTCTTCTTTTCTGTCTATGCGTGGATATTCCTGACCGTGCTTCCCGGCTGGTTCGGCCTCTCGTCGTTCAAAGTCTCGATCACCATCGGCGAGATCGCCTCGTCGGTCTTCATCTATCTCGGTATTCCCTTCATCGCCGGATTTCTGACCCGCTTTTTCCTGCTCCGACTCAAGGGCCGGGAGTGGTACGAGCAGTCGTTCATTCCGAAAATCAGCCCGCTGACGCTCGTGGCGCTGCTCTTCACCATCGTCGTCATGTTCTCGCTCAAAGGCGAGTATATCGTGAAAATCCCGATGGATGTCCTGCGCATCGCTATTCCGCTGCTGCTCTATTTCGTGATCATGTTCCTGCTCTCATTCTGGCTGAGCAAAAAGATCGGAGCGGACTACGCGAAATCGGCCACGCTCTCCTTCACGGCGGCAAGCAACAACTTCGAGCTGGCTATCGCGGTCGCGGTCGCGGTGTTCGGCATCAACTCCGGCGAAGCCTTCGCCGCCGTCATCGGCCCGCTGGTCGAAGTGCCGGTGCTGGTCAGCCTGGTCAATGTCGCCTTGTGGTTCAGGGACAAGTGGTTCGGAGGCGTGAGCAGCGAAGCGTAAAACAACCGTTCGCCCGCTCTTTCAGGCATCCCGCTCGTGGTCATTCGCATGATCTGCTGAAGCATAGCCGGAAAAGCGGGCGGGTTGAACGGTGAAGGTCAGTGCAAGCAAGCACCCAAGTGTCATGTCAGGTCTGAACCGACGGGTAAGGAAGCATCGGTGCAGCCGTGACATGACCAATGGTAACCGGAGGTAGAGCATTTACTCCACGCCGATGATCACGCTGGAGGCTTTGAAGATGGCGCAGGCGTGGCTGCCTTCGGCGAAGCCGAGCTTCTGCGAGCTGCCGTGGGTGATGACCGCCGAGAGCACGTCGCCGCCGCCGATTTCAAGATCGACCTCGCAGTTGACCGGCCCGTCGATCACCCTGGTGACGGTGCCGCAGAGGATGTTCCGGGCGCTCATCTTCGCGTCGTGCAGGTTGGCGCCGAGGATGATCGAGCTGGCCTTGACGATCGCGCTGGCCGCCATTCCCTCATTCAGGCCAAGCCTTTCGACAGCTCCGATGGTGACGGTCGAGACGATCTGTGCGCCACTGGCGAGCGTGATGGTGACCTCGGCATTGACCGCGCCCTTGATTATCGACGAGACTGAGCCTTTGAAGATGTTGCGTGCGCTGATGTTCATGATGTTACTCCTGACAGGGTTGAAGAAGTTGATCAGTATTGGTGAATGTATGTCGTCATGCTTCCGGCAGGTGAATCGTGAACGAACTGTACGGAAGATTGCGTGAAGCAGGTGACCGTGAAGGGTTGTTGAACAAGCGGATACATGGAAACCGGTAACTCATGGGGTATCGTTATGTAACTGACTACATAATACCCGATTTATTTCAGCGAGGCAACAGAAAATTGGGCTTGCCCGGAATAATTATGGGATGTCGGCATTTTTTTATAAATATTTATACATAAATGTAGGATCGGTTTGTTTTTTTAGGATGATAATCTGAAATTCAGGGAGAAGGCTGACGCCTCATTATTTTTATCCATCGTTATGTCTTTGAGTATATAGCGATTGGGAACTGAATCGCATCGCATCCATGAAATCTGCGCAAGACAACAGGGTTTTCATTGTCGGCACCGGGCCGGGTGATCCCGGATTGCTGACGCTTCGTGCTGAATCGGCAATCCGGGAAGCCGACGTCATTCTCTACGACTGCGGTACGGTCGAACCGGCGTTGAGCGTCGCCTCCGAACGCGCCGAAATTCTTCGCGTGGATCGTTCGAAGTATGAAAACGGCAAGGGCTGCCGCGAACAGACGCCAATGATCGTGGCGATCCGGGAGCATTATCAAAAGGGTTTGCGGGTCGTGCGGCTTAAAACCGGTGATCCGACACTTTTCGGCGGCGAGGTGGACGAGTGCGACGTTCTCGGCAGGCTCGGCATTCCGTACACGGTCATTCCCGGCATCTCAGCCGGAGCGGCTGCGGCGAGCGCCTACGCGCTGTCGATCAGCCGCAAGTTCGAGAGCGACGCCGTGCTCAACATCATCGCCGCCTCGATTACCGACGATTTTGCTCTCATCCGCGATTCGGCGAGGCTTCTCGGCCACGGCGCAACTGTCGTGCTCTACATGGCGACGGCGAACCTGTCGGGAATTCTGCGAGTCTTCCGGGAGGCGGGCGTGCCGGATGCAATGCCCGTCATTGCAGTCAGTAAAGCCGGATGGCCGGAGGAGGCGTTTGCGCTGACGACGCTTGGCGAACTGGCGGCGGCTTGCACGACCGGCCTGCCGGAGCCGGTGGTCTACACCGTCGGACGCTACGTAAGGGTGCGGAACGTTCCGGCGTGATCGCAAGAGCTTTCCGACAAGATCGCCGAAAGCGTGGAGTAGCCTCTTTTTTTTGTACAGCATTATGTAGTTAAGGTTATAACGTAATCAACCATATCCATGAAAAAAGCAGTTCTGATGGTGTTGCTGCTGGCCGTAGTCCGGCCAGCGATAGCCGCTGAATCGTCGTCAACGAGCGACGATGGCGCGTCATCCGTATTCACGGCAGGCGAGATTGTCGTTACGGGCAAGAAAGCCGAGTCCGCAGAGACGGTGACATCTGAACGCATGGAGATGCTCGGCAAGATGAGTCTCTCAAGCGCCGCAAACATTCTGCCGGGCGTCAATATCAGCAATGTCGGCGGGCGAAACGAGGGGATGATCTACGTGCGCGGCTTCGACATGCGCCAGGTTCCGCTCTACCTCGACGGCGTGCCGCTCTATGTTCCTTACGACGGTTATGTCGATCCGAACCGCTTCCTGACGGCGAGCCTGTCAGAAGTCAACGTTTCCAAAGGCTTTACCTCTGTGCTGTACGGCCCGAACACGCTTGGCGGGGCGATCAACATGATCAGCCGCAAACCGGAAAAAAAGCTCGAAGGTAACGTCATGGCTGGCGGATCGTATGGCGACGAGCAGATCGATGCCGGATTCGGGGCCGTCAACATCGGCTCGAATCAGGGCAAGTGGTATGTGCAGACAGGATTGTCACGGCTCAGTCGTGACTTTATGCCGCTCTCATCCTCGTATGAGCCGGTGAAGAACGAAGATGGCGGCGAGCGCGGCAACTCCGATAACCGTGACAGAAACGCCACGGTCAAGGTCGGTTATACGCCAAATAGCACCGATGAATACTCCATCACCGTCAACAGCCAGCACTCGGTCAAGGGCGTGCCGGTGTATGTTGGGTCGAATCCGAAGCAGTCGGTAAGGTTCTGGCGGTACACCAACTGGGACAAGACAAGCCTTTACTACATCGGCAGGACAAGTCTTGGCGAAAAGAGCTATCTGAAGACGAAGGCGTATTTCGACAACTACTATAATACGCTTGAAAGCTACGACAACGCGACGTATTCCACGCAGAAAACATCGAGTGCTTTTTCAAGCTGCTATGACGATCATACGATTGGCGGATTTGTGGAGTTCGGCACAAGCGTCATGCAGAATAACGTTCTGAAGGTGGCGCTGCATGACAAGTACGATATGCACAATGAAATCGGTGACGCCGGCGAGGAGGCGCTGAAGTTCGCGGACAACACCTTCTCGATTGCCGCCGAGAACACCTGGAGCGCTTCGGATCATCTGTCGGTCATCGCTGGTGTCCGCCAAGATTTCCGCTCGACCATCGAGGCGCAGGAGTTCACCGATAGCACCCATACTGCTATCCATTCATTCGAGCTTGAAGACAATCAGGCTACCAACGCTCAACTTGCGGTGGTCGGTCGTCTCGACGCTCAGCAGAGCGTGACCGGGTATGTGGCCCGGACGACCCGCTTTCCCACGCTGAAGGATCGCTACTCCTACCGCATGGGCAAGGCGATTGCCAATCCCGGTCTCGATCCCGAAACCAGCCTGAATTATGGCCTCGATTACGCATTCAGGCCTTCCGGAAAATTTTCGCTTCAGGCATCGATCTACCAGAGCAAGCTCGACGACACCATCCAGCAGGTCAACAACGTTGTGGGCACGCTCTGGCAGATGCAGAATACCGGCAAGTCAACCTTTAGCGGATTTGAAAATTCGGTTGACTGGCAGCCGGAATCGTGGCTGAAAGCGCATGTCGCCTACAGTTACATCGACCGACAGAACGACAGCAGGCCCGATCTGGTCTTTACCGATGTGCCGAAGCACAAACTCAACGGCTACGTGCAGTTTTTGCTGAACAGGGAGACCTGGCTGCTTGTCGAGAGCGAGTACAACACGAAGCGCTACAGTACCAGCGACGGGCTTTATACCGCCGGAGCCTACGGTCTGGTGAACCTGCACATGAATGCCGGGCTGAGCAAGTCGCTGTCGCTTCATGCCACCGTCAATAATCTCTTTGACCGCAACTACGAGGTCGCGGAGGGTTATCCGGAAGCCGGACGCGAGTATGTCGTCTCAATGAACTACGCATTCTGAGCTGACGGAGCGCAATGAAAGGTGTATCGCTGATTCTCGTCTGCCTCGCCGCGCTCGGCGGGGTGAGCCTGCTCTCGCTCGGCGTTGGGCGCTATCCCGTCTCGCCGTCCGCGATTCTTTCGTGGCTGGTGACTGGCGGCAGCGCCGACGCCAACCTGCCGGTGGTGTTGCTTGGCATTCGGCTGCCGAGGCTTGTCGCGGCTATCGCAGCGGGCGGGGCGCTGTCGCTGGCGGGCGCGGCGTACCAGGGGCTGTTCCGCAATCCGATGGTCAGTCCCGACATTCTCGGCGTCTCGTCCGGCTCCGGCTTCGGTGCAGCGCTGGGGATTCTCTTCTCGCTGCCGGTGGCCGCCGTGCAGGCGATGTCGCTGGCGGGAGGCATCAGCGCCGTGCTTGCCGCTGTGCTCGTCAGCCGGGCCATCGGGCGAAGCAGCGATTCGGTGCTGGTGCTCGTGCTGTCGGGCATCGTGATCTCGTCGCTCTTTGGGGCGCTGCTCTCGCTGCTCAAGTAT
>JAAXXD010000110.1 GCA_013334655.1 Chlorobaculum sp. | reverse complement strand
ATCTCTCGGACCTCGTGCCCGATGTGATCAGAACCGTGCTTCAGGGCGAAAAGCCGGGAGTCGTCGATCGTCTGGTTCGAATCCGAACCCAGGAACTCCAGAAGCCTCAACCGCTCCCGCCTCCCGCTCTCAAGCCGGGGATGGAGATGGATCTCTCCGCGCCGGTGCTCAAAGGCATGGATGGCGTCTCCATCAAGCTGCCCGATCTGGGATTCGCTCCCGGAGCCGATCAACGTCAGGATGTCGTTTCCGCGGCGTCTCTTACCGACGAAGAGTGGCTGGCGCTGGCGATCAACAGCGATTTGCTCATGGGCCTCGATCTCGAAGGCTTCTTCGGAGGGGAATCGAGCACGCCGCAGGAGTGCTTTGCGCCCGCGTTGTGGTGGAAAGTCCCGGAATCGAGAGAGTTTTTCAACTGCGAGCACCTCTCCGCGAAGATCAATACCGAAATCACCTACACCTCCAAGTCGGCAACCATGGTTTCGGCGGGCTTCACCTCGGTCACGGCAAGCGTTTCGACGCCCTGGGTCAGCGGATCGGTTTCGCACGAAAGAAGCTACAAGACGGCGCAGTCCAGCAAGGTAAGCACGCTCTATATCGTTGGCATGTATGATCTCGACCGGGTCAGGGTCGATCTCGACGAGTGCACCGTCGTGTCACCGCGATTCGTGAGCGCGGTCGAAAAAGCGCTGGCCGATGCCAACCCCAAGGAGGCGCTGGCCAAGGTTTTCCAGAAATATGGACAGATCATCGGACGTCAGGTGACGCTTGGCGGCCGTCTCTTTTTCGTGCACGCCAAGGAGGAGATGGAGAACTCCAGAATCGAGACGCTCAAAAGCACCACCTCGGCCTCCATTGCCGGGGCGTACGGAGCTTTCGGCGGATCGGCGAGCGCCTCATTCGGCTCGTCGTCGGAAAAGCAGGCGAGCAGTCAGAACATGAACGAAAAGATCGCCTTCCAGGCGGTCGGCGGAGATGTGACTCTTGCCAACGAGCCTGAAAAATGGAAGGATACGATCAAGTCCCCCGCCTTGTGGGAGGTCATCCGCTACGACAAGGTTCGCTACACCTATGAACTGCTCGACCCTCAGCTTCGGGAGCTTGTGCTGATGTACTGGGAGCGTCCGATGGGTTCCGATGATGCGCCGATCGTGCTGCCGAAAATGGTTGTCGAAACGGCAAAAGCGCCGGATGGCGTTGCCATTGGCGGATTCAGGATCACCTTCGGCCAGAAGGTGCCCGGCCTGTCGATGCAATACTGGGCGACCTCAGCGGATGGAAGCATCAAGCCCGACTGGGTTCAGGAGGGAGCGCTCTGCGGCGCTCAGAGCAACAGCGCCTCGCCGCTCCAAGAGCTGCTCATCGAGCTGACCGGCGGCCTCGCGCGGCGCTACGAGCTGCACTATCGCGCCCTTCGTGCAGACAATACCTTCACCGACTGGGTGGGAGGCAAGGAGGTCTGCGGCGTCAAAGGCATGAAAATCAAGGATATACAGGCCGTGGTCTCGCCTGTCGGAGGCGGCATTCTGAAGATTCCGGCTGAATCGTTCATTCCGAGCGAAGGCAAGGGGACATTCGACATCGGCAAGTACGGCCCCGGTATCCTCTGCGCCAACATCCCCGGCGAGTGGGTATTGACCTACCAGTGCCAGTACACCGGCTCCAAACCGGTGAGACGCCGACTCGAAGCGCTGTTCACCTCTGCAGAAAATCGTCCGGTCAAGGTCGAGTTCAACGGGGCCGTGGTCAATCCGGCAGCTCTGGAGTACAGCACTGGCGCATGGGATACGAGCGGTCTGCGAGTGGCGAGGATCGGAACGGTGACGCTGCTGCCCGGCATGAACACCCTGAAAATCAGCAGGCCCGGCCCCTGGTCGCCGCACATGAAAGAGTTCAGGCTGGTTGCGGAGGTGATCGACATTCCGGCGACATCGTTCATCGGGACGACGCCTCTCGGCAAGAACAATTACGGTCTTGGCGTTATCGATACGGGAGCCAGCGGGAACAACATTACAGTTCCGTATGAGTTTACCTTTACAGGCAAAAAGCCGACAAAGCTGCTGCTGGAAAGCATTTATACGGCCATGGACAGCCGCCCGGTGGACATCGTGATCAATCCGCAGGATGAAAAACCGCAGACATTCACCAATGTTATGGCCACGGTCACCGGAAGCTGGTGGAAAGACCGGCAGCGCGTGGAATCAATCGGCGAGGTGGTTGTCCGGCCAGGCAAGAACACGCTCATGCTCCGCAAAACCGGCGGGCCTCTCCCCCACATCCAGGAGTTCCGTCTGGTCTGTACAGAGCCATTCTTCGATTTTGACCCTGATGCGGGCTGATCCCGGTTCGCATCATTGCCGGTAAACGGCAAGTGAACGACTCATAGCCCTGGTGGATGGCGCTCGAACTATCGAAAGATGGTTCGAGCGCCATTTCGCTTGACCGGCAAAGGAATCTTGCCATCCACTTCAGCGACGAGCTTTCGGAACCGGCAGTTCCCGTGCGGTCACGCGGATGAGACTCGAAAGCCACTCGCGGTCGTCAAGCTCCTGGCCGACAAGAAGATGCAGCTTCGCTCCCGGATAGGGCGGCGCTTCGGCGAGCTGCCCGGCAATCTCGCGCCCGGCGGCGGTCGGCTTCACGAAGAGCCGGTTATCGCACACCAGCGCCACCACCTTCCCGTCGCAATAGAGCGCATACTCCCCGAACATCTTCCGAAACGTGATCGCGCCCGCGCCGCTCATCTGCTCGCACGCATATTCGACAAACGGTAGATCGGATGACATAGTGACATTGTTTTCAGATTCGAGAGTCCGGATGCTCTCCGATGCAGCGGATACCTGCACGTTCAGCCTTGCAGAACACGCAGTCTGGCGGCCAGGCGGTGCAGAGTTCGAGATACTTTCCGCTCACCATCGAGGCGATGAACCGTTGGCGCGACTGCCGGTTGACGACCTGCATCGCCGCCGCCGCCGTGACGATCTCCGCCTTTTCGACGCCCGCCATCGCTTCGGCAAGCTCGTCGAGAAACACCGTCTGCGTTACCGGCGACTCCGGATGCAGCGCCCGGCAAACCCGCTCGCCAACCGCGACCATCTCCGCCTGACGGATCAGCCCGGCTGCCTCTTCCGCCGTGATCCAGACGGGCCTGAACGCCACGATCTTCTCCCGGATACGCTCGAACGCGGGATCGCCAATCGGGTACGTCGCCCTGTTGTCGAGCACCAGTTCAGCCTTCCTGATCCCCTCGACAATCTTGCCGGTACGATAGTCGTCTGTAGTGGGCATATCCGTAAGCCTTAAGCTTTTTGATTCATTTCAATTCAAACAAACCGGCCAGATAGCTGAAGCTCGAAGTGGTCGCTACCTTGTCGTGCGGGATGAGCAAATATTTCCACGGTTTGCTATTGCCTGACGCAGTGAAGGCTGTGGCATGGGCGCAGTATCGCAACGCGGCGGCGGCTTTTTCGCGGACTTCGGGAGCGTCGAGTTCGTTGGCGGCTTTCGTTTCGATCATGTAGATCGCCTCGCCGGTCTCCGCGATGAAATCGGGTTCGTAGAGATTGCCTTTGTGCCAGTAGATTCTGAACTGGTTCGGAGCGGGGCGCAGCCATTTGATAATGTCGTCGTCATGTTCGAGCACGAAGGCAAAATCTTTCTCGGCTTTGGAGTCGAACTTGTACTCGAAGTGGCAGGCTTTCGTGAATCCGCGATAGACATATTTCGGAATCGCGCTGACCGGACTCACCGGGTCGCGATAGTCTCGATAACCGTTTTCGGCAAGAGCCGTGAAGTTCCAGGGTTCGATTCTCACGAACGGCAACACGTTGGGTTCCTGATATTCCGGCTCGCCCATCCGGAAATGCACCCGCATCTGGTCGCAGATCATGAGCGCGATGATTTTCCGGTACTGACGAACCAGCCAGGGCAACTTCTCTTTGTCATCGAGGCCCTCTTCGAGTTTGACAAGAGCCTGACCGGCCAGCTTGTGCAGCAAGTCGGCGTTGCTGTCGTAATCGACCTCGGTGCAGCAGTCGAGCACTTCCGAGATGATGCGATTTTTCGGAGTATCCCGTTCATGCGCTCCCTGCCGGACGCCGACAAGATCAACCTCGTCGCTCTTGAGATTCCGCCGGATGATCGCTTCGTCCATGAGCCGGAACTCGAATCCCCGCGCCACGTCGAGATCGAACTCCTCGAACCAGACCGGCACCGCGCCCTGAACGAGATCGATCCGGGGAATATCGATGGTGTGCTTCAGAAAACCGGCAACCGTTTCTTCATAAATCGCCGCCGCCTCTTCGAGAATCTCCCCGGCAAACACGTTGAGCTGGCCCTGGCCAAGATCGCTTTCGACCTTTTCCATGACGAGCTGGCGAATTTCCGGCTTCAGGCTATCGGCGCTGCCGGTAACGCCGGAAACAGTGCTGATGGCGGGCAGCGCCCTGATGATCGCTTTCCGCGCATCGAGCGTCCGCGTGGCTTTCCGTTGCTCTTCGACGTTCTGCATGGCGGCGATCTTCCGCTCCTCCTCTTGCACTTCGGCTTCGATGCGCGTGACGGAGGTAACGGGCACCGTTCGCGTCGCGAGATCGTCGCTTGACAGCTCGATAACGCTGAACTTATTGAGCACCGAATCGGGATTTTTCGCCTCTTCGATCACCTTTTCGAAGTTGTCGTGCGCGATGACGGTGAGCGTATCGACCTTCTTTTCGCCGGTGCGCTCGCCGTTGTAGGGCAGGCGAAGCCCGCGCCCGATGGTCTGCTCGATCAGCACCGCCGCATTGGCCGCTCGCAGCGGCACGATGGTGTAGAGGTTGCGCACGTCCCACCCCTCC
>JAAXXD010000040.1 GCA_013334655.1 Chlorobaculum sp. | reverse complement strand
TCGTTTGTTGAATCCCTCAAGCTCGTCGTAATAATACAGAAAGGTTCGTGGTTGCTCCTCTACGAGAATCCGCTGGTACTCTTTCCAGAGTTTTTTCTGTTCGGCTTCCGGCAGTGGGCCGGTCAGTCTGGCGACCACGCGGTCGAGTTCGGCGTTCTGGAAGGCGGAGGAATGATCTAACTTAAGAGATAAGACACTCGGAGCGATAGATGTTGCTGCTTCTTCCGTTCACCGTGTTGGCGGTTGCATGAAGGCTACTTCACCATAGCCAGGATTTCCTTTATCTCCGCAATCGCCTGGTTTATCGATTCACCGGCTCGATCCATCTTGCTGTTCTGGATATAATCTTTGGCTTGCGTAATCGAGGATTTCAGCTTTCTGATTCTTGTGGCCGGAATGCTGTCAGTGTACTGCTTGTCATGACACTACTCGGTTTGCTTAAAAGATACGATTTCAATAATGCGGAAAAAAGGGTGTCCCGCGTTGGCAAACGGGACACCCTTCCGTATCACTCGATATACATCAGCGGCTGGGTGGCGGAGAGCATGTCGCCGGGTTTGGCGAGGACGACCGTGACGATGCCGGAGACCGGCGCTTTGACCGGGGATTCCATCTTCATGGCTTCCATCACCGCGACCTCCTGGCCTTCCGTCACCTTCTGGCCGACTTCGACCTCCATCTTGAAAACGTTGCCTGGCATCGAGGGCATGACCGGCGTGCCTCGGTGCGCCTGGGGCACGGCAACCGGCAGCGGGAAAGTCACCGGCTGCGCTCCGGGCGCGACTGACTGCGCCATCGCCACGCCGTCGGCGATCACCAGGTTGAAAGACTTGCCATCCACCATGACGAGGTAGTTGCCCGACAGGGTACTGCGCGAGGCGGGACGGATAAGCTCCTGCAAGCGATCCTGTAACGAGTTGCCGTGCGAGGTGACTTTCAGCTCCTCGGCGTCCTTCTTGGCCTCCTCTTCGGCTTCGATGTCAGCCTTGTAGCGGATGCCGAGCGGCTTGTCGCCCTTGAGGAAGCTGATGCCCTTCGCGCCGCAGGTGGCGGCGATGAAGATGTTCTCGTCGGTCACGTCGAGTCCCGCCTCTTCGAGCAGCTTGCGGTTGTGCTCGACGCCGAGATCGGGGTTGCGGTCGTTGATGTCGTGCACGTCCTGCACGGTCGGCTCCAGACCGAGCTGTTCGGCGGCGAGAGCCACCACCTCCGGATCGGGATCGGCGGGCGTCTTGCCGAAGTAGCCGAGCACCATCTTGCCGTAACCGTCAACGATCTTTTTCCACGGCCCCTGCACGGTGTTGGCGAAGGCCTGCTGGAAGTAGAACTGCGAAACGGGCGTCACCGACGAGCCGAAACCACCTTTTGCCACAACTTCGCGCATGTTGCGGATCACCTCCGGGAAGAAGTGCAGCGTGTCGTGGTCGCGCATCATCTGCGTGTTGGCAGTCAAAGCGCCGCCCGGCATGGGCGAGAAGGGAATGACCGGATTGACCTCTTTGGCTTCCGGCGGCATGTAATATTTGTCCATGTGCTCGATGAACATCGACTCGACCTTGAGGTACTTCTCCTGATCGATGTCGAGCGTGTAATCGGTGCCGCGCAGGCGGTGCCACATGGTGAGGATGTCCACCTCGGCGGTGCCGCCGCTGACCGGAGCCATCGCGAGG
Organism: Chlorobaculum sp.; assembly: GCA_013334655.1. Lineage (GTDB taxonomy): Bacteria > Bacteroidota > Chlorobiia > Chlorobiales > Chlorobiaceae > Chlorobaculum. The sequence continues at coordinate 20,715 of JAAXXD010000040.1, read as the reverse complement.
TCGATGATGTCGATGCCCGCCTCGATGGCCGCGTAGTTGCAGGCCACGCCCATTCCGGCGGTGTCGTGCGTGTGGAACTGGAGGACGGTGCCCTCGGGCAGCATCTGGCGAGCGCCCTTGATCGTCTCGTAAATCACGGCGGGCGTCGTGGTGCCAGAGGCGTCCTTGAAGGCGACGCTGTCAAAGGGGATGCCCGCGTCGAGAATCTCCCTGAGCTTGTCGAGGTAGAACTGCGGCGTGTGGCAGTAGGATTCGTTCAGCCCCGGCGGCAAACCCATCAGGGCGACCACCACCTGGTGCTTCAGCCCGGCGTTGACGATGCACTGCCCCGACCAGGCGAGGTTGCGCACATCCATGAGCGCGTCGAAGTTGCGGATGGTGCTGATGCCGTGCTTTTTGAAGAGTTTGGCGTGCAGGTCGATGATGTCACGCGACTGCGAAACGAGGCCAACCACGTTGGAGCCTCGCGACAGGGTCTGGAGGTTGATGTCCGGCCCGACCACGCGGCGGCAGGCGTCCATCATCTCGAAGGCGTCCTCCTGGCAATAGAAGTAGAGGCTCTGGAAGCGCGCGCCTCCGCCGATCTCGAAGTTGTCGGTGCCTGCCTCGACGGCTGCTTCGAGCACCGGCAGGAAATCCTCGGTTTTGACCCTTGCTCCGAAACAGGACTGGAACCCGTCGCGGAAGGAGACATCCATAAACCGTATTTTTTTCATATCGAACGTTCGTTGGTTGTTACTGATTCAAGAGGGCCGCGCTCCCTTGCCCGCCCCGGTGGACAGGCTTGCGGCCAAATCTTCTGTTATCCGGCTCCCGGCGCTTATTTGGCGCTGCCGAGAGTTTCGAGAATCGCGAAGGACTCCTCGTCCACCTGCTTGTGCAGGCTGTTGCCGTGCGCGTCCATCGTGACGATGCAGGGGAAGGCTTTGGCCTGCAAGTGCCACATCGCTTCCGGCACGCCCATCTCTTCGAGGAAATCGACGCCGGTCACCTTTTCGATGCACCTGGCGTAATATTGCGCCGCACCGCCGATGGCGTTGAGATAAACCGCGCCGTGCTTCTGGAGTCCAGCCAAAGTCTTCGGTCCCATGCCGCCCTTGCCGATCACCGCGCGGAGACCGAGCTTCTCGATCACGTCCGCCTGGTAAGGCTCCTCGCGAGCCGAGGTGGTCGGGCCAGCGGCGACGACGCGATACTCGCCGGACTCATCCTTGAGCATCACCGGGCCGCAGTGGTAGATGATGCCGCCGCGAATATCGAGTCCCTCCGGCAGATCGTGGTGCATGATGTAGTGGTGGAAGGCGTCGCGACCGGTGTGCATCTCGCCCTCGACGATGACGATGTCGCCAACCTTGAGTGAGCGGATGGTCTCCTCGCTGATCGGCGCGGTAAGCACCACCTCGCGGCCAGTGAGCGGAATGCCCGCGCCCCGCGCCATGCGCTTGATCTCGCCCGGATAGCGGTACTGCCAGTCGGTGATCGCGCCTTCGACGGGATCGATGATGACGCCGAGACGGCGGTAGGCCCAGCAGTTGTAGGCCACCGAAACGTAGAAGCTCGCCGGGACGCGATGCGATTTGCCGATCTTGCAGCCAAGCAGCGTGACCTTTCCGGCGAAGCCCATCGGCCCGATGTTCAGCGTGTTGGTCTTTTCGAGAATCTCCTGTTCAAGCTCGGCAAGCGCCGCATCGGGATTGGTGTCATCGACACTGCGAAGCAACTGGTGCTTGGCGAGATCATAGCCGCTGGTGCGGTCACCGCCGATGCCGACGCCGATGAAGCCGGGGCTGCACCCCTGCCCCTGCGCCTGATAGACGGAGTGAAGAATGCACTTGCGCACGCCGTCGATGTCGCGAGCCGCGCGACCGAGGCCGGGAATTTCCATCGGGAGCGAGTACTGGATGTTCTTATTCTCGCAGCCGCCGCCCTTGAGGATGAGCTTCACCTCGATCTCGTCGCGCTCCCACGGCTCGAAGTGAATCACCGGCACATGGTCGCCGAGGTTGTTGCCCGAGTTCTTGCCCGTCAGCGAATCGACCGCATTCGGACGAAGCTTGCCGGTGCGGGTAGCCTCGGCTATTGCCGACTCGATGTCGCGCTTCATCGAGAGCAGATCGGCCCCTTTTGGCGCGTGAACGAAAAAGGTGGGCATACCGGTATCCTGACAGACAGGGGCGACGCCATCGACAGCCATGTCGATATTGAGCGTGATGGCGGACATGGCCAGACCGGCCCGCGAATCCGGCGTCTCTTTCTCCGCGGCCTCGGCAATCGCCTTGCGCACGTCGCTCGGCAGATTCGCGGATGTCTCGGTGATCAAGGCTATCATTGAATCCCTGAACTGTTTCATAGTCGGCAAGCTTGTGGTGAACGAAAATTGAAACGACTCTCCCGCGGCAGCCCTGCCGGATGGCCTCTGGACGGACGCCCGATTTCAAAACGAAGCAAGGCTTCGGCATCATAGCCGAACAAATGGCGTAATCCTTTCAGCAGGAGAACAATTCCCGTGAGTTTTATCAGCGATTACGCTAATGCTTTCAGTATGACAAGCGAAATACGAGGGCTGGCAGTAAAACGTGGAATTTACAACTTTTTTTGAGAAACCCTGAACCGGCTATCACTTCAATGACAAAAGCGATAGCGCCAGAGACGCGACGCCGTTGCGCTCCGTTCTGGTTATACCGGATTTTTGCCTTAGCTTTCGGAATGAACTGAGAAACGCATGAAAACCAACGACGAATTATGACCAGATTAGCCGAAGCCCTTCGTCACCGAGAGGCATATCCTCATCCCGTCGAAGAGGAGATCGAGGTGGTCGAAACCCATATCTCATGGATATTCCTGACCGGCCAGTTCGCCTACAAGCTCAAGAAGCCAGTCAACCTCGGATTTCTCGACTTCTCCACCCTCGAACGGCGAAAGCATTTCTGCGAGGAGGAGTTGCGCCTGAACCGACGGCTCTGCCCTGACCTTTATCTCGATGTGCTGCCGGTCACCAGGACTGACGACAACATCCGCATCGGCGGCGTTGGGGAGGTACTCGATTACATCATCCGCATGGCGCAGTTTGAGCGGTCGTACGAGCTTGACCGGCTGCTTCGAAACGACGAGTTGACAACGCACCAGATCGACGAAGCCGCCAGCGTGATCGCCGCCTTCCACGCCGAAACGCCGCGAGCCGATCCGGCATCGCTCTTCGGCACGCCGGAGCTGATCCTCAAGCCGATGCTTGAAAATCTCGACCTCACCGAGGAGGTCGCCCGCACGATCGAGGAGCGGAGCAGCATCGAAAAAGTCCGCCACTGGACGCTCACCGAACACCGGCGAATGAGCGGCGTCGTCCGCGAACGCAAAGCGCTCGGCATGGTGCGCGAGTGCCACGGCGACCTGCACACGGGCAACATGGTGATCCGCGACGGCAAAATCGCGATTTTCGACTGCATCGAGTTCAGCCACGCCTTGAGCATCATCGATGTCATGAGCGACGTCGCCTTTCTCTTCATGGATCTGGAGCACTCCGGCCACCCGGAGCTGGCGTGGCACTTTCTCAACGCCTGGCTCTCGAAAAACGGCGATTACGGCGGCTTGCAGGTACTGCGCCTCTACTGCGTCTATCGGGCGATGGTGCGCGCCAAAGTCACCTCGATCCGCCTCGCGCAGGAAACGGACGAAGCGGAGAAAGCTAAAACCCTCGCTGAACACCACTCCTACCTGCAACTCGCGCTCGGCTTCATCCAGCCCCGGAAGCCGATGCTCCTCATCACGCATGGCGTCTCGGGCAGCGGCAAATCGGTGATCGCCTCGAAACTCGCCGACATGGGCGGCTTCATCCACATCCGCTCCGACGTCGAGCGCAAGCGCCTCTTCGGCATCGACAGCCTCGAACGAAGCGCCGAAAAAGGGATCGACATTTACACGCCCGAAGCCACGCAGAAAACCTACGACACCATGCTCGACGCCGCATCGATCGCGCTCTCGGCAGGCTTTGCGGTGATCGTCGATGCCACCTTCCCGGACAGCCACAAGAGGAGGCCGTTCATTCACCTGGCCAACGCGCTGGAGTGCCGCTGCCACATCCTCTGCTTCCACGCTTCACGCGAGGTGCTGCGCGAGCGGGTGCGGACGCGCCACGAAGCCGGAAGCGACGCCTCGGAAGCCGACCTCCGGGTTCTCGAAGCCCAGCTCCACGCCAACACGCCGCCCGACGGTGACGAAAAAGCCCTCTGCATCAACGTCAACACAGAGGGCGAAGTAATCATCGAAAAGCTGCTCGCGTCGCTTGAAAGGTGAGGCTTTCTACTGTCATTGCGAGGAGCGAAGCGACGCGGCAATCCATCGCCACAACAGGAACACGTTTGGATTGCTTCGCTACGCTCGCAATGACGAAGATCGGAGATAGCCCAGAATAAACGTCGTCCACGCCGTCCACCAAGTCCATGACACCCTTTACACCTCGACGCCAAAAAAGTGCCGGATCACGAGGCCAGCCAGAAAACTGATACCGGAAACCACCACGATCAGCCCGGCCATTTCGAGGAAGCGGCTTTTGAACGGCACATCCTGCGCGACGGAGACATAGTAGTTGAACAGCGCGATCACTATGAGCGCCCCACCAAACGCAAGTGCAAGGCTCAGATAGATATCATTCAGCAGCAGGTAGGGCGCGATCAGCACAGCTACGGCAATGATGTAGGCGACGCCGGTGTAGATCGAAGCCTTGACGGGGCTTTTCGCGCCCGCTTCGGTTTTGGTGGAGAGATACTCCGACGAGGCCATCGAGAGCGCTGCGGCAAAACCGGTAATCATCGCCGTCAGCGCCACCAGCCGCGTATTCTGCAAAGCGAAGGTCAAACCAGCGAGCGCACCCGTAAGCTCGACAAGCGCGTCGTTCAGGCCAAGTACGATCGAGCCGGTATATTGCAACCGCTCCTCGTCGAGCACGGTGAGCAGCGCCTGCTCGTGCTCCTCCTCGTCCCTGATGAGCGCGCCAACATGACTGCCCATGTCCGACACGCGCTCGTAGGCCTTCTGCGCGGCCTTCTCCCCATTCTCCATCAATTTGACGGCGAAGGTGAAGCCCAGGAGCGAGGCAATCAGCGAAAAAATCCAGATCCTGACGCGATCCGGCTCAATATCCCGCCCGGTGAATTTTTTCCAGACCTGGTAATGGCGAAGCTCATCATCGGAAATCTGGGCGAAAATGCGGCGGTTCTTCACCCCCTCGACCCGCTCCGAGAGATACTTGTAGATATGGTGCTCGGTGATCTCGTTTTTCTGGAATCCGGCAATATGACGCAGATCGGTTTCAGAGAGTTGACTCACAAATAATTTTGGATTAATGGTTTACAGTTCAGCCGGTCTGCCAGGCGAAGAGACGCTCAAGCAGACCGGCTGATAATACAGAAATCGAGAACGATGTCGTCAGGCCCTTATGGCCGCTTCGACCAGCTCGTTCATGCGCGACACGTAATCGGCGACCGATTCGAGATCGCCTTCGAGCAGGAGGGCGCTTTCGAAAAGCTGCGTGACCGCCGCCCGCACGACCGGATCGGTTGAAAGCCCAACCGCGTGTTTGCCCGCAAGATTCCTGATGATCGGATGCGCAGTGTTGACTTCGAGAATCTTCTTCGATGCGGGCATGTCAGCATCCTTGCTCATCATCTTCATCATCTTCTCGAACTGGCTGTCCATCGCATCCTTGCCGCTCACGAGCGTCACCGGCGAGCTGACGAGCCGCTTGGACTCGACTACGTCGGCGACGCGCTCGCCCAGCACCTCCTTGAAGAGCGAAATTACGCCAACCGTCCCCTCCGCGCCGAGGCGCTCGCCTTCGGGTTCGACCGTGCTCATGTCGATTTCAGCCTTCTCGATTGACTTGAGCGGCTTCTTGTCGTACTCGAAAATCGAAGGAATGACAAACACATCGACCGGATCGGAGAGGAGGAGCACCTCGATGTCGCGCTTCCTGAAATATTCGAGATTCGGATGCACCAGCATCTGCTTCCTGCTGCTGCCGGAATGGAAGAAAATTTCGGTCTGCCCTTCCGCCATACGCTCCGAATACTCCTTGAGCGTGACGTATTCGCCCTCGCCGGTTTTGGTGGTTTCAAAACGCAGAAGGTCGATAATCTTGTCGCGGTTTGTGAAATCGGTGTTCAGGCCGATCTTGACGATGGTACCGAACGCCTTGTAAAAGGTGCGGAACTTCTCCGGCTGCTCCTTGGCAAGCGTGTCGAACCAGCCGAGCAGCTTGCCGGTGAGAATCTGCTTGATTTTGGCCATCACCGGGCTGGACTGCACCATCTCGCGCGAGACGTTCAGCGACAAGTCCTCGGTATCGACGACGCCGCTCACGAAGCGCAGGTACTCCGGCAGAAGGTCGCGGCACTCGTGCTGGATAAGCACCTTCTTGACGTAGAGCTGCGGCCCGCGCTTTTCGAGCGCTCCCTGGTTGTAGAGCAGCTCTGCCGGCGCTTCCGAAGGGATGAAGAGCAGCGCCTTGAAACTCACCGCCCCCTCGACCGACACGTGCAGGTAATCGAGCGGATCCTGGTAGTCGTTCGAGATGAACTTGTAGAACTCGTTGACCTCCTCCTCTTTCAGCTCGCTTTTCGAGCGCTGCCAGAGCGCCGTGATGCTGTTGATCTGGCGGCTGCCGATGCAGATGGGGTAATCGACGAAGTTGGAGTATTTTTTGATAATCTGCTCGACGCGATACTCCTCGGAAAACTCCTTGAACTCCTCCTTGAGGGTGAACGAGATGCGGGTGCCGCGAGCATCGCGCTCGATCGGTTCGATGGTGTATGAACCTTGGCCGGAAGATTTCCAGCGCCACCCCTGCGAACCGCTCTCGGCGCTTTTGGTCTCGACGGTCACTTCGTCGGTCACCATGAAAACCGAGTAGAAGCCCACGCCAAACTGGCCGATGAGGTTTGCGTCGAGCGGCTGGCCCTCCTTCTTCTGCTCCCTGAGCGCCTCCATGAAGCCGAGCGTGCCGGACTTGGCCACCGTACCGAGGTTGGCAATCAGCTCCTCCTCGCTCATGCCGATGCCGGTATCCTCGATCACAAAGTTGCCGGACTCTTTATCGACGGTGATGGTGATCTTCAATTCGCCCGACCTGTCGATCCCCTCGTCAGACGAAAGCATCCGGAAGCGCACCTTGCCGATAGCGTCAGAGGCGTTGGAGATCAGTTCGCGCAGGAAGATTTCGGGATGGGTGTAAAGCGAATGGACGATGAGGTCCAGAAGCTGTTTCATTTCGGCTTTGTATTCAAACTCCCGAACGGATGATGTAGAGTTGCTGCTCATAATGCACTGTGATGGATAAAATTAACCGGGATTTACTTCCCTTTTCGAAAATGTACATCGAAGACTGCCTGACCGCGCACTCCGCAGCCCGGCAATCAGGGGGTAAATTTAAGGGAGCAGATGAAATATAGCAACAACTGAATTGTTACGGCCACTACCAAAATAACACAGCCGCTTGCACAATCAATGCGCAAGCGGCTGTGATCCAGAATATTAAAAGGCACTTTGAAAAGTTGATTATGCTTTCCGGTTGTCGCTTCAGTCCTTACGAGTCGAGATCATCATCATTCATCAAGCGTTCGGAATCCCCCGTTTTTTGTGCGCCATTCTCATTGAAGATCAGGCGCTCACGAAACTCTTTCAAAGTGCCTTTGATAAAAATCTTTAAGGCTTTACTGTTCACCATCCGGCTTGGCGGCTTCATACTTCTTTTTATTGTTACCGTTGCCGTTGCCGTTACCATTGCCTTCATCTGGCATTCTGCTGTAATCACCCCTCACATCAACGACTCTGCTGTTGTCACTGTCTACAAGAACAAGAAATGTGCAACCAATTCGTGCAATCGGAACAGTTTCACCTCCATTACTTGAAAACCCTGAAGCAAGACCGGCCATTACGCCTGAAGGGCCATTGATCAATCCCGAAGCAAGCGGAGAAAGCGCGAATCCCGATGCCCTGCCATCAACGCCCAGTGAATAATTAACCGATTTCTGAGTGGAAAGAAGAGTAACATTATAACCTTTCAGCTCACGGATACAGGCTAAATACTCACGTGCATCATATATCAATGTTGAAAAATCAACGTCATCAGCTCTATTTTTACGGCTCTGTATAGTTATAGAACCTATTACTTCACCATTGGCGACGCCACCCAGATTTACATAAATATTTCTTTCCTTCTTTTCAGGCATCATCGCAGGAAATGAGGCGTTAAAAATGACCTTCGTCCCACCGCTACACCCTATTGCAACATCATGGTACGATGCATAGACAATATTTCTCGTTAACAGCGGTATGCCTGAAACCTGAGCAGGTAAACCCTGAAGACTGAACAATGTTGGAGCACTTGCGGTTGGACTTATCGTCCCGGGCAAATTTTTCGATGCCTCGAAATTCTGAGTCACGCTCCCTCCGAAAGTGTTTGTATACTCAGCCTGGGTTAAAGCCGTAGAATTGGCATTATTTGTGTTGTTATTTATCATATCCACTGTTGTAGCCGCAAACGCTTCGCATGACATAGCAATAAAAATACACGATAATGCAATTGCCGAACGTATTACGTGAACTCTCATGTCAGCCCCCACCATGTTTGGTTTCACAAAAATTCAGGCTGGAAGAATCCTTCCAGCCTGGAAATCGAATTAACAAGCATTGCTTGAAACGATCTGCACCATTACTGAGCGGCGTTCATGCCACCATTGATGGCAATAGCCGTAGCGGTATTGATCGACTCGAACACCGCACCGCCGATATTGGCGCCAACACCTGATCCCACTGCACCTGAAACGGTAACAGCACCCATCGCCACGCCATCAGTACCAGCACCTGCTGCGCCCATTGCAGCAGAGCTCAAGCCAACGATAGGGGTCACAACAGTTGTAAGCGCAGGGAACGACTGCTCCTGGTATGCATTCGCAGTGGCAACAGCCAGATCACCCGCTGCAGCATAAGCAGGAGCGGAACTCACTGAAACCGCAGCAACAATATCACCAACGGTAAGGTTGTTTGAGTCAATTGTTTTGGTTATGTCGGTAGGCGAGAAAGTTACCGTTCTGGTAATCGTCGCCTCAATGTCGGTGCTGCTCGGCGGATTACCGTGGCTGTTACCGGAACCATTGCCACCACCTGTGAAGTTTCCAATACCGGCGAAAGATGTTCCGCTGAATCCGAATGCCGCAACGGCGACCATCGCTGTGATGATTGTCTTTTTCATGATTGATTCCCCCAGTTGTTTTGAGAGTTGTGTTTTTTAACATTTACATCATGATCAAGCCCGGCATTTTTGATTGGTCAAGCACTGATCATAATATAAGTACTTCTTATTACAAAGTACACTACAACATACAACCACCGTATATTCAAAGTTCCCTGCATAAAGAAGCATTCACACCGTAAATACCGCTAAGATGTTTGTTTTTTAGCTACTTATCGTCGATGATTTTTTTTGCCTCTCTCGCAATTATACTGCCCAACAGAAGGGATAAGGGGGTTCCGTGATTTCAAACAGTCTTTACGGTGCCGTATAATAAGCGAAACTCCGCCTCGGGCGGTTCGAAACGTCGAGGGAATTATGGCTATGGCGGCCGCTCAGGCTGGCAACTGACGAAAGATCGTCCACGCGCCGCCGGACGCACTAATAAAAAAGCCGCGAAGGATCGGCTCCTCCACGGCTTCAGGCATTGATAGAGTATCGTAACTCCTTGCGTGTTACACCCTTCTGAGCTTCTTGCGTGCTGCGGCTTCGCCGTCATACACCCGCTTGACGCCGTCGCCGAGCGCCTGCTCGATGTCCCGTATGTTATTGACCAGCCTCGACATCCCGGAAATCTCCACCGACGCCGCCTGGTCGGAACCCCACATCGCACGGTCGAGCGTCACGTGGCGCTCCACGAAGGTTGCGCCGAGAGCAACCGCCGCCCAGGTGGTGGCCAGCCCGACTTCGTGGCCTGAATAACCGATGGGATTACCGGGATAGCACTGTTGCAGCGTATTGATCATCCGGAGGTTCAGCTCATCGACCGGGCAGGGATAGGTGGAGTTGGTGTGCGCGATCAGGAGATTGTCGCGACCAAGCTCATTGACGGCGGCATCGACCTCCTCCATCGTGGACATGCCGGTCGAGATAACGAGCGGACGGCCGGTCGCTTTGGTTTTCTTCAGCAGGGTCAGATCAGTCAGCGACGCCGAAGCCGCCTTGTAGCAGGGCGGGTTGAACTGCTCCATGAAATCGACCGCCTCCTCGTCCCAGCATGAGGCAAACCAGGCAATTCCCTTCTCGTGGCAGTAGGCGTCGATCTCGGAATAGTCGTCGAAACCGAACTCCACCTTGTAGCGGTAATCCATATACGTCATGCGCCCCCATGGCGTATCGCGCTCGATGAGCCGCTGATCCATCGGCACGCACAGCTCCGGCGTGCGTTTCTGGAACTTGACCGCATCGCAGCCAGCCAGCGCCGCGCCTTCGATCAGTTTTTTGGCCACGTCGAGCGAGCCGTTATGGTTGATACCGATCTCAGCGATCACATACACGCGATGGCCATCACCGACCATGGAATTTCCGATTTTCACTTCAGCCATAGGTAAATCCTGCAATAATTATAAAAGCGTACGCGACAAGACGCTTGTTGGTAATACTGATATTGAGAAAAATCGCGAGAACTCAAGAAGCTCTCAGCGCGATGAGCCATTCGGCGTACTCCCTGAAGGCTCCCCGGCCACCGTACGCCGTGCATCGATAGTGAACACAGGGTTCGACCAGATGCATTGCATCGCCCGGACAGGCTACCAGGCCAACGGGAGAGATGGCGTTCATGATCTCGATGTCGTTCACATCGTCACCGATATAGGCGATCTCGGCCACGGTGAGGCCGGTATCGGAGAGTACATCCACCAGCCGCGCCAGCTTGTCCTTGACGCCGAGATAGAGGCTTTCGATGTGAAGCTTCTGCGCTCGCTTGACGATGCTTGGCGACACCTCGCCGGTGATAATGCCGGTTTCGACGCCGTGAATGCGAAGGCGCTCGACTCCCATGCCGTCGCGGATGGAGTATCGTTTGAACTCTTCCCCGCGTTCTGAATAGTAGACGCCGTTGTCGGTAAATACGCCATCATTGTCCGAAAGAACAAGCCGGATGCGCGAAGCTCTCGATTGCAGCTCCTGCGGGGAAAGAAGAATCATGAAGGTACAGGGTCTTGTAGAAAAAGCGTTTCAAAACAACAGATCGGCCAATATATCACTTTTCTGTAATATCAACGACGAAGTGCTGAACGGCAAAGCAATCAACACCCTTCAACAAGTTATCCACATTCCATCCACAGACCGCAAAACCCTGAACTGATACGGTTTTTCGGACATCTCTCGGCAACTTCGCACGATGGCACGCATGACGAACAATAACGTTATCGTATTGATTGACAATAAGTTATATCCCTATAAACAAAAAAGAGTTCCGAAGTATAACAAACTATACTCGACTTCAGCGTCACACAGGTCAGATTGTATATGGTAACTTTTCAACATTCACAAGCCATAGTGACTGCGAACTTTTGAAGCATCTTTACAATGACTAAACAAGGGCATCATGGGAGTTTTTCCACGATGCCCTGTCAATTTCATCTAATCAAAAAAAGCTGATTACCAGAATCAGGCGTAGGTTTCGTTGTAGCGGGTGATCGAGTCGAGCAGAATCTGTTTGGCTGTGGCCGCATCCATGAAATCTTCGACGAGCACGGTTTTCTGTTCGAGCGCCTTGTACTCTTCGAAAAAGTGCTGAAGCTCCATCTTGAAATGCTTGCCAAGATCGTGGATGTCCTGGATGCCGCTGACGCTCATGTCGTCTTCCGCGACGGCGATGATCTTGTCGTCGCCCTCGCCGTGATCGATCATGCGCATGACGCCGATCACTCGTGCCTGCACCACGCACATCGGCACGATGGAGCACTGCGAAATGACGACGATGTCGAGCGGGTCATGGTCTTCACCAAGGGTCTTGGGAATAAAACCGTAGTTTTCGGGATAAAGAAGGGAAGAAAAAAGTACGCGGTCGAGCTTGAGCATTCCGGTTTTCTTGTCCAGCTCGTACTTGGTTTTGCTGTCTTTGGAAATCTCGATGATCGCATTCACTACATTCGGACACTCATCACCAATCTCGACGTGATGCCACGGATTGAAATTCATAGTCGCCTGTCTTTTTAGCTGTATGGGTTAATTGAAAAGGTGTGCCAAGATAGAATTTTTTTTCAAACCTCCCAGAAAAATACCTGATAACAATTGTTAAAAAGAAGATAAAAAAATAATACACAAGCGACAAATGGTCAGTAACCGATCGAGGCGGTTCGCATACCGCCTCGACTTTGCAATTCACTCTTGCTCTGAAAAATAGCGTTTCGTCTCGCTGGCGATAATCGGGCTGAGCACAAGCAGCGCCACAAGATTCGGCAGCGCCATCAGCGCATTGGCGATGTCGGCGAAGGTCCACACCACGTGCAGCGAGGCGACCGAGCCGACCATCACCGCCACGACCCACGCCCAGCGGTAAGGCATGATCGCGCCCTTGCCGAAAAGATACTCCATCGCCTTCTCGCCGTAATAGGACCAGCCGAGGATCGTCGAGAAAACGAAGGTGAGCAGGCCGAAGGTCAGCACGGCGGGGCCGATCATGGGGACCTTGGCGAAGGCCGCGCTGGTCAGCTCCGCGCCTTTCAGGCCGGTCGTCCACTCGCCGGAGTTGACCACGACGATGCCGGTCGCGGCGCAGACGACCACCGTGTCCCAGAAGGTGCCGGTCGAGGAGATCAGCGCCTGCCGCACCGGCTCGTCGGTCTGCGCCGCCGCTGCGACGATTGGCGCGCTGCCAAGGCCCGACTCGTTCGAGAAAAGGCCGCGCGCGATACCGAAGCGCACCGCCTCTCTCATACCTGCGCCCGCGAATCCGCCGAGAGCCGCCTGACCGGTGAAAGCCGATGAGATGATGAGCTGGATCGTCTCGCCGAGCGTCTCGCGACCGATGAAGAGCAGCACCACGCAGCCGATCAGGTAGAACGCCGCCATGAAGGGCACGAGATATTCGCACACCCGCGCGATAGACTTGATGCCGCCGATGATCACCACCGCCGTGAAGAGCGTCATCAACCCGCCGCTGATCCACGGCGACACATTCAGGTTGGTTTGCAACATCGTCGCTATCGAGTTAGCCTGCACCATGTTGCCGATGCCGAACGCCGCGACGGAGGTGAACACGGCGAACAGCACGGCGAGCCACTTCTGGCCGAGCGCCTTCTCGATCACGTACATCGGCCCGCCAGAGACGCTGCCGTCATCGTTGATCGTGCGATATTTGACGGACAGCAGCGCCTCGCCGTACTTGGTCGCGATGCCGAACACGCCGGTCAGCCACATCCACAGCACCGCGCCCGGCCCGCCCGCCGCCACCGCCGTGGCCACGCCGACGATATTGCCCGTGCCGATAGTCGCCGCCAGCGCCGTCACCAGCGCCCCAAAATGGCTGATCTCCCCCGTCCCCTCATGCGAGCGGGTAAACGAAATGCGGATAGCATGAGGCAGATGCTTCTGGATAATACCGAGCCTGAACGTCAGAAACAGATGCGTCCCGAACAGCGCCACCAGGAGCGGGATACCCCAGACGACATCGGCGATTTGCGAGAGAAGGGTTTCGAATGATTGCATGATGTTGAATTGGGTGATTGTGAATAGAAATTCGATAAAGTCACATGAAGGGAGAGACGTTTAGTCAAGTCTTGCCACCACCGCCGCAACATGCCCGGCGAGTTGCGACACGAAACTCTTCAGGCTTGTCATATCGGAGTGTTCGGAATACCCTCCGTCATGTGCGGCATTTTTCGAAGCTGTAATGACTGACGCTGCTGTATAAAGCTGTTCCCTGATTAACTTCTGACACAGCAAGTCATATCGCCTGATGTACGATGCTCCCCTGAACTCCTCGAAAACCGAAAAATGCGCCGTGGTATCTTTCACCGGTGACGTAGAACCGTCAGCTTCCTCAACAAGAATCAACCAGCCAACAAAAGGACGGCACTGCTCGCCAAATGCGCCTTCGCGATAAGCCGTCCAGAAATCATGAGCTGTTCCGATAGCCTCTTCCGTCCTGTTATTGAAATTATTGCCGAATGACGGCCCGACATGGCTTTTGAACTCGATTGCAGCAACCAGCTCGCCTTTGTGGACAACAAGAATATCCCACAGCTTTGTCGGCCTGAAAAAGCCAGGCAGGGTCAGCGCCGACCGGTTACGGAAAATATCGGCGTCGGCGAGACCATTCGCCCTGATCACATCAATGACCAGTTTGACAAACCCATCCATGTTCTTTCCTGCCGTCACGCTGGCGCGTTCTCCCTGGTCAGCTTTTCCAGACTCGACCTGTTTTTGACGTGCAGCGTTTCGGCTTTTCCAGAAAGCGACAACCGATTCCTGCGCTTTCCGTTCGTAATCCGCGAGGTTCAATCCCATGCTCATCCTCCTGAAATTCCGAGAGCAGCTATTTCTTCACAGCTCAACCCATACAACCGCGAGACCGCGACGTTACATGCCTGAATATCGAACGCTTCGGCTGCCGCTCTCAGCTCGTCGCGCAATGGCTCAGAAACATCGCGCCAGTATGGCATCCTGATTCGCCTCAGGTACTGCGCCTGAAACCGCAGATAACCTCCTCGAATACGGGTCGAGTAAGAATCGATGAAGAGTTGAGAGATGCCCGAAAGCAACACGGCTTGTAAGGCGCGCAAATCCCAGGAATCGGAAATCACGTAATAAAGGTTGTGATGAGGGTATCCGTGTCCCGGATCAAAGACGATGTGAGCTGAACCCTTGATGTCTGGAATCAACAGCTTCGGCTTGCGAGTCAGCTCAGGCCAGACACGATCGATGGTTTTGTACCAGTTATCGGGCGATTTACGGGCGCAATGCCGCTGCGAAAGAGACTCCCGGTGATGATCGAAGTACCGGGCAAGACGAGGATAGCACCTCAGATCGACAAGAGCACCATCATCCGCGTAAGGATTGACCAGCAACTTGCCAGACCATTCAACCCGTCCGCTCCGAATATCCTTTCCTGTCAACAAAGGCAGCAACCGATCAGATTCGACATCGAAAGCTTTGCCGATGAACACTTTGTCTGCCCCTGTTGCGACGCCGATGCCAACCTTGCAAGCAGCTTTCTCAAGAGTAGGGAACTCGTCTTCAAGCCGTCTGAGCAACCGCGTCCGAACTGATGATTCGAAAATCCAGGGTTCTGCGTCATTGACGATTCCGTGAATCTCACGAACCGGCACCGCGCTTTGCGTATGGATTCCATCACGCAATTCGACGGCGAGTTTTTCCAGAACAACCTTCTCCACAGGAGGATTTGAGGTCATTCTGGTGATGGCATTCCTATCGCGACTGAACACCGTCACCGCGGTATAGGCGCTTACCCCGGAATGAAACGCCGGAGTCTCGTTCATATCGACGATGACATCGAGATTGAAATCTCGTGACACAAACTCGCGCAACGGCCCGCCATAGCGGTTTTTCATCCAGCGGTCGGAACAGATGAAACCGAGATGCCCCGCTTGATTCAGAAGCCCCAGAGAACGTTCGATGAAGGGCACATACAGATCGGCCCGATCATAGATAGTACGATACAACTGGCGATACCTGACCAGCAATGCCGAAGCAAGCAGCTCCTGACGGACATAGGGTGGGTTGCCAACCACATAATCGAAACGACCTTTGAGAGGCGTCAACAGAAAATCCCCCTGATGCAGCCATTGACTGACGAGCAAATCCGCATCGCTTGCGGAATATCCCTCATCAACGAGAATTCCGGCTATTTGCTCCAGGGTTTTGGCGAAACTGTCGGCATGAAGTTCAACGGCAACAACAGCATCGGCAAGACGCTCCACCGGAGCCAATTCCTTCGAGAAATAGCTTCGGCAAGAAGCGAGCAAGCGCTTCAGCGCCGCAAGCAGAAAATCTCCATGCCCGAACGAAGGCTCGAGAATCTTTCGCTCGAAAAGCGGCTGATCCTCGGTATAGCCGATCAGGTCGAGGATAAACTCCACCACCTCAGGCCGGGTGAACACCGCGCCACGGCTTTCCGCACTCCCCGCCGTGCCAATCCACTCGACAGCCCGTCTGACCTCGCTCGACACCGGCTCAGTACAAAGGTCGAACAGATTTCCAGAAAGGGGTTGAGGCATGGCGATACGGGTGAAGTGCAACTAAGATTTTCAGGAAAAAGTACGAAAATTCCCGAAGCTCCGGAAGTGTCCGGCGAAACGTGAGGCGTCCGGCTTGGCAAGGGCCTCGCCATTTCGCATATTGCTCGATATGACTGGGATATAAAGGAACGGAGCATCAATGAAAACGCAGAAAAAGACGGTTCCAACGTTCAGCAGTGAGCAGGAGGAACGGGAGTTCTGGGCCACACACGATTCGTCGGAGTACATTGATTGGGAAAACGCGAAGCCAGCTATTTTCCCGAACCTGAAGCCGACTATGAAGAGGCACATCAAGGCAAGCGTCGATAGCGAGAACCAGCCAAAAAAGCACAAAGCGCAGACAACTAACTTCTGATGCCTTGGAGATTGCGATGACACCCGGTATCTTCAACTTTAGCAGCGACTGTTTAACGCATTAATTTCCCCTCTAAATACATTGCCCCTATGTCATCAATAAGCGAAGAAGAATATAAGGCTAATTTCGGATTAGGCATGAATCCCGATCCAAAAAAAGCGAAACGAGCACTTGAGTACGCTTGGGATATTCGCAAATTTGAAATCGAACTATACTGGAAAAGATCCACACATTTCTGGACATTAATAGGTGCAATATTTGCGGGCTATTTTGTAGTTTTAGGATCAGATAAAATAGAAAATAAAAATTTTTATGCACTCATAATCAGTTGCATCGGCCTTGTATTCTCAGTAGCTTGGCATCTTGCCAATCTGGGAAGTAAATTTTGGCAAGAAAATTGGGAATATCAGATTGAAATGTTGGAGGATGATTTTATCGGGCCATTATATAAAACGACTCTTTCAAAAAATAAAGACTTAAGCTATTCCGTGACAAAAATAAACAAAATAACAAGCTACTTTACAATTGTAATCTGGCTTGCATTATTAATAAATAGCGGCATAAAACCACACCTTGCAATAAATAAATCAAACTTATCAGTCATATCTGAAGTATCTTTTAACAAAGAAGCTCAGATAGAACTAAGCAGTAAAATAATAAACATTAAAACAATTCATAATGATCAAAAAGTCACCCCTATCTTGGAATGCATATGTGCTTGCGTTTTTATAATAATCACAGCCACTTTTATAGCCAAAATGCTTTGTCACGGAAAAACCACAAAGTCACCAAAAGATAGTTACGATATTATCGCGACAACACGCAAGCCTCAAATATCTCCTCAAGAACGATTAAACAAGTTTTAGAACGCCAACTATCTCGCAACAGAATTTCAGGGAATCTACCCGCAGAGATTTATATCAGAAACGCGTTAATTCATTGTAAATGAACTTACCGCCGACCTCACAGTCACAACTCCAAATCCGCAACAACCTTGTCCAGCGGGACACCCGGCTGATTTTTTGACTTTTCTTTTTCTTCCCTGAGGTCTTTTAAATCCTCATAATCGTTCATGGCTTCTTCCAAAACCATAAACTCTTCATATGGCAAAACGACAAACTCTTTTTTGCCCTCTTTTTCAATAATTTGCGGATGAAGTTCCATAGGGGCGTTGAGACGTCAGCCTCGTGATTTTTATCTTACTCCCACAAAAGTACACTCTCCGCCCGGATAAAACAAGGACACCCAGCATTACCATCATCCCTCCCCATGCCCGAAATTCCCGATTTTTTAATTATTTTCCGGCCTTATTACAGAGAACCGGACTTGACACATCAGACAGAGAGAAGAAGCACATGGAGTTAGCACAGGAGATCGCGCGGCGGCGGACGTTCGCCATTATCAGCCACCCGGATGCGGGTAAGACTACGCTTACCGAGAAGCTGCTGCTCTTCGGCGGCGCGATTCATACGGCGGGGGCGGTCAAGAGCAACAAGATCCGCAAGACGGCGACCAGCGACTTCATGGAGATCGAGAAGCAGCGCGGTATTTCGGTGGCGACTTCGGTGATGGGCTTCGAGTATCGCGGCAAGCGTATCAACATTCTCGACACGCCGGGCCACAAGGATTTCGCTGAAGATACTTACCGCACGCTGACCGCCGTGGACAGCGTCATTCTCGTCGTGGACAGCATGAAGGGCGTCGAGGAGCAGACCGAGCGGCTCATGGAGGTGTGCCGGATGCGCCATACGCCGGTGATTATCTTCATCAACAAGCTCGACCGCGAGGGGCGCAACCCCTTCGAGCTGCTCGACGAGCTGGAGCAGAAGCTCGACATTCAGGTGTGTCCGATGACCTGGCCGATCAGTCAGGGGCAGACTTTCAAGGGCGTGTACAACCTGTTCGACCGCTCGCTGAACCTCTTCGAGGCGAACGCTTCGAAAATCGGCGAGAAGCTGACCGACATCGAGGGCATCGACGATCCGAAGCTCGAACACTGGGTCGGCACGGCCAATGCCGCGAAGCTGCGCGAGGATGTGTCGCTGATCGAGGGAGTTTACGAGCCGTACGAGCTTGAGATGTACCGCGAGGGGTTGCAGGCGCCGGTCTTCTTCGGCAGCGCGGTCAACAACTTCGGCGTCGGCGAACTGCTCGACACCTTCATCGACATCGCCCCCTCTCCGCACGACCGCGAGGCGTCGGAGCGCATGGTCAACGCCTCCGAGGCGGCGCTCTCCGGCTTCGTCTTCAAGATTCACGCCAACCTCGACCCGAACCACCGCGACCGCACGGCATTCTTTAAAATCTGCTCGGGTCGCTTCGAGCGCAACAAGTTCTATCAGCACACGCGGCTCGGCAAGAAGCTGCGCTTCTCCAACCCGACGCAGTTCATGGCGCAGGAGAAGAGCGTCATCGACGAGGCGTGGCCGGGCGACGTGATCGGCCTGTACGACAACGGCTCGCTCAAGATCGGCGACACGCTCACCGAGGGCGAGAACCTGCACTTCCGGGGTATTCCGAGCTTCTCGCCGGAGATTTTCAAGGTGCTTGAAAACCGCGACCCGCTCAAGACCAAGCAGCTCGAAAAGGGCATCCGGCAGCTCACCGACGAGGGCGTCGCCCAGCTTTTCGTGCAATACGGCACGCGCAAAATCGTCGGCACGGTGGGTGAACTCCAGTTCGACGTCATCCAGTTCCGGCTCGAACATGAGTATGGCGCGCAATGCTCGTTCATGCCACTGCGCTTCCACAAGGCCTTCTGGATCACCAGCGACAACAAGGAGCAGCTCGCCGAGTTCATGCGCCGCAAGTCGAGCGTCATCGCTCTCGACAAGGAGGAGCATCCGGTGTTCCTCGCTGAAACAGAGTGGATGCTCAAGATCGCCCGCGAGGATTTCCCGGAGATCGAGTTCCACGCCACCTCGGAGTTCAAGACGGAGGGCGAAGACTCCTGAAGGATGAACCAAGAGGGCGGGCGTAAAACCCGCCCCTACGAAATATTTCAAAACACCCCACCCCTCGTAGGGGCAACCCTCGCGGTTGCCCTTCCACGAAACACCTCAACGCCACGATGAATCATTCGCTTTGCAGCCAAACCCGCCCATACGGTGGACGTTGTGGACAAGAGGATGAAGATGGGAACCATTGAGAGTGAGCGTTGGTAGTTGTAACAATAGTTAAACAGGCCAAGCTCACGATGTCTACCAGAACCTACGCTGTCAAAGGCATGCACTGCCCCTCGTGCGAGGCGATCATTGAAAAGAGGTTAAAAAAGCTATACGGCGTCAGCGATGCAAAAGCCTCGATGGCAACTGGCACGCTGACAATCTCTTACGAGGGAGAAGCTTATCCGGCAGAAACGCTGCAAAAGCTTTTTCCTGAAGCTCTTTACTCATTTTCCAGCACTCCGGTTACAGAACGTCCGCTGATTGAATTGATCCGCGTTATCGGCTATACCGCCGTGGTGCTCGTGCTCTTTTTCGGACTCTCCGCATCCGGCCTGCTTCCGGCGCTCACGATTGACCGCAACAGCTCGTCCGGCTCGTTCTTCCTCTTCGGCCTCATCGCGGGCATGTCAACCTGCGCGGCACTGGTCGGCAGTCTCGTACTGGCGCTTTCGACGCAGTGGCTCGCGCGCAACGACAAGCCATCATCTTTCAGCGAAAAACTTCGTCCCCAGATGCTCTTCAACACCGGACGTATCGCGGCCTACACATTGACCGGAGCCATGCTCGGGCTGCTTGGCGAGTCGATCCGCCTCTCCCCCGACTTCACCTCCGTGATCGTCATCGCTGTTTCAGCGCTTATGATCATCCTCGCCTTTCAGATGCTCGGCTTCACGCCGTTGCAGAGGCTTCGCATCGCTCTGCCAAAATGGCTGATCGACAAAGCCGGAAGCGGCGTGACGAGGAATGGGCTGATCCGCCCCTTCCCTACCGGCTTCATGACCATTCTGCTTCCCTGTGGCTTCACAATGGCTGCCGAAGGGGCCGCGATTCTGTCGGGAAGCCTCTCGGAAGGCATGGCGATCATGAGCTTTTTCGTACTCGGCACGCTGCCGCCGCTGCTCATCATAGGCCTTTCGAGTTCGG
>JAAXXD010000039.1 GCA_013334655.1 Chlorobaculum sp. | reverse complement strand
GCTCGATCAACTACATGGGCGACATGATGGAGACCAAGTACGGTATCCCGTGGATGAAGGTCAACTTCGTCGGCGCTGAATCATCGGCCAAGTCGCTCCGCAAGATCGCCGAGTACTTCGGTGACGCTGAACTCAAGGCCCGCGTCGAAGAGGTGATTGCCGAGGAGATGCCCAAGGTGAAGGCGATTGTCGATGAGATTCGCCCGAGAACCGAAGGCAAAACCGCCATGCTCTTTGTCGGCGGCTCACGCGCCCACCACTACCAGGATCTCTTCACCGAGCTTGGCATGACAACGGTGGCCGCAGGTTATGAGTTTGCGCACCGCGACGACTACGAAGGTCGTGAAGTGCTGCCCAAGATCAAGATCGATGCCGACAGCAAAAACATCGAAGAGCTGAAGGTGACGGCTGATCCCGAACTGTACAACCCGAGGAAAACCGAAGCCGAACTTGAGGAACTCAAAGCGAAGGGACTCGAAATCAACGGCTACCAGGGCATGATGAAGCAGATGAAGCAGAAGTCGCTGGTCATTGACGATCTCAGCCACTACGAGTCGGAAAAGCTCATCGAGATCTACAAGCCCGACATCTTCTGCGCCGGCATCAAGGAGAAATATGTCGTGCAGAAAATGGGCGTGCCGCTCAAGCAGCTTCACAGCTACGACTACGGAGGTCCCTACACCGGTTTCGAGGGTGCGGTCAACTTCTACAAGGATATTGACAGAATGGTCAACAACCCTGTCTGGAAGCTCATCAAGGCCCCGTGGGAAAAGGAAGAGGCCGGATCGCTTGAAGCCAGCTACGTCACCCAGTAACAGATAAGGAGATTATTGCAACATGTTATTACGACACACACCAAAAGAGGTCATGGCGCGCGAAGGGCTGACGATCAACCCGGCAAAGACCTGCCAGCCGATCGGAGCCATGTACGCCGCGCTCGGCATCCACGGCTGCCTGCCTCACAGCCACGGTTCACAGGGATGCTGCTCCTATCACCGCAGCACCCTGACCCGTCACTATAAAGAGCCGGTCATGGCGGCCACCAGCTCGTTCACCGAAGGCGCTTCGGTGTTCGGCGGCCAGGCCAACCTGCTCGCTTCGATCGAGACCATCTTTTCGGTTTACGATCCCCAGGTGATCGCCGTGCACTCGACCTGCCTGTCCGAAACCATCGGTGACGACTTGCAGCAGATCACCAAAAAAGCGAAGGATGACGGCAAGATTCCGGATGGCAAATACGTCATCTACGCCAGCACCCCGAGCTTCGTGGGTTCGCACATCACCGGTTACGCCAACATGGTGACCGGCATGGCCGAGCAGTTCGCCGTATCGACCGGCGAGAAGACGGAGCAGATCAACATCGTCGCGGGCTGGATGGAGCCTTCCGACATGCGCGAGATCAAGAGCATCGCCAGCCTGATGGACGCCAAGATCGTGCTCTTCCCCGACACCTCCGATGTGCTCGACGCGCCGCAGACCGGCAAGCACGAGTTCTATCCGAAGGGCGGCGTCACCATCGAGCAGCTCAGGAGCACCGGCGACAGCAAGTGCTCGCTCGCACTCGGCTGCGTGAGCGCCGAACCGGCAGCCATCGCGCTCGACAAGAAGTGCAAGGTGCCGTTCGAGACGCTCGACATGCCCATCGGCCTGTCGGCAACCGACCGCTTCATCATGGCCCTGAGCAAGGCCGCTGGCAAGCCGGTACCGGCTTCGATCACCGCCGACCGCGGTCGCGTCGTTGACGTCATGGCCGACATGGAACAGTACTTCCACGGCAAGAAGGTGGCGCTGTTTGGCGACCCCGACCAGATCATGCCGCTCACCGAGTTCCTGCTCGATCTTGGCATGAAGCCGGTGCACATCGTCAGCGGCACGCCAGGCAACCGCTTCGAGAAGCGCATGAAGGAGATTCTCGAAAGAGCGCCCTACGCGAACTTCAGGAACGGCGCGCAGGCCGACATGTTCCTGCTCCACCAGTGGATCAAGAACGAGCCGGTCGATCTGCTCATCGGCAACACCTACGGCAAGTACATCGCCCGCGACGAGAACATTCCGTTCGTCAGGTTCGGCTTCCCGATCCTCGACCGCGTCGGCCACAGCTACTTCCCGAGCGTCGGCTACAGCGGCGCGATGAGGCTGATCGAGAAGATCCTCGGCGTCCTTATGGATCAGCAGGATCGCATGGCTCTCGAAGAGAAGTTCGAACTGGTAATGTAACAGCAGGGACTTCAGGTACAGAAAGGACTTAAAGGACAACAGGGGTGGTCCCGGCCTGGCTGGGACCGGCTCTGATAACCGGATAATGAAGGGGAAGGAAGTAATGGACACGCAGAACATCAGCCTGCTCGAAGGCAGGGAAAAACAGGTCTACGAGAAGAGAGCGGGCGGCGCGGAGGTTGACATCGCCTGCGACAAGACCAGCCTCTCCGGCTCGGTCAGCCAGCGTGCCTGCGTCTTCTGCGGATCACGTGTCGTGCTCTATCCAGTAGCCGACGCCATTCACATCGTGCACGGCCCCATCGGGTGCGCCGCCTACACCTGGGACATCCGGGGAGCGGTCTCATCGGGACCGGAGCTGCACAGACTCAGCTTTTCGACCGACCTCCAGGAGATGGATGTCATCTACGGCGGCGAAAAGAAGCTTTACAAATCGCTCATCGAGCTGATCGACCAGTATCAGCCCAACGCGGCATTCATCTATTCGACCTGCATCATCGGCCTGATCGGCGACGACATCGAGGCCGTCTGCAAGAAGGTCGCCAAAGAGAAAGGAATCCCGGTGCTGCCGGTGCATTCCGAAGGATTCAAGGGCACCAAGAAGGATGGCTACAAAGCCGCCTGCCACGCCCTCATGACGCTGATCGGCCAGGGTTCGACCGAGGGGATCAGCAAATACAGCATCAACATCCTCGGCGAGTTCAACCTCGCGGGGGAAGCCTGGATCATCCGGGAATATTACGAGAAGATGGGCATCGAGGTGGTGGCGACCATGACCGGCGACGGCAGGATCGACGCCATCCGCCGCTCGCACGGCGCGACGCTCAACGTGGTGCAGTGCTCCGGCTCGATGACCACGCTCGCCAAAGATATGGAAGAAAAATACGGCATCCCGTTCATCCGCGTGTCGTATTTCGGATTCGAGGATATGTCGAAATCACTCTATGACGTAGCGCAGCACTTCCCCGACAGGCCGGATATCATGGAGAAGGCCAAGGAGATCGTGCGCGACGAGATCAGGAAATATTACCCCGAGATGCAGAAGTTCAAGGCTGCGCTTGCGGGCAAGAAAGCCGCGATTTACGTCGGCGGCGCATTCAAGACCTTCTCGCTCATCAAGGCTTTGCGCACCATCGGCATGTCGGTCGTGCTGGCCGGATCGCAAACCGGCAACAAGGATGACTACCGTGCGCTGAAGGAGATGTGCGACGAGGGGACGGTGATCGTGGACGATTCGAATCCGGTCGAGCTCTCCAAGTTCATTCTCGAAAAGGAGGCCGACCTGCTCATCGGCGGCGTCAAGGAGCGCCCGATCGCCTTCAAACTCGGCGTCGGCTTCTGCGACCACAACCACGAGCGCAAGATTCCGCTCGCAGGATTTATCGGTATGTACTATTTCGCCAAGGAAGTTTACGAATCGGTGATGAGCCCCGTATGGCAGTTCGCCCCGAGAAAAGGAGGAAAGAGATGACAACGAACGCTTCGACTATGACCGCCAAAACGGCCACGCAGAACGCCTGCAAGCTCTGCAATCCGCTTGGCGCGTGCCTGGCCTTCAGAGGCATCGAACAGTGCGTCCCGTTTCTGCACGGCTCGCAGGGGTGCGCCACCTACATCCGCCGCTACCTGATCAGCCACTACAAGGAGCCAATCGACATTGCCTCGTCGAACTTCAACGAGGAGACGGCGGTCTTCGGCGGCAGCCACAACCTGAAGCTTGGCCTGAAAAACGTCTCGCAGCAGTACAACCCGCGAGTGATCGGCATCGCGACCACCTGTTTGTCCGAAACCATCGGCGACGACGTGCCGATGATTCTCAGAGAGTACGAAGCCCTGATGGGCGGCGCGGCAAACCTGCCGGTGATGATCTTCGCCTCGACGCCGAGTTACAGCGGCACGCATATCGACGGCTTCCACGCCGCGGTGCGCTCCGCCGTAAAAACGCTCGCTGTTGGCGGGGCGAAAAAGAACCTCGTCAACCTCTTTTCAGGCATGATTTCGCCAGCGGATATACGCTACCTGAAGGAGATTCTGACCGACTTCGGAATGCCCTTCATGCTGCTGCCGGACTATTCGCAGACGCTCGACGGCGGCCCGTGGGGCGAGTACCACCGGATTCCCCCCGGCGGAACCTCGACCAGCGCCATCGCCGACAGCGGCTGCGCCTCGGCAAGCATCGAGTTCGGCTCGACGCTCGAAGCCGCGAAATCGGCGGCGGGCTACCTCGAAGCACAGTTCGGCGTGCCGCGCCACCACCTGCCGCTGCCCATCGGCATCAAGGCAAGCGACCGCTTCCTGGCGCTGCTCGAAGAGCTGACCGAGATGCAGATGCCCGAAAAGTACGAAGATGAGCGCCGCCGTCTCGTCGATGCCTATTCCGACGGCCACAAGTATGTCTTCGGCCAAAAGGCGATCCTGTACGGCGAAGAGGATCTGGTCATCTCCGTGGCTGCCTTCCTGCGCGAAATCGGCGTCGTGCCGGTGCTCTGCGCCTCGGGCGGCAAGAGCGGCCTGATGAAGCAGCGCTTGCAGGAACTGATCCCGGATATGGAGGAGCAGGGGATCGAGGTGCGCCACGGCGTTGACTTCGTGGACATCGAGCACGAAGCGGAACGGCTGAAACCCGATTTCCTCCTCGGCAACAGCAAGGGGTTCACGATGTCCAAAAAGCACGACCTGCCGCTCATCAGGATCGGCTTCCCGATCCACGACCGCTTCGGCGGCCAGCGCCTGCACCACCTCGGCTATCGCGGCACGCAGGAGCTGTTCGACCGCATCGTGAACACGGTCATCGAAGAGCGCCAGAAATCGTCGCCGATTGGCTACACGTACATGTAACAAAGAATTAATCATGACCTGAAGGGAGGCCTCATGACACTCAACATCCAGAACCATCCGTGCTTCAACGACTCGTCGAGGCACAAATACGGAAGAATACACCTGCCGGTCGCGCCGAAGTGCAACATCCAGTGCAACTACTGCAACCGGAAATACGACTGCATGAACGAGAACCGCCCCGGCATTACCAGCAAGGTGCTCTCGCCGAAGCAGGCGCTTTTCTATCTCGATGGGGCGCTCAAGCTCTCGCCGAACATCTCGGTGGTGGGCATCGCCGGGCCGGGCGACCCGTTCGCCAACCCGGAGGAGACGATGGAGACGCTTCGCCTCGTGAGGGAGAAATATCCCGAGATGCTGCTCTGCGTGGCCACCAACGGCCTCGACGTGCTGCCCTACATCGAGGAACTCGCCGAATTGCAGGTGAGCCACGTCACGCTCACGATCAACGCCATCGATCCGTTGATCGGTCAGGAGATTTACGCCTGGGTGCGCTACCAGAAGCGCATGTACCGCGATCTTCAGGCCGCGCAGCTCCTGCTCGAAAACCAGCTTGCCGCCCTGCAGAAGCTCAAGAGGTTCGGCGTGACGGCAAAGGTGAACTCGATCATCATCCCCGGCGTCAACGACACGCACGTCGTCGATGTTGCACGCCAGGTAGCCTCGATGGGGGCGGACATTCTCAACGCCTTGCCCTACTACAACACGACGGAGACCGTGTTCGAGAACATTCCCGAACCCGATCCGGTGATGGTGAAGGAGATTCAGGAGGAAGCCGGCAAGCTGCTGCCGCAGATGAAGCACTGCGCCCGCTGCCGCGCCGACGCGGTTGGCATCATCGGCGAGATCAACACCGAGGAGATGATGCAGAAGCTCGCCGAAGCGTCGCTCATGCCAAAGAATCCGGAAGAAGATCGCCCGTACATCGCCGTGGCGAGCCTGGAGGGAGTGCTCATCAACCAGCATCTCGGCGAAGCCGACAGGTTCCTCGTCTATGCGCTCGACGAAGAGAAAAAGAGCTGCACGCTGGTCGATTCACGCACGGCCCCGCCTCCCGGCGGAGGCAAGGATCGCTGGGAAGCGCTCGCCGCAAGGCTCGCAGACTGCCGCGCACTGCTCGTCAACAGCGCCGGCGGTTCACCGCAATCGGTACTCAATGCCAGGGGAATAGAGGTCATGGCGATGGAGGGGGTGATCGAAGAGGCGGTCTACGGCATCTTTACCGGCCAGAACATGAAGCACCTGATGAAAAACACCCTGGGCCACGTCTGCAAATCGGGGTGCTCAGGCACCGGCAACGGCTGTGGGTAATGGATAATGGATAATTGACAATGGATAATGGATAATGGATAATGGAAAATGGAAAATGGATACCGAAGGGGCGGAGTTGCGTGCCCGGCCTGAAATCGGCATAATCTTTTAATCCTATATGTCCTATTCGACTTATAAGACCTATACGACCTATTCGTCCCACAAGGCCCAAAAACGAAAAAGAAAAAGAGATTTCAGCCAATACACAAACCAAACCAACCACCATGGACAAACCGAAACATCACATCTTCGTCTGCGCGAGCTTCAGGGCGCAGGGCGCTCCACAGGGCATGTGCCACAAAAAAGAGTCGCTGAACCTCATTCCCTACCTCGAAAGCGAACTGGCCGACCGCGGCTTGAGCGATGTGGCCGTCTCGGCTACGGCCTGCCTGAACCTCTGCGAAAAAGGGCCGGTGCTGGTCGTCTATCCTGAAAACTTCTGGTACGGCGAAATCGACAGCACGGACAAGGTCGATGAAATCCTCGACGCGCTCGAAGAGGGCGAGGCCTGCGAAGACCATATCATCAGCTAAGCACTTCCTTCCCTTCAAGGAAGCCATGGGAACCGCCTTGTGCTAACTGGAGGCACGGGGATGGTTCCCTTATTTTTCGCTTATCGTTATAACTTTTATTATATATCGAAAGAGCTTACGCAACAAGAGAACAAACGGCCCTGCTTTTTTTTTGCGCCTCGTTATAACCCGAAATACTTAACGCTTAGTCAGTTCGAATTGATCAGGAAAAATCGAAAACACCGCATGAAAAAAACTTCATTCATTGCCCTTCTGGCGCTGCTTTCCGCTACGGCACAGGCCGAGGAGAATACGACCGGCAGCAAGCCCTCCGAATATATCGCCCCCGAAATCACCGTCTCCGGCAAAAAAGGCGACCTGCTGAGGCAGCTCACCAACAATCAGACCAGGGTGCTCAATCCGTCGCAGATGTCGGTGTACCGTACCATCAACCTGATGCCGTCGATCAACCAGCAAAGCGTCGATCCGTATGGACTTGCCGACATCGTGAACTACCACGAGGCGTTCCGCTTCCGGGGGGTCGAAGCGACGGCCGGTGGCGTTCCCGGCTCGACGGTCAACGTCGAAAGATTGCCGGTCACCGGCAGGCCGGGCGGTGGCGTGAACATCTACGACCTTGAAAATTTCGGCAATATCAATATCTACAGTGGCGTAATGCCCGCCAACATCGGTCTTGGTCTCACCGACGTCGGCGGCAAAATCGACATGCAGATTCGACGGCCAGAGGAGCGATTCGGCGTGCTTGTCAAAGAGAGCGCGGGCAGTAACAGCTTTAATCGCACCTACGTGCGTGTCGATACCGGCAATCTTGGCGGCGGCGTGAAAAGTTTTGTTTCAGCCTCGACAGGCTACGCAGACAAATGGAAAGGATCGGGTTCGAGTAACCGGAACAACGTCATGTTTGGCCTGACCACGCCATTCAGCGACAAGGTAAAGCTCGAAACCTTTGTGACCTACAGCAAAGGGAGCATCCACGCCTACCGCCCGTTCACCTACACGGAACTCGGCACACTCGACATCTATAAAGTCGATTACGGCACCGACCTGACGAAAAACGATTACTTCGGCTTCAACAGGAACGAGTTCGAAGACTGGATGGTCATGGCAAACCTCGAAATCAAAACCGGCGAGAACTCGAAGCTGAACATCAAGCCCTATTACTGGAGCGATAAAGGGTATTATCTCGAAACCGTCTCCGGCCTGAAGATTCCGGGCAATAACAACTTCAGCGGGGTCAAGCGCTGGGACATCGACCACGACCTGAAAGGCATTCTCGCGGAGTACGCCACGAAAATCGGCAAGGCCGATCTCGATCTCGGCTACCTCTATCACGAGCAGGAGCGCCCCGGCCCGCCGACCTCGCAGAAGCTCTACAAGGTTTCCGGCGGATCGCTGGTGTTCGATAGCTGGTACATTCTGTCGAACCCGTCGAGCCACGTGCTGCATACGGCTTTCGCCGAAACGAGGTACAAACTCGATGACTGGAAGGTCGAAGGCGGGCTGAAGTACGTGAACTACACGCTGCCATCGATCCTCACCTACAACACGAACGGCATCGGCGATGTCAGCTATCAGGACGCACTTGCCGCCGCGACCGTCAACAGCACCAAAAGCGCGCCGGAGACGAAAACCTTCCGACGCCTCTTTCCCGACCTGACGATTACCCGAAGCATCGGCAATGACGCTTCGGCGCACTTTTCGTTTGGCGAAAACTACGTCACTCACGTAGACATTTATCCATATTACATCGCCCAGTCGATGCTTTCGAGCCAGGCATTCTATGGCAAAAGCTTCCAGCCGCTCTGGGATGAGCGCAGGATGGAGATTTCGCAGAACTTCGAGCTTGGCGCGAAGCTTCACGGCAGGAACTGGAGTATTTCGCCAACGGTGTATTACGACCTGCACCACAACAAGCAGGCGGTGCTGTTCGACAGCGTACTCAACGCTTACTATCCGATGAACAATGCCGACGCCAGAGCTTACGGCGTCGAACTCGAAGCGGAGGCGAGGCCCTCTGAAAGTCTGAAGTGTTACGGTTCTTTCTCCTGGAACCAGTTCCACTTCACCCAGGATGTCCGGTCAGACGCGCCCGGCAATCCGCCAATCGGCATCAAAGGCGAACAGGTTCCCGACGCTCCCGAATTTCTGGCCAAAGGCATGATAAGCTGGAAAACCGGCAACCTGACCATTTCGCCCATCGTCCGATACACCTCGGTTCGCTACGGCGATGTGCTGCACCAGCAGAAAATCGACGGTGCGACCGTGTTCGATCTCGACCTCACCTGGAGCAAGGCGATGCTTGGGTTCCGGAACGTCGATTGCTCGCTCACCTTCATGAACCTCTTCGACAAACGCTACGTGAGCCTGATAAGCACCTCCGATTACAAAACGATGAACAGCACCTACTATCCCGGCGCGCCGTTCACCGTGGTCGCCTCGGTCGCCGTTCATTACTGAGCATCTTTTCCCGATTCCGTTCTCCCTGTTCTTTCTCCATTACACCAACCCGGCAGCTCTCCACTGCCGGGTTTTTTGCTTTCGGGATTCTATATTGCCGTATGATTATTCAATGTACCGTAACGGACACCGCACGTGAGCAGAACACAAGACCCTATCGGCATCGATGGAACCATCTGGTTCCAGAAATCACAAAACCGTTTTCTCGGTGGCGACCGGATCGCCCTGCTTGAAAAGATTGACGAACTCGGCTCGATCAACAGCGCGGCCAAAGCGGCTGGCATCAGCTACAAAACCGCGTGGCACTTCGTCAACATGATGAACAACCTCTCCGAAAAACCGCTGGTTGACCGCATGACCGGCGGCAAGGGCGGCGGCGGCACCGTGCTCACCCGCGAGGGGCGGCAGGTGATCGAAAAGTACCGGATCGTGCAGGAGGAGCACCGCAAGTTCCTCGACAACCTCGAAGAGCGGCTCGGCGATACCGGCAACCTCTACCAGTTCCTGCGCAGGATTTCGATGCGGATCAGCGCCCGCAACACCTTCTCCGGCACCATCACCGAAATCAAGAGAGGCGTAGTCAACGCCGAAATCATCCTCACCCTGAACGGCGGCCAGGAGATTGTCTCGACCATCACCAACGGCGCGGTTGATAACCTCGGTCTGAAAAAGGGAATGAGCGCCTACGCCATCGTCAAGTCGAGTTCGGTCATGGTGGGACGGGATATGGACGACAAAAAACTGAGCGCCCGGAACATCATCAACGGAACGGTACAGCGGGTGATCGAAGATCAGGTCAGCAGCGAAATCGACATCGAAATCGGCGGCGGCAACATTATTTCCGCGATCATCACCAAAACCAGCACCGGCAGACTCGACCTCAAAGAGGGCCAGCACGCTTGTACCATCTTCAAAGCCTCGGACGTGATTATCGGCGTGAACTGAGGCAGAGCACGGACTTGGTGGACGGAGTGGACTTTGTGGACAAGTCCGAGCCAGTCCATCCCGTCACTGAACTCCTTTTCTTAAAAACTCTTCTCCTCCCAATCGCAAATCTCGCGGATCGGGCAGTTGCCGCATTCGGGCTTTTTCGCCTTGCAGGTGTAGCGGCCGTGGAGCAGGAGGTAGTGGTGGAAGTCGATCAGCTTTGCTTCGGGAATGAGCTTCAAGAGCGCCGCTTCGGTCTCTTCCGGTTTCGAGGTTTTGCAGAGGCCGATGCGGTTCGAGACGCGGTGCACGTGCGTGTCCACCGGCATGGCGGGGATGCCGAAGGCGTTGCCGAGCACGACGTTGGCGGTTTTTCTGCCGACGCCCGGCAAACTCTCCAGCGCCTCGCGCGAAGCTGGAACCTCGCCGCCAAACTCATCAATCAGACGCTGGCTGACGGCAAGGATGTTTTTCGCCTTGTTGTTGTAGTAGTTGATCGGGCGAATGATCGTCTTTATATCCTCCACATCCATGCGGCTCATGCTCGCGGCGTCGGGCGCAGCCTTGAAGAGCACCTCGGTGAGCTGGTTCACCTTCTTGTCCGTGGCCTGGGCGGCCATGATGGTCGCAATCAGTAGCTGGAATGGGGTTTCGAACTCCAGTTCGCTTTTCGGATTCGGCCAGGCGACCGACAGCGCATGCTCGATGAAGGCGATCTTTTCACTCACGGATGTGCTCATCGTCGTTGAAAGAGCGGTTCAGCGCTCGTTTTCCGTTTTCTGCATCTTCGATTCGGTGTGGTCGATCAGGCCGCGTCCGCACTTCTGGATGCGCCCCTCGGCTTTCAGGTCGTTGAAAATGGCGTCGAGAATGCCATTGACGAACTTGCTGCTCTTGTCGGTGCTGCTGAACTTCTTGGCAATCTCGATGGCCTCGTTGATCGACACCTTCGGCGGAATGTCCTCGCAGTAGAGAATCTCGGCAAGCGCCATGCGCAGGATGTTCTTGTCGATGATCGCGATGCGGCTCATGTCCCAGTTGAAGGTGTGCTTGGAGATATAGCGGTCGATCTCCTCGCGGTTCCTGACAATGTTGCCCATCAGGTGGTTGAAGAATTTCATGGCGTTGGGGTCTTCCATGATCTCTTTGGTGAGGAGCCAGTGAGTCGCCGATTCGGTGTCGACATCCCGGAGTTCAAGCGTGTAAAGCGCCTGAAGAATTTTTTCCCGGATTTGCCGTCGGTAGGTTTTCATGATGCGGTATTAAGAGAGTTGTGGAGTAAGGATCTCGGTGAGGACCTCACCGGTCTCAGCAAAATTGGGGAACAGCGCTCCGGGCTGGTGCCGGGAGAGTTCCTGCATGGAAAAGTTGCCCGTCGCCACGGCGATGGAACGGGCGTCGAGCTCGCGGGCGCACCGGATGTCGTGCTCGGTGTCGCCGATAATAACGATGTCATCCGGGGAAAAGTTTTTTCCGGTCATGCGGCGGGCACGCTCGTGGGCGATACGGGGAAGTTCGTTGCGGTCGAGGCCGTCGTCGGCGAAAGCGCCGAAGGGGAAGTAGTGGTCGATGCCCGGAAGCTTCAGCTTGTGGCGTCCGGAGGCTTCGAAGTTGCCGGTCAAGAGGCCGAGCAGGATGTCGGATCGCGCCGAAAGCGCGTCGAGCAGCTCGCGCACGCCGTCGAGCAGCGTGATGTCCGATGGACGAGCGCACTCCTGGAACAGGGCGATGTAGGCCGCCTTGGCTTGATCGAACTTTCCGGCGATTTGCTGCCGGTCGAGTCCGCCGCTCAGCAGCACCTCGTAGATGATGGCGCTGTCCATCTTGCCCGAGAAGTCGTGCGTGCCGGTGCTCCCCTCGGTGCCGTACACCCCGAAAAGGGCGTCGGCAAGGACGCGCCGGTTCATGCCGTTTACCCTGAGCAGGGTTCCATCGATGTCAAACAGAACAAGTTTGCGATACATTAGTCTTCAGGCTGATGCCTCTTCTTCAGAACGTGCTTTTTCAATCTTCACCGGAATGAGTTTCGACACTCCTTCCTCTTCCATGGTGACGCCGTAGAGCGCCTGGCAGGATGCCATGCTCTTCTTGTTGTGCGTAACGATAATAAATTGGGTGTTATTCTCAAATTTTTTCAGGAGTTTGACGAATCTTCCCACGTTTGCGTCGTCAAGCGGCGCATCGACTTCGTCGAGAATGCAGAAGGGACTTGGCTTGACGAGGTAGATCGCAAAGAGCAGCGAGAGCGCCGTCAGCGCCTTTTCGCCGCCACTGAGCTGCTCGATGGCGAGCGGCTTTTTGCCGCGCGGCTTGGCGACGATCTGGATGCGAGCTTCGAGCGGGTCTTCGTCCGTATGGATCAACAGATCAACCTCGTCCTCGGGATCGAACAGATCGTGAAAGATGCGGATGAAATTTTTGCGAACCTCGACGAAGGTCTCCTCGAACTTTTCCAGCGCCGTGCGGTTGATCTCCTCGATGGTCTCGCGAAGCTGCGCCTCGGCGGTGACTAAATCCTCCTTTTGTGCGGTCAGGAAGTCGAGCCGCTTCTTCTCGCTTTCGTACTCCTCCAGCGCCAGCTCGTTGACGCCGCCGAACTGTTCGCGCTGCTTTTGCAGGTAGGCGAGCCGCTCCCGCCCGGCGGCGAGGTCGAATCCCTCCGGCGCATGCGCGGGCATCATCTCAAGTTCGATGCTGTAGCGCTCCATCACCGTGGCCTGCAAGTGGGCTATCTCCTGTTCGAGCTTCGCCTTGCGGTTGCCGAACTCGGCGAGCATTTGCAATGAAATATCGTACTTGCGGCGCAAATCGCGCAGGTTCGAGAGGGCATCGTGGTTTTGCGCCTGGAGTTCTCGGCAGCTCGATTCGAGTACGTTCAGCGCATCCTGCTGGCGGGCGGAGATGACGAGCGCCGCTTCGTGCTCAGCCGAGGTTGCGGCGATAGACTGGCCGAGTTCGGCCACCTCTTTTTCCGACCGCGCGATCTGGCGCTGCATCCCCTCGATCTCGTCGCTGAGCGTCACGATGGCCTGCTGGCAGGCGCTCGCCCGAAAGCCGTGCTTTTCGAGGTCGAGCTGGGCGTCGCGGTAGCGCCCCTGCTGCGCCTGAAGCTCCGTGTGCAGCGCCCGGCTGCGGTTTTCTTCGCCGGAAAGCTCCTCCTGCATTGCCTGCACCCGCTGTTGGGCCGCCTCGATCTCCGCTTCGAGCCGAAGCGTTTCAGGTTGCGACTGCTTCAGCTCGCCCGCCACGCTCTGGATGGAGCTGTTCAGCACGTCGCGCTCCTTGTCGGCGTGCGCGATCTGATCCGCGCCGGAGCGCTCCTCGGCTTCGAGCCGCGCGAGCCGCTTTTCGAGCGCCGAAATCTCCTGTCCAATAGTCGCTGCGGCGCGTTTGCCCTTCTCGGTGTCGATGGCGCTGAACTCTTTGCGCAGCGCGGCGAGATCGTTTTCCGCCTCGCCGATGGCCGCCGACACGCCGCGCATCTGCTCCTGCAACCGGTCGCGCTCCGCCTTTTTGCCGAGCCTGACGCTTTCGCCCCCCTTGGCGCTGCCGCCGTAGAGCACGCCCCGGCGCGTGAACTTCTCGCCCTTGCTGGTGATGAAAAGCGCCTCGGGATGGCGTTCCGCCAGCCGCTCGGCGGCGTCGAGATCGTCCACGACGTAGCGGTGCTGCAACAAAAGCCGCAGCGCTCGCGACAGCTCCGCCGGAGCCTCCACCAGATCGACGGCCCGCCGTGCCCCTTCGGTCTCGGGATAGTCAGCCTCGCCGCCGCCGTCGATGAGGTCGAGAATCAGGAAGTGCACCTTGCCCTTGTCGGCCTGCGCGAGGCTCGACACGGCGAGCCGGGCTTCGTCGAGAGTGCGGCAGAGGTAGTAGCCGAGGCTCTCGCCGAAGGCCGCGTTGAGCGCTTTTTTGTCGCCCTCCGCGACGGAGATCAGGTCAGACAAACACCCCAGCCCCGGCTTGCCCTCCCGGCGCTTTTCGAGAAAAGCGACCCCCTCGGGCAGCCCCTCGAACTTTTCGAGTATCGAGTTGCACAGTACGATCTGATTGTTCAGATGGTTGTGCTCGCCCTTGAGCGAAAGCAGCTCCTCCTTGCGCTTTTCGCCCTGCTCCGTGATGCGTGCCTTCTCTGCGACGAGCCGCTCCTCCTCCTTTTTCAGCTCTTCGAGGGCGACTTTTTTCTGCTCGATGGATTCCGACGCGAGGCGGCGCTCCGGCTCCGACTGCTCCATCGAGCGTTCGAGGTCGCGCTTGCGCTGGTCGAGCCGGTGCACCGACCCTTCGAGATGCTCCCTGCGGGTGCGGAGCGACTGGCGGGTGAGGTTCAGCGAGTTCATCGATTTCTGGAGCTCGGCCACGGCGCGGCGCTCCTGTTGCACCGCCTGACGGCTGGCGTCGAGCGCGGAGTTGAGCTGCGCTTGCTGCTCCTTCAGTCGCTCGAAAGCGGCGAGCGTCGTCGCGCAAGCCTCTTCGAGCGGCGTTTGCTTCTCCAACAGCTCCTTCGACAATGCCTCCTGTTCGAGCCGCTTTCGCCCTTTTTCGGCTATCGAGTGGTTCAGGCGGTCGATGGTTTGCAGCAGATTTTTCTGCTTCTCCTCTTGCTGCAAGAGCTGCTTTTCGAGCGCGTGGGCGAGCTGGTTCGAACCGTTCAGCTCCCTCTGGTCGTCGGCGAGCTTGCGTTCGAGTTCGAGCTGGTGCAGTTCGGACTCCTGATGCGAGCCGTCGAGCTTTGCGATAGTGGCGGCCAGCTCGTGGCTCTGACGCTCCTCGGTGGTGATGGAGTCGAGCAGCGGCTTGAGCTTCTGCAACTGCTCGTCCATCGAGATGGCCGAGAGCGTGAGGTCGAGCGTGCGAAGCTCCTCACGAATCTCCTTGAGCCGCTCGGCCTTGCGCACCTGCAAGCGAAGGTTGCGCACCTTCTTTTCCACCTCGGCGAGCACGTCGTCCACGCGGGCCAGGTCACGACTCGCGCTTTCGAGCTGGCGGAAGGTCTGCTTGCGGCGCTGCTTGTAGCGCGTGATGCCGGCGGCCTCCTCGAAAAGCTTCAGCCGCTCCTCGCTTTTGTTGCTGATGATCTCCTCGATCATCTTCAGCTCGATCACCGAATAGGCGTCGCTGCCCATGCCGGTGTCGGCGAAAAGGTCGAGAATGTCTTTGAGACGGCAGGGCACCATGTTGAGCAGGTAGTCGCTGTCGCCATTGCGATACAGGCGGCGCGTCACCGTCACCTCGGTGTACTCGGTCGGCAGGACGTTGCGGGTATTCTCGATGGTGATGGAAACTTCGGTGAAGCTGTGGGGCTTGAGGCGCTTGGTGCCGTTGAAGATGATGCTCTCCATCTTCGGCGACCGCAGGAGCATCGACTTCTGCTCGCCGAGCACCCAGCGGATGGCATCGACGACGTTGGTTTTGCCGCAACCGTTCGGGCCGACGATAGCCGTCAGTCCTTTGTCGAAATGAATCCTGACCTTATGCGCGAAGCTTTTGAAGCCGAAAAGCTCGATTTTCGACAGGTACATGAACAGGGTGTTAGCGGTCTCCGAAAGAACGACAATGCGCTTGTAAGCATTGTCTTTCGGCAAGCCGGTGTTTCCGGCTGCCGGTCGAAAGTTACGAAAAAAAGATCAGCTTGGAAATTGCAGGTGGGTGGGGGTTTTGAATGGACACTGATGGACATTGTTGGACAGAAGGTTCGTCCATGAAAGTCCATACAAGTCCATCAATGTCCACAAGGCAGCTACCCCGCCCCGCGCATTGCCACTACCACCGCCCGCGCGTCCGCGGCGGGTTGCACGTCATGCACGCGCAGAATGTCCGCGCCGTGCATGAGCGCGATGGTGTTGGCGCTGATCGTGGCGTTGAGGCGCTCCGAAGGCGGAGGGACTTCCTCGCCGGGCATCCTGATCGCCTGGCCGAGGAACGACTTGCGCGACACCCCGGCCAGCACCGGGCAGCCGAGTTCATGCAGTTCGTCGAGCCGCGCCAGCAGGTGGTAGTTCTCCTCGACGGTTTTGCCGAAGCCGAGGCCGGGATCGACGATGATCGACTCGATGCCGTGCTCTCGGGCGACTTCAATCGAGTGGCGCAGGAAGCCGGTCACGAGGGCCATCACCTCGTCGTGTTCCGCGCCGGTGTTGTAGCTCCAGCGGAGTTGATCCGGTTTCG
Source organism: Chlorobaculum sp. (assembly GCA_013334655.1). Classification (GTDB taxonomy): domain Bacteria; phylum Bacteroidota; class Chlorobiia; order Chlorobiales; family Chlorobiaceae; genus Chlorobaculum. The sequence goes on along the minus strand of JAAXXD010000039.1, from coordinate 5,980 downwards.
CCGGAGTGTGCATCAGCACTACGCCAGCGCGGTATCGAGCGCACACCCCCGGCATTTTCGGGTCGAAGCTGAAGCCGGAGATGTCGTTGACGATGTTCGCTCCGACGCGGAGAGCCGCTTCGGCCACCTCCGACTTCCAGGTGTCGATGGAGATAACTACGTCGCTGTGGCGGCGTAAAAGTTCGATGAAGGGAGTCGTGCGTCGCATCTCCTCTTCCGCGCCGACAGAGTCGGCACCGGGCCGAGTCGATTCACCGCCGACGTCGATGATCTCCGCTCCGGCTCGAACCATCGCCAGCGCCGATTCGAGGGCGCGTTCGAGCTGCGCCGCCTCTCCGGCGTTGCCGTAGCTGCCGCCGTCGAAAAACGAATCGGGCGTGAGATTGACGATGCCCATGATCGCCGGTCGCGCCGAGAGGTCGAGCGTCGCGCCCGTGCAGTTCAGCCGGAAACGGCTTCGGTCAGTGGGATTCTGGCTCATCATGAAAAGCTCAAATGATTGCGAATGGCACGGGAGTGAAGGTGAGAATGAAAATCGCGATGCAGCCCCATCCGGCAAGCATACGCCTCGCCGTGAGTGGACGGTCGCTGCCCGCCTGCGGGTGCTTCGTGCCGAGAAAGCGGCGCAGAATGAAGGCCCAGATGATCCATCCGGGCCACGACCAGCGGAGCAGCAGCTCGGGCGCGGGAAAGACGAGCGCCGGATTGATCAGCGGCAGCAGGCCGAAAATGAACGATGGCGCGCCGAGAATGGTGATGCAAGCGAGAAAGAACTTTGAGATTTTACGGTGTCCGACGCCGCCGAACATGGCGTAGATGACGTGCCCGCCATCGAGCTGGCCGACCGGAAGGAGGTTCAGCGCGGTGACGAAACAGCCGAGCCATCCGGCGAAAAGATAAGGGTAGTGATAAAGCTCATACATCGGCGGCAACCCCTTCGGCGCGATGATCTTTTCAAGCAGAATGAAGAGCAGACTCTTGCCGAGGTGCAAGGTCTCCGGCGGCGCGGGCGGAATGCCTCCGGAAGCGCGATACTCGGGATGAATCGAATAGATATAATCGACGGACGGCAAATGCGTGAAGCCGTAGACGAGGAGCGCGAGCGCGACCGCGAATCCGGCGAGTGGCCCCGCCGCGCCAATATCGAAGAGCGCCGGGCGGCTTCGTATCGGCTCCTTCATGCGGATCACCGCGCCGAGGGTGCCAATGCTCATAAGAAACGGCAGCGGCGGCAGCGGAATGTAGTAGGGCAACGTGGCCCGGATGCGATGCTTCACGGTGGCGAAAAAGTGGCCGAACTCGTGCACGGTCAGAAATGCGAGCAGCGAGAGCGAGAATGGCAACCCGATTTTCAGGGAACGCAGGAAGTGCGCAAGAGTATCCATGACCGCCGGTTTGCCAATCCAGATCGTTCCGGCCCAGGTGGTGGTCAGAAGCGTCGCGACAAAAAGCGTGAGATGAAGCGGATAGTTTCTGCTGGTCGAATAACGAAATCTTGTCGATGAAAAATCTGGCATCGGTTCAGTGCGTCAGGGCTGTGGTTCGCTGGTAAAATATTGCCGCGTGTTTCAGTGCAAGGGGGGAATCCAACCGGACCGCGTTAAAACGGTCCGGCGGATAACTGGGGATCGTTCAACGCTTCTCGTTCTTCTCCTCTTTTTTCTCTTTCTCTTCGTCGCCGAAGGTGGCGGCCAAACCTTTCACCAGCTCATCCTTTTCAGCGGGCGTCAGCTTGGCTTCAGGATGGGTCGGCATGTAGAACCACGGCGGCATTTTGCCATTTCTGGTCTCGGAGGCGGCTTCGTCGCCATCGTTCTTGCCGGTGCGGCCCCATTCGGAGACGTTGAACTTCGAGCGGGCAACCTTCACGTCAAGATTGATGAGCCACGAGATGGGCGCGATGTTGCTGTATCCGGGCCAGACGGTTTCGTTCGAGTGGCAGTTGCCGCACGCTCTTTTGAACAGCTCTGCCGTGCGAGGGCTGTCCCACTTGGGGGTGCCGGTAACGGGCGGATTCACGTGGTCGCGTCCGGGAAGAAACTGAATGAGCACGAGGACGACCAGAATCACTCCTAAAGCTTTGCCGATTTTCATGGGCATGTTCTCCTTTTGTGAGTTGTGACCGGGAAAAGTCAGTTGTCGATAGGCTAAGGTAAAACCTTTACCCCGCTTTACCAATCATATGGCTGTCGGCAGCTTCAGCGGCACATGCAGCATGGTCAGCGGCCACGAGCAGGTGACGCGATGCGCCTGACGCCGTGTGGCGATGGCGGCGATGATGTCGAGTTCGATTTGGGAGAAAAACTTTCGCGCCGATGTCAGGCCGTCATGCGTGAAGGCCGCGATGCCCTGAAGCGCTGCCACCAGCGGCACTCCGCCGAAAAGCAGCAGGCTGCGGTAGCCGTCGATGCCGACGAATGCCGATGCGCCGTGCAGCTCCGACTGGGCGATCATGAGCGCGAGCTGGCCGGGGGAGAAGTGGTGCAGGCTTTGCGAGATGACGACCAGATCGACCGATCCGGGTTCGATTCCCTCGAAATCGAAAGCGTTCAAGCGCCTGAAATGCACCGGCAGCTCGCGCTCCCCGGCGATCCGGTTGCCCTCGCTCACCATCTCCGGCACGATGTCCGACGCCGTGACGCGCACCTCGATGCCCGCCTGCCTCGCCCGCTCGCAGAGCGCAAAAGCCAGACCGCCCGACCCCGCCGCCAGTTCGAGGATGCCGACCGGTCTCTCCGTCCTCGCAAGCCCTGCGATCAGCGGCATGAGCAGGTCGCACTGATGCTCGTAGGCGAGCGTCATGTGGTTCATCCGGTCGAGCGCCCGCACCGCATCGAGCCGCTCGCGCCCATCCGCCGAAGCGTCATCCATGCGCTCAGCCTCCTCCGTCCGAATCATCCGGTCGATCATTTCAGGCACGAAGAAGCCCGGCCCCAGCTCCTTGGACGCCTCGAAGCGTTCGTCGCGGAAACGCTCCATGAAGCGGTTCGTCACGCCTTCGAGTTCATCGATCTTCGTCCACTTTGGCGGGAACTCGCCCCGTGAGCGGAGGTTGCCGAGCGCTTGGTATCCGGGGATTTCTAACTGGAGCATAGGGTTCAGGTTAGCCAAATGAAGGATGATGTTTCCAGAGCCATCCGTCCTTTTACGGATCGAATCGTTCACTACATAACCCCACACGCGGGCCGCCGTTCCCGTCAGAGGAAGATTTTTCAGAAAAGAGAGAAACCGGGGAATTTTCCCGGATGATTTTGGATTTTGATTAACTGATACTAAATTGGTATCAGAAATTCGACAAATATGAAAGTACTGAACAAAGAAACTGACTATGCCGTCCGGGCGCTGATCTCCCTCGGCATGAAACCTGATGGTTGGGTTCCGGCGAAGGCGATCTCCGACGAGCAGGCGATTCCGTACCAGTTCCTGCGGCGCATTCTGCAGGAGCTGATCCGCAGCGGGCTGGTGGAGTCGAAAGAGGGGGCTGGGGGCGGCGTCCGGCTTGGAAAAAATCCTGCCGACATCGGCGTGGCCGAGGTGATCGAAATCTTCCAGGGCAAGGTGCAGGTTTCGGAGTGCATGTTCCGCAAACAGCTCTGCTCAAACCGCGCCAACTGCGTGCTGCGCCACGAGATCATGCGCATCGAGCAGATGGTGAACGAGGAGTTTTCAAAAGTGACTATCGGCAAGCTGATCGACGACCTGAAGGCGGTGGAGGCGCTGACGAAGTAATGTCACAGGTCGCAGGTTTTGCTTGTTATTCTGAGAATTTTGTAGGGGCGCACGGCCGTGCGCCCCTACGGGAAAAGAGAAAATCCCGATCATCGATCTTGTGCGTAAGTCACGACTTCGTGGGATACAGGATAAAAAGGAACCAATAAATCGCGCTCACGATACTTTAATATTTAAAGCAGAGGCCAACATGAAACGGCAGATCATAACCATAGATGAGAGAAAATGCACCGGCTGCGGAGATTGCATTCCGGCCTGTCCTGAAGGCGCGCTTCAGGTGATTGACGGCAAGGCGCGGCTGGTGAGCGATCTGTTCTGCGACGGTCTCGGCGCGTGCATCGGCCACTGCCCGACCGGCGCGATGCAGGTCGAGACGCGCGAGGCCGAGCCGTACGATGAGCGGCGCGTGATGGCAGAGAGCATCGTGAAGGCAGGGCCAAATGTCATCGCGGCGCACCTGCGTCATTTGCGCGATCACGGCGAGACGGGCTATCTGCGCGTGGCGGTTGAGTATCTCGCCGAGCAGGGGATCGCCAATCCGCTCGAAGCAGAGGCCGCCAACGGGCACGCGCATCACGGCGGCGGATGCCCCGGAAGCCGCATGATGGATCTTCGCGAGTCGGCAAAATCAAAGCCCGGCGAAGCGCGTTCGGCGGCGGACTATCCCGGAGAGCTGCGCCAGTGGCCGATCCAGCTTCATCTCATCACGCCCGTCGCGCCCTATTTCCGGGACTCCGATCTTTTGCTCGCCGCCGACTGCGTGGCCTTCGCGATGGGTGCGTTCCATCCCGAACTGCTGCGCGGCAGGTCGCTGGCCATCGCCTGCCCGAAGCTCGATACCGGCATGGATCGCTACCTCGAAAAGATGACGGCGCTGATCGATCTCTCCGGCGTTGCCAGCATCACCGTGGCGATCATGGAAGTGCCGTGCTGCGGCGGTCTCGCCGCGCTGGCGTTGCAGGCGCTCGAACGCGCGAGCCGCAAGGTGCCAGTCAGGAAGATCGTCATCGGCGTGAGCGGCGAGATTCTTGCCGACGAGGTGGTCTCATGCTGAAAGATGCCCTTGGGGCCTGGCGTGGGTCGGAGGAGGAGATCAGTCGCATAATCGACGCCGAGCCGCAGAACGCCGAAGCCTGGAGCAACCGGGCGGGAGTCCGAAGCGCGGCGGGCGATCTCGATGGAGCGCTGGGCGATCTGACGATGGCGATCAAGCTCGGTTTGCGATTCCGCGAGCGGATCATCGCGTACGGCAATCGCGGCATCATCCGATCCGAGACTGGCGATTATGAGGGGGCAATCGCAGACTTCAGCGCCGTGATCGAGGCGCGGCCTCGCAGATCGATCATGAAAGCGGCGCTCATGCAGCGGGCGCTGGCGAAAGAGAAACTTGGTGACAGGGAGGGCGGCGCTGCCGATAGACGGCTGGCGAGCATCCTGTCACCGGACCTGAACAAACAAACAACAGTAAAGTAAGGAGATACCACTATGTCTATGCATTGTGACCAGTGTCAGGAAAGCATCAAGGGAACAGGCTGTAACGTCCGGGGGGTGTGCGGCAAGGATGAACTGACAGCCAAGCTTCAGGATACGCTCGTCTACGCCGCCGAGGGGATCGCCCTTTGCGCCGAGGCTCTGGGAGAGAAGATCGACAGAAAGTACGGACAGATGATCAGCGAATGCCTCTTTGTGACCGTCACCAACACCAACTTCGATGACGTGGCCATCGTGGCGCAGATCAACAAGGCGCTTGCCATGCGCGACGAAGTCAAGGCGCTGACCGGCGTGACTCCGGCTCACGACGCCGCGACCTGGAGCGGCAGCACGCGCGAGGAGTTCCTCGGCAAGGTGATGGCATGCACCATCGACAGCATGAGCGACGACGCCGATCTGCGCTCGCTCAAGAGCCTCGTTCTCTACGGCATCAAGGGTCTGGCCGCCTACACCGACCACGCCGCCGTGCTCGGCTACCACGACGACGACATCTACTCATTCTACGTCAAGGGCCTCGCCGCGCTGCTGCGCGACCACTCCGCCGACGAGCTGCTCGGCCTCGTGATGGAGACCGGCGCAACCGCCGTCAAGGCAATGGCGCTGCTCGACAAGGCCAACACCGAAACCTACGGAAACCCGGAGATCACCACCGTCAATATCGGCGTCGGCACCCGTCCGGGCATCCTCATCTCGGGTCACGACCTGCGCGACATGGAAGACCTCCTCAAGCAGACCGAAGGCACCGGCGTGGACGTGTACA
>JAAXXD010000038.1 GCA_013334655.1 Chlorobaculum sp. | reverse complement strand
ACAGTCAGCTCATCAAAGAGAAATTGAAGGAAGCTCTTGACGCGAAAGGGTGGAAAGGGAAGGTGAGGGTTTCGACATCTGGCTGCATGGGGGTTTGCGCTCAGGGGGCCAATGTGATGATTTATCCTCAGAAGATATGGTTTTCCGAAGTGTCGGTTGATGATGTGGATGAAATCGTGTCTGCCATCAAGCAGATTATGGAGAAGAGCTGAAAGGCTATTCTGCAGAATATTGTTGAATGATATCAGGAACGTAGATTTGTTACTAAAAATTTTGCTAATACAAGTTCTGTATTGGAGTACTGTTAAAAAGCGTATGAGTATATTCTTTTATAATTGTTTCCGTATGCCGGTTTTGAGTCTATTTTGATTAAAAAAACACAAAAAGGAAAGCTTTTCATAATAATAAAGGAGGCTTTTATGGGAAAAATGCAAACAAACGTTAACCAAGATGTCTGGTATAACAAGGTGGGATTCATTGTGCTTGTAGAGGTTTTCTATCTCATTGTTCTATTCACCATAGCGCTGTTCTATTTTACAAATTTACGAGAATTATTGCCTGCCAAACTACCATATTTAACTATACCGGATTCATTTGGTTCAATTCCTGTTGGGGTGTTGTGGTTTGGAGCATTAGGCGGGGTTGTCATTTCTTTATCTGGTACAGTCGATCATCGACATAACTGGGATTCGAGCTGGAAATACTGGCATATAACCAGGCCATTTGTCGGAGTCGCTTTGTCTGTAATCTCCGTTATGATCTTTCAAGCTGGAATACTTTCTGTCGGGTCCAGCATTCCGGCCACAAAGTCACCTACAGCTTCTCAGAACTTGCTATACTACTTGGTCTCTTTTGTGGTCGGTTATCGTGAAGAGGCCTTTCGTGAACTTATCAAACGGTTGACTGATATTATTCTCAGTCCTGGCGGCGAAGCACTTCGCCCTGTCATTGAAAGCGTTGTACCAACCAAGGGAGCTGAAAATGATCAAGTTATAATCAAAGGACGTTGCTTTAAAGAGGTTTCAAGCGTGAGATTTGGTTCAGCGTTCTCTCCGAGTTTTCAGATTGAATCCGATAATCAAATGACGGCCACTATTCCGCCAGGTAGTGCAGGAAAGACTGTCAATATCACAATCACTTCTAAGGCGGGGAGTAGCACAGGAGGTAAATTCACTTATACTGATCAGTCAAGTTCCGATTCAAGTGATATCGATTCTGATCAGTAATCGAATCTTGAAGCATTAAGCGGGAGGTTCAAGATTCAATAACGGTATTTAAATAATATCTTGACCGACAAAGTTAGGGCAGATGTCGTTACCAATATCCAGTTACGAATTACTCGTCAGACTTGTTATTTCTATGTCATTCAAATAACGTCAAAATAATCTTCTGCTCCTCGCCAGCCGTTGGCGCGGAGGTGATGGCTTTGATGCTCTGGCCGGCATCGGCAATTTTGAGGCCCTTCCGATCCATTTTAGAGACGGGCTGTTCAGGTGTTCAGCTTTACGACAAGAGCCAATGTTTCAACCGAGGCGGTCGAGAGGGCGTGGTTGACTCTCATGAAGGGGTTGCCGTGACCGCCCTGCAAAAGATTCACACCTACTCATCCCTAAGAGGCTAATGTGCTAATGACGTAAAAACCTCTGTTTTCGATTCAGATAACGATTCAGATTCAGATATAGGGCGACGTATTGAGCTGACTGGCTCGCTCATCAATGAGTTTCTGATATACTGAGAAGAACATCGTTCTTTGCTTGTTATCAATTAACTCACCCCATTAAACACCACAACCGACGAAACTACCGTCGGTTGTGATAAATTTTTATGTCGTCGCTGAAACTCAGCTTCCGATGTACTCCTTGAGCACCTTGTTGTAGGCGGACTGGCGGAGGCGGCGGATCGCTTTTTCCTTGATCTGGCGGACGCGCTCGCGGGTGAGCTTGAACTTTTCGCCGATCTCTTCGAGCGTGAGCGGGTTGTCCATGCCGATGCCGAAGTAGGAGCGAATGACGTCGGCCTCACGCGGAGCGAGCACCGACAGCGAACGCTCGACTTCGAGGGTGAGCGAGTCGCGGTTCAGGCCGTGGTCGGGCATATGACCGTCGTTCTGCAACACGTCGAGCAGGCGGTTGTCGTCACCCTGCGCGAAAGGCGCATCGACCGAAACGTGGCGTCCGGCGATCTTGAGGGTGTCAGCCACGTCCTGCGAATCCATGTCGAGCAGGTTGGCCAGCTCCTTGGTGTTCGGGTCGCGCTCGTACTCCTGTTCAAGCTGGCTGTATGCCTTGCTGATCTTGTTGAGCGTGCCGACCCTGTTGAGTGGCAAGCGCACGATCCTCGACTGTTCGGCAAGCGCCTGGAGGATCGACTGGCGAATCCACCATACGGCGTAGGAGATGAACTTGAAACCTCGGGTTTCGTCGAAGCGCTTGGCCGCCTTGATCAGGCCGAGGTTGCCCTCGTTGATCAGGTCGCCGAGCGTCAAGCCCTGATTCTGGTACTGCTTGGCCACCGAGACCACGAAGCGGAGGTTGCCCTTGATCAGCTTGTCGAGCGCCCGCTTGGCGCGTTTGTACTCGACGGTATCGACCGGCATGTCGTAACCTTCCTTGATGGCCCTGGTCAGCTTCACCTCGTCTTCTGCCGTCAACAGATCGTATTTGCCGATCTCCTGGAGATAACGGTCGAGGGACAGGCTCTCCCTGTTGGTAATTTGCTTACTGATTTTCAATTGCTTCATGAATTGATCCTTGTTCGAACTCCATCACGCTATCAGGGATAACATCACTGATAATACCGGTGAACCAGATCGCATCGACCCTGGCACTGGAATCCCCGACAGACAAAATCGAACTTGGAATATCTAAAAAAATTCGGACTTTTCTTTAAAATGTCTAAAAATTCGCTTCTCCACTACGAGAGAACTTCGAGATTTCCTTGCAACTTCAACACGAGTGAACGCGACTCTTCGAGCTTTTCCTGCTCTTTGGCGACGACTTCCGCCGGAGCGTTGGCCACGAATCCCTGGTTGGAGAGTTTTTTCTGTAACGATTCGATGTAGAATGTCACCTTGGATATCTCCTTTTGCAGGCGGGTTTTTTCCTTTTCAAAGGATATTAACCCCTCTAACAGGATAAATAGTTCATTGCCGTCAACCACCGAAGCTGCCGAGTGAGGCGGGCGGGCGATGCTCTGGCCAAGCTCGACCTCGCACCGGGTCAGCGCCGGGAATATCGCCTTGCCCGCTTCGAGCGCGGCGAGCGCTTCGCCGGATGCGGCGCGGATGACCGCGCTCGCTCGCAGGTCGTGCGGCACGTTGAAGGCCGAGCGGAGGCTGCGAATTTCCGACACCATGTTGCGCACCGTGTCGAACGCGACGGCATCTTCAGCCGTCCACGCTGCGTCGGCTTGCGGAAGCAGCGTTTTCGCGATGGTCTCGTCGTTGCCGCGCGGCGCGATGGCGTGCCAGATTTCGTCGGTGATAAAGGGCATGACCGGATGCAGCGCCTTGAGCACCCCTTCGAGCACCGAAACCGCGAGGCAGACCGCGTGGCGCGAACGCTCCGCCGAAGCTTCGCCCGCCAGCTCGCTCTTCAGCGCCTCGACGTACCAGTCGCAGTAGTCGCCCCAGAAGAACTCGTGCACGATCTTCACCATGTCGTTCACCTTGAAGTTCGCCATCGCCTGATGGTAACGTTCGAGCATGGCGGTGTAGCGCGACATGAGCCAGAGTCCGGCGGAGGAGAGCAGCTCGCGGTCAGGCGAGAATGCGGCAAAGGCTTCGACGAACTCCTCGCGCGTCGAGAAGAGCTTTTCGCGCTGCATGAAGACGAAGCGCGAGGCGTTCCAGATTTTGGTGGCAAAGTTGCGCCCCAGCTCGCACTTCTCCTCGCCGAAAAGCACATCCTGCCCGAGTGGAGCGATGTAGACGATGGTGAAGCGCAGCGCGTCGGTGCCGTAGTCGTCGATCACCTTGAGCGGATCGGGCGAGTTGCCGAGCGACTTGGAGAGCTTGCGCCCCTTCATGTCGCGGATGATGCTGGTGAAATAGACGTCGCGGAAGGGCACGTCGCCCTTGAAGTGCAGCCCGGCCATGATCATGCGGGCCACCCAGAAGAAGATGATGTCCGGGCCGGTCACGAGCGTGTCGGTGGGATAGAAGGCGCGGAGGTCGTCGTTGTCGCTGTGCAGCCCCGTCCAGCCGAGGGTGGTCAGCGGCCAGAGCCACGACGAGAACCAGGTGTCGAGCACATCCTCCTCCTGCACCAGCTTGTCGGTGCCCGCGAGGTGGCACGCTTCGTCGTACGAGGCGGCGACCCAGACGTTGCCCTTGTCGTCGTACCACGCCGGAATGCGGTGGCCCCACCAGAGCTGGCGCGAGATGCACCAGTCCTGGATGTTCTCCATCCAGTGGCGATAGGTGTTGATCCAGTGCTCGGGATGGAAGCGAATCTCACCATCGTTGACCGCCTTGAGCGCCGGTTCGGCGAGCGGCTGCATCTTGACGAACCACTGCTCGGAGAGGTAGGGCTCGACAACCACGTCGGCGCGTTCGGAGTAGCCCACGTTGTGCTCGTACTCCTCGACCTTGACGATGTGCCCCAGCTCTTGCAGATCCGCGATGATCTTGTCGCGAGCGTCGAAGCGATCCATGCCCGCGTAGCCGCACTCGTCGGTCATGCGCCCATCCTTGCCCACCACCGAAAAAGCCGGAAGGTTGTGGCGTTTGGCCACCTCGTAGTCGTTCGGATCGTGCGCCGGAGTGATCTTCAAGGCACCGGTGCCGAACTCGATGTCCACATAATCGTCGGCGATAATCGGCACGTGGCGTCCGGCCACCGGCACGACGACCAGCTCGCCGATGAGGTCTCGGTAGCGCTCGTCGTTCGGATTGACGGCAATGGCCACGTCGGCGAGAATCGTCTCGGGGCGCACGGTCGCGATGGTGATCGAACGCGACGGATCCTTGGCGAGCGGATAGCTGACGTAAACCAGCTTGTCGCGGCGGGACTTCATGATCACCTCTTCGTCCGAAAGCGCCGTCTGCGAAACCGGGCACCAGTTGATGATGCGGCGGCCACGGTAGATCAGCCCTTCGCGATAGAGCGCGACGAAGGAGTTGATCACCGCCTCGGAGGCGCGATCGTCCATCGTGAAGAGGTTGCGCCGCCAGTCGCACGAGATGCCGAGCTTGCGGAGCTGACGCAGAATCAGACCGCCATACTCGTCGCGCCACTCCCACACCTTGTCGAGAAAGTCGCGCCGCCCGAGATCGTGGCGGGTGACCCCCTCCGCGCGCAGCCGCTTCTCGACCACCGTCTGAGTTGCGATACCGGCGTGATCGGTGCCCGGAAGCCACAGCGCCTCCTTGCCGGTCATGCGGGCGTAGCGGATGAAGATGTCTTGCAGCGTGTGATTCAGCACGTGGCCCAGCGTGAGGCTGCCGGTGACGTTCGGCGGCGGCATCAGCACGGTATAGGGCTGTGCGCCATCATCGCGCACGTGCGAGCTTTCGGCGTGAAACGCGCCGAGCGCCTCCCAGTGCGCGCTTCGCCAGCGCTCCTCTACTTCGTGGTGGTTGTATGTTTTTTCGAGATTCTGCGCGGAATGGTCACTCATGAGTATGGTTCAAAACTGATTGAAGGTGACGAGCGCCCCCTTTTCAACTGAAAGAGAGCGCCCGAAAATCATCATATTCTTTTGGTGGCAGCCCGTCAATCCTCTTTGGCCGGAGCGGGACGCTTTTCGAAAATCTGGTCGATAATGCCGTACTCCTTGGCTTCGGTAGCGTTCATCCAGCGGTCGCGCTCGGAGTCCTCGCGCACTCTCTGCACCTCCTGGCCGGTGTGCTTGGCGAGCAGCTCTTCGAGCAGGCGGCGAATCTTCTCGATCTCGCGGGCCTGGATGAGAATGTCGGTCTCCTGCCCCTGCGCTCCGCCGGAGGGCTGGTGAATCATGATGCGCGAGTGCGGCAGTGATGCTCGTTTGCCCGCCGTGCCGCTGGCGAGCAGGAACGCGCCCATGCTGGCCGCCATGCCGACGCAGACCGTCGAAATGTCCGGGCGGATGTACTGCATCGTGTCGTAAATGCCGAGTCCCGCCGAGACGCTGCCACCGGGCGAGTTGATGTAGATGTAGATGTCGCGCTCCGGGTCTTCCGATTCGAGGAAGATGAGCTGCGCCATAATCAGACCTGCCACATGCTCGTCGATGCCCGAGCCGAGGAAGATGATGCGCTCCCTCAGAAGGCGGGAAAAAATATCGAACGCACGCTCGCCGCGGCCCGAGGTCTCGATGACCATCGGCACGAGCTGGCTGTTGATGCTGTTTTCAATCGCGCCGGAGTAGAGCTTTTTGGCGTGATGGTCGAATCCGAAATTGATATTTGCCATGTGCTTCACACGTTTATTTGTTGACGCTCTTCCGGAACATACGTTCAAATTCCGCAGAGTCCTGCAATGAACACCTAAAATACAGAGACGGAACAAGAAATCCAGAAATCCGGTTCCGTTTCCTGATTTTATTATGAAGCGACGCCTCCAGGCCCATCATACTTTTGATATATTTCAAGCTTTCCAACATCTTGAAGACCGTCACTCATCATGCAGGTACGCCTCATCTCCGTCACCAATCCCTTTATCGAAATCGACAACCGCCAGCTCACGCCAGAAGGGCTCATCGCCTACTGCGCCCGGGTATCGAGTCCGCATCAGGAGACGCCGGATTACGAGAAGCTGCTCTCCTACTGCATCGCGAAAAAGCACTGGAGCGTCTTCGAGATGGTTGACATGACCGTCGAGATTACAACCAGCCGCGCCATCTCACCGCAGATTCTCCGCCACCGCAGCTTCTGTTTTCAGGAGTTCTCACAAAGATACGCCAAAGTGCAGGCGGTCGAAAAGTACCAGCCGAGGCGGCAGGACGCAAAGAACCGCCAGAACTCCCTCGACGACCTCGACGACGCTACCGTCGCCTGGTTCGACGAAGCGCAGGAGAGCATCGCGCAGCTCGGCATGGAGAAGTACGAGGAGGCGCTGGACAGAGGCATCGCCAAAGAGTGCGCCCGCGTGCTGCTCCCGCTCGGCACGCAAACCCGGCTCTACATGAAAGGTTCCGTGCGAAGCTGGATCCACTACCTCGAAGTCCGCACCGACCCCTCCACCCAAAAAGAGCACCGCGACATCGCCAATGCGGTGAGGGCGATGTTTATGGAGCAGTTCCCCGTGACAAGCCGGGCGCTGGGGTGGTAATTCAATTGATAGTTGACAATGGATAATTGATAATTGAAATTGCAAAGGACGGACGGGTTGGAATGGCAAGAAAAACACTCTTCTCTTACATTGTCCATTCCGTCCATTCTCTTCACATAAACTCCTCGAAGTAATCGAGGTCTTTGTGGAACGTCTCTTCCAGCGCGGCGAGCGAAACGAACGCCGCAACCATGCAAATTACTCCCACGATGATCGCACCGCCTTCGAGACCAAACTGGCCTCGCGTGAACTGGAAGAGCATCGTGATTGGCACCACCATGCCGCGTACGAAGTTCGGTACAGTCGTGGCTACCGTCGCGCGGAGGTTCGTGCCGAACTGTTCGGCGGCGACGGTCACGAAGATCGCCCAGTATCCGCCCGAAAAGCCAAGCGCGGCGCAGATGGCGTAGAAGACGGCGGGCGTCGCCGGGCCTTGGCGGAAGAAGAGCGTGATCGAGGCGATGATGAGGACGAGGAACACCAGCACGGCTTTTTTGCGGCTCTTCAGCACCTGGCTCAACAGGCCGCTCGACAGGTCGCCGAAGACCAGGCCGAGGTAGCAGAACATCACCGCGTTGCCTGCCGACACCGGCCCCGTCGTGCCGAGCGCCGTGGCGAATTCGGGCGAGAAGGTGATCAGCACGCCCACCACGAACCAGATCGGCACGCCGATGAGAATCGAGTTCAGGTAGCGAAAAAAGCGGTCCCGGCTGGTGAAGAGCGCGAGCATGTTTCCCTTGCTGATGCCGGAACTCGACTCCATCGACTGGAACATGCCCGATTCGGAAATCCTGATACGTGCGATGAGCAGCATCAGCCCGAGTCCGCCGCCGATGAAAAAGGCGGTGCGCCAGTCATAGTGCGTGGCCACCGCGTTGGCCAGAATCGCGCCGGTGACGCCAATCGAGGCGACCAGCATCGTGCCGTATCCGCGAATTTTGGTATGCAGCACCTCGGAGACCAGCGTGATGCCCGCGCCAAGCTCTCCGGCCAGACCGACGCCCGCGATGAAGCGCATCACGGCGTAGGCGGGCAGTGTGGTAACGAGGCCGTTGGCGAAGTTGGCCAGCGAATAGATCAGGATCGAGCCGAACATGATTTTCAGCCGCCCCTTCACATCGCCCAGCCATCCCCACAGGATGCCCCCCACCAGCATCCCGATCATCTGCATATTGAGCAAAAAAACGCCGTAGTCGATCAGCGCCTTACCTTCGAGGCCGAAAGACTTGAGACTCGGCACGCGCACGATGCTGAAGAGCACCAGATCGTAAATATCGACAAAGTAGCCAAGCGCGGCCACGATCACCGGCAGGCTGAAAACATCACGGACGCTCGCGTGGGATTGCTCCTTCATAAAAGACGATTGGATAAAGAGTTGACGAACCGGAAAAGAAAATAAAAGCTTTTCGGGGATATAACCTCAAACCGAAAAATTCGGAAAGCGGCCATAATGGCCTCTTTTGCGGGCTTGGTTAACGAAACGCAGTGATATTTTTATTAACGCCCTATACGGACTTTTATAAAAATAATATATATTAGCGGCAAGATGCATGGTCAATGAGTTCTGAACCACATCGGGAAACGATCACAACCAATGATCGCGGCTCGGCAGTATCAGTACTTGGGGCTGCGGCATCAATCTTGTCTCATGCCTGAACAGCCATATAAATCGACTCACACTCTTTTCTTTGACAATTTCACGTCTTCAGATAGTGCGCGTGCTTTGGACGCCATAAGAGAATCCGTCAAAACGGATTACAACTCGCTGGCCGAAGTCACGGAGATTTACGACGCCATCCCGGCTTCGGTTATCATTGTCGATGCGCGGATGCGCCTGGTCGGCTGGAACCGCTTTTCACGCGACACGATCAACGGATTGTCTGACAGTGAAATGACCGGCGTCAATCCGCTGAAGCGGGTGCATCCCGATGACTTCGACGAAATCAGCCGCAAGGTGCTCGGCATCATCCATCGGGATGCCGAAGAGAGCGCCGAGTTCAGAATGTACCACAAAAACGGGCCGCCCTACAAATGGGCGATGTTCCGCGGCAAGCGCGCCATCATCGGGGGCGAACCCTGCATGGTGGCCGTCGTGACCGAAATCACCGAACTCAAGCGAGCCGAAGAGCAGCGCAACAAGCTTCAGGAGCAGCTGTTGCAGTATCAGAAAATGGAGATGGTCGGCCAGCTCGCCGGTGGTATAGCGCACGACTTCAACAACGCCCTGACGGCGATCATCGGCATGACGGAGCTTGCTCGCAAGCGGCTCGATCCTGCCAGTCCCGCCGCCCGGAACATCGACGACATCCACCAGCTCGCGAGCCGTTCGGCGGAGATGACCCGAAAGCTGTTCGCCTTCGCCAGAAAGCAGGTCGCGACGCCGAAAGTGTTCGAGCTGAACAAGGCTGTTTCAGAGTGCTTGCGTTTGCACCGGAGTCTCATCGGCGAAAGCATCCATATCGACTGGCATCCACACGCCAATCCGCTACAGGTGAAGCTCGACCCCGTGCAGCTCGACCAGATTCTCTCCAACCTGCTCGTCAACGCACGCGATGCCATCGACGGCAATGGCGCGATTCAGATCGAAAGCGAGAGCGTCCGGCTCGACATGGCCGATTGCGTCAATAGACGCTCGGGATTTACGCCAGGAAAGTACGCGAAAATCTCGGTGAGTGACACCGGTGGCGGCATCGATGAAAAGATTCTGCCTCACATCTACGAGCCGTTTTTCACCACCAAGGAGATCGACAAAGGCACCGGCCTCGGCCTCTCGACGGTCTACGGCATCGTGATGCAGAACAACGGCCACATCGAATGTCACACGAAGCCGGGCAAGGGCGCGACCTTCACGATCTATCTGCCGTTGCACCATGAGGATGGACAGGCGAACAGCGAAGTCATTCCGACAGAAACTATTGCGACGGCTATCGCACCGTCGGCAAAAGAGACCATCGTGGTGGTTGACGATGAGCCGTATATCCTCAAACTGATCGAGGATATACTCGAAAGCCGCGACTTCAACGTGCTCACCGCCAAGGATGCCGGAGAGTGCCTGAAAATCACCGAGTGCTGCACGAAACCTGTCGATCTGGTGGTGGCTGACGTCGTGCTTCCAGACATGACCTGCATGGAGATGAGCCGCCTGCTCAGGCTGAAAAATCCATCGCTGAAGCTGCTTTTCATGTCGGCCCATGCGCCGGAAACAATCAATCGGTGCTGGACGGAGGACGACGAGGCGAACTTCATCCAGAAACCGTTTGGCGTCAACGATTTTATCGAAGCCGTCAACCAGACGCTGAACATGGCTTGAAAAGGGTATCGTTGGCGATACCCTTTTCGATTTGGATGAAGAGACTGCCTGGCTATTTCTTTACTTCTCGATGCGCCGAGCGCTGTCCGGTAGTGACATGCTTCAGCACGCCCGAGGCGTCCGCTTCGACTGCGAAGGCACGCTCGAAGCGCTGCATCCGGGTCAGCGCGTTCGGCACCGCGATGCAGCGCAGCCCGGCGGCTACCGCCGAATCGAGGCCGCGCCGCGAATCCTCAACGGCCAGACACTGCGCAGGTTCAACGCCAAGCATCTCCATCGCTTTGAGATAGGGTTCGGGATGGGGCTTGGCATTCGTGATTTCGTCATCGGTGACGATCACCTCGAAGTGATTGAGCAAACCGTTGTCGCCGTGCATCAGCAGCACCTTGTCGCGCGGACTGCCGGTCACGATGGCGAGTCGCACGTCGCCGGAGAGCGCCTCGATGGTTTCGCGCACCTTCGGCATAAGCGGCACCGACGAGCGCAGGCGGCTGACGAACGCCTCGTTGCGCCGTTCGAGCAGCGGCGGAATCAGCTCCGGCGCGAGGCCAAGTTCACCGGCAATCTGGTAGCTGTGCTTGGCATTGCCGAGGTACTCGACGCCCCAGTACTCCGCATCGAGCAGCAACCCCGCACCGGCAAAAAAACTCCGCGTCATCTCGAAAAACAGCGTCTCGCTATCCACCAGCAGCCCATCGTTATCCCAGAGAATCGCTTCGATCATGAATGTCCGTTATGTCGTTTGTTGAAAAGTTTCCGGTCGCATCGGTATCGGGGTCAAATACACGATGACGATCCCGAATACGATCAATAATTGGCTCCTGCGCTTAAACCGGTTTATTAACTCCGGCAGCAATAACTCACAAAACTTACCGGAAAAAGAAATTGGGCTGAAGCCCTGATTTATTGTTTCTGCGACCCCGGCTTGAAAGCCGGGGCAATTTTAAATGTTAGAAGACAGAATGTCCAGAGGGTTAAAACCCTCCTGAATGTTATTATTCCGGCGATTCAAATTTTTAAACAATTGCCCCGGACTTTAGTCCGGGGTTTATGGATAACACAAAATAAATCTCAGGGGCTTCAGCCCAATTTCTTTCTGTAACAACGATTGCTATCGGTAGATTCTACTCTATGCATCGACTTTCAAATCCACTAATCACCGCATACACCCGCGATACAGCCGCCAGAAGCGCATCGCCATTTTGCGGATGTCGCCATCGCCGACAAGCGCCAGCACCTGGCGGCTGGTGAGGCGCGGGTTGTTGCGCATCAGCTCGTTGCGGTAAAGCAGCCGCATGAGGTCATCCATCGTCAGCATCCAGGCCGCATCGACCACCGCGTCGAGGCTGACCACCGGGAAGGAGGTCGGCTCGCTTGACGACGACTTGCGCACCGTCAACACCCGCCTGCCGCCATCCTGCCTGATGAGGAAATCGATCCGCTGACCCGAGGAGTGCGCGAGACAAACGCCGGTCGGCTCCTTGAGCGGCGGAGGCGGAGGCGTTTTGGTGTATTCATGCGACGGATCGGTAGCAAGCCACAGCTCGAACGCCTCGAAAAGAATCTGGGCGGCCTCTTTGCGGTCGAGCGTTTTGTTGATCTTCAGCAGAAAGACGAGCTGGAACAGATCCTTGAGGAACGCCAGCAGCACGCTGCGGCTGTTGTCGCGCTTGAGCAGCGTGCGGTAGTCGCAGAAGGCCACGTTGCAATAGAGCATCATGCGCACGATGTCGCGGTTCTCCATGTGCGCCGTGCGGATGACCGGCACGAAGTTGTTGTACAGACCCCAGTCGCGCGAGGTGATGTTGCCATCCTTCCGGTACTCCTCGAAAATCCGTGTGCCGGGATAGGGGGTCATCGCCATGAAAAGCACCTGCCTCAGGCCGAGCGCACGGGCGAACTTCGGATAGGCCATCGTATCCTCGACGCTCTCCGAGTAGTGTCCGATGATGAAGTACCCCTCGGAGCCGACGCTGAAACGGTTCAGCAGATTGATCGCCGTCGTCACCTCGTCGAGGGTGTTCTGCTTGTTCATCAGCGCGAGGGTCTTCGGATTGGGACTCTCGATGCCGAGGCCCACCTTGCTGAGGCCGATCTTGCGCAGCTTGGGCAGAATCCGCTCTGCCCGGATAATATCCTTGGCGCGAGTTTCGGTCACGATCCTGAAGTTGGTCAGCGCGCGCTCGATCATCAGGTCGCAAATCCGCTCCACCCGCTTGATGTTGGTCAGGAAGTTGGCGTCCCAGATCTTCAGCAGCTTCTTCTTTTTTGGATCGTGCAACTGGGCGATCTCCTCGACGACATTCTCCGCGCTTCGGCCCCGCCAGTGCTTGTGCATCTTGTCGTTGGCGCAGAACGAGCATGTCCACGGGCAGCCGCGCGAGGTGTAGATGGTGTCGATGGTATACGCTTCGCTCTTTTCGCCGAACCGCTCGGGCCGGAGCGAACGCAACGGAAAGCGGATCGAATCCACATCCTTGATCAGCTCCCGCATTCCGGTATAGACATACTCGCCCTTCTCCTTCCAGACCAGCCCTTTGACCTCGCGGGACGGCCCGTTCTGCACCAGCTCCCGGAAGGTCTCCTCCCCCTCGCCGATCACCACCAGATCGACGCACCCGGTATCGAGCACCTCCTCTGGCAGCGCGGTCGGATGGAACCCGCCCATCACCACCGTAATGCCGTGCTTTTTGGCGATCCGCGCCAGCTTCTCGGCATTGTTGAAGCAACCGGTCATCGAGGAGATCGCCACCAGATCGAAGGAGCGCTGTTTCAGCAGCCGCTCGAAGCTGTCGAAAATCCCGTCGTTGTAGTAGTTCTCAGGCATCGCCATGCTTTCGACGATGTCCTCAACGGCGGCAGCGAGGTAACAGACCCCGATACAGTCACTGATAAACCGCGGAAACGGCGTAACTATCGCCTGCGGAGCCTCGACAAAGCAGATGTTCTTGTAGTACGCCATAATAGAATGAGATAGATCGAGGTTGGATTCAGCTCAGGAGAACGATGGATGCAAGCGCGAAGTTTCCGGACCAGCAAACGCCGCCGTGAATCGAGAATATACATATTCCCTATGGCCCTCCCAATACCGGCGATCACCGCCCGATGGTAGCGAAGCTTGCGCCGATGTGTTCCGTATCGTGCTTATGGGCGCGATATGACACCGCTCAACGGATGAAATTCATAAAATCAAACCGAACTCTTTGTTAATATGCTTTGTTTTGCAAAGAACCAATACAACACACAAAACGCCTGTGCGCCACATCAATAACACCTCAAATACTCATTAATAATCGTAAAGACAGCGAAAACGATGCAGTTACCCGCGCAAACCTGTAGCGGGCTGCCCATGAGTCAGGAAGTAAAATATGAGGATAATGATGATGCCGAGAGAATTGATAAGAGGTGAAAACATTAAAATAAGACGCAATATTTACGGAATGCAATCATGGAACTGATTGAAATTCATCCGGATGATGTCTGCATTCCGCCAACAGTTACTTCAACGCTCATCAAATGGTCAGTCCAGATAAAAGGAGTTAGCCATGGCAGACGCTATAATTGGGATAATGATCGGCATCGGAGTCGTTCTGCTGTTATTGTTTCAGGGAATGATGCTCGTATCCCTGAATAATAAATCAGACCAGATCGAGAACCAGCGAACACCCCATGATCGCAAGAGCATCATTGCCGTTATA
The DNA here is from genome assembly GCA_013334655.1 of Chlorobaculum sp. Classification (GTDB taxonomy): domain Bacteria; phylum Bacteroidota; class Chlorobiia; order Chlorobiales; family Chlorobiaceae; genus Chlorobaculum. Next base: position 8,552 of record JAAXXD010000038.1, on the reverse strand, counting down.
AAAAACCTGAAACCGGTAATATTCAAGCGGCATCACTGAACTTTCGCGAACTGTCTGGGCGAGAAGTTGAATGGCCCGCACAACATTTAATGTTATAAGGCATTAATGTGAGCCATGCTTTGGACGATCTCCTTCAGGTCGGCAGCGGGAGAGCGCTTGGCGTAAAAGATTGAGACAACTCAAGGTTGGACTCAGTTCACGAAAATGATGCCCAACGACACGAAACTCACTCGTTTTCCTCTCAGTTGCAAGGTATCACGGTAACGCGGTCTGCCCTTACTAATGCCGTCGGATTTGCAATCAAGATTCGCAATAAACGATTCGATCTGATGAGCTGCCCTGAAAGCTTTGACAATCTGCCAGATCATCAGAGCCGAGGCCCGGCCTCGCTGGTTTCGTTATTGAATCATTTTTCCTCACTTCCCCGCTATTTCCCTACACACAATAATACAGGATAATGCCTCTTCGGATTGGTCGAGTGATTGTTTGCCAGCAATCCACCACCATCATGATAACTGCTCCCGAATGAACTGAATCCTGAACTGAGCTTTGCCGAGCTGGCGAGGATCGGGTCTTTGACAAGCAGGTCATTCGAGACCGCTGACTGTCGCGTGGCGATATTCCTTGTCACGAACGCCTGTGCGCGAGCATGACTGTCCTGTGGCATTCGATGCGTACCGGCTCTCCGCCGGGCTGACGTGAAAGTGAATTCTCCGGGGTGACGCGCCCTATCTTTTGGTTTTTCCTTGCTATATTAGGCTTCCGAAGTTTCTGGCCGGTCAAACGGCCGTCGTCGCTCAACGGGTACCGGCATGTTTCCACTTGTTTATGAAATCAATACGAGAGTCTGGCTGAAGGAGATTTCTGCCAGGCTTGGCCATCCAGTCAGCCTCAGCGAGGTGCCGACTGAGGAGTTGCAGATACTCCTCGACGGAAAGTTCTCGATGGTGTGGCTCATGGGTGTCTGGAAGCCGAGTCGCTACAGCGCGGCTATCGCGGCGTCGCACCGGGGACTGCGCCCGGAGCTGCTCGATCATCTCAAGGATCTTCTGCCAGAAGATATTGTCAGTTCCCCTTACTCCATCCCCGCCTACGAGGTCAGTGAGGCGATCGGCGGTCATGACGCTCTCGTGGCGTTCCGCAAGCGCCTTGCCGCCAAAGGCATCGGTTTGATGCTCGATTTCGTGCCGAACCACATGGCCCTCGACAACCGCTGGCTGCCCGAGCATCCCGAGCTGTTCGTCTCCATCTCGAAGCACGAGCAGTGCCACGATCCATCATCCTGCTTCGAGTACACGAGGGGAAAATATCTTGCTCACGGCAAAGACCCGTACTTTCCGCCGTGGACCGATACCTTGCAGCTCAACTACGCTAATCCGGCTACGCACGAGATGATGATTCACAACCTTTCGCACATCAGCGATCTGTGCGACGCCGTACGGTGCGACGTGGCGATGCTGATCCTGAAGGATGTGTTCAATACCACCTGGGGCAATCTGGCTGGAAAAATGGCAGACGAGTTCTGGCCGAGAGCGATCCAGACGATCCGCCACAAGCATCCGAAGTTCATCTTTCTGGCGGAATCGTACTGGAACCGCGAGTGGGAGTTGCAGCAGATGGGGTTCGATTTCACCTACGACAAACCGTTTTATGACTATCTCGGCGCCTCGCCGGTCAATGTGCCGAAGCTGAAGGATCACCTGCTCGCCGACTGGAACTACCAGAAACATCTGTGCCGGTTCATCGAAAATCACGACGAGGTTCGCGCCTCGGAGCGCTTCGGCCCGAACCACGCAGTAGCGGCGCTGGTGATGCTCACCTCGCCCGGCATGAATCTGATCCATCAGGGGCAACTGCTTGGTCTGAAGAAAAAAATCCCCGTGCAGCTCATTCGCCATTCGAGGGAGCCTTCACACAAGGCGCTCCTGCATCTCTATCTCAAGCTTTTCGAATTTCACAGCGATAAGGTCTTCCAGCAGGGTCAAACCGAATGGCTTGAACTGAACGCGAACGGCCAGTCGCTCTGTTTCGGCTATTGCCGCACGATTCCGGGCGTTCACGCCTTCATTCTCGCCAACTTCTCGGCCACCGGTATCGATACGCGCTTCAGCCATCAGGCGCTTGTCGGGCTGGACGAGTCGGCGATCACCGCCTTTTCGACCCGCTTTCCGGAGCATCCGCATGAACGCCAGCTCGACGATTCATCCCTGAGCATCCGTCTTGCCCCACATGAAGGGGTGCTGCTCATGGCGAAATCCAGCTAAAAGGACCTGACAGCAATTTATCACATATCATTTTCGTTCGTTCATCCATGAACTTCTATAGTACCACCATCGCCTGCCAGACGACCCGCCCGATCGACATCATCGACATCACCGCCGATGTGCGCGCGGCGCTCGAAGAGTCCGGATTGCAACAGGGCACGGTGACGTTGCTCAGTCGCCACACCACCGCCTGCATCAATATCAACGAACGCGAGGAGCGGCTTCAGAAGGACATGGCCACCTTTCTGAAACGCTTCGTTCCGAAGGATGGCGACTGGCTGCACAATCTCGAAACCATTGATGGGCGGGACAACGCGCACTCGCATCTGCTCGGCATGTTGATGAACAGCTCCGAAACGATTCCCTTTTCAGAAGGCAAACTGTTGCTCGGCGAGTGGCAGTCGGTTTTCTTCATCGAACTCGACGGCCCGAGACCGAAGCGCGAGGTTCTGGTGCATATCCAGGGCGAATGATCGACACCGAAGAGGTGTTATTCATCCGGCTCGCAAAGAAATTTTGGAGAGTGGTCTGTCATTCTGAATGACGCGAAGCGGAAGGAAGAATCCATCTTATTACGAAACAACGAATTCTGGATTCTTCGCTACGCTCAGAATGACATCAGGATCAACCCTGATCCAACCAGCGATGGATAGATATTTCAGCGAGCTGATTTCGATAACGATTTCGATTTGGATGAAGTGAGATAGAGGTATGTGATCACATGCTTCTTGCAGGAACCGTGAGCCGATTCGGGAGGTTAGAGAAAAACACAAGTACTTCCGTTTTAACATCATCCCCGTACTCTATGACCGACCTCGTTGCGACTCCGGGTGCCATTGCGCAGGCATATCCGCTGCTTTCGGCGATCCATTCGCCCGCCGATCTCAAGAAGCTCAGCCTGTACGAGCTCGAACTGGTGGCAGCCGAGTGCCGCAAGCGGGTAATCGAGCTGGTTTCGCAGAACGGCGGGCATTTTGGTTCGAGCCTCGGGGTGACAGAGCTGACCGTGGCCTTGCACTATGTGTACAACAGTCCAACCGACCGGATCGTCTGGGATGTGGGCCACCAGGCATACGTGCACAAGATTCTCACCGGCAGGATGTCGCAGATGGATACCAACCGCCGCTACCACGGGCTGGCGGGATTTCCGAAACGCAGCGAAAGTCCGCACGACGCCTTCGACACCGGCCACGCCTCGACCTCGATCTCGGCGGCGGCCGGAATGGCTGTGGCGCGTGACCTGGCCGGGCGGAAGGAGAAGGTGGTGGCGATTATCGGCGACGGCAGCCTGACGGGCGGCATGGCCTTCGAGGCGATGAACCACCTCGGCGACATCAAGTCCGAGGTGCTGGTCATCCTCAACGACAACCAGATGGCAATTTCACCCAACACCGGCGGGCTGAAAAACCATCTGGTCAATCTGCCGCTGAACAAGACCTACAACCGGATGAGAAAGTTCGTCTGGGACAGCATCTCGCTTCTGAACAACGAGTTTGGCGATACGGCCAAGCAGGCTGTGCACCGTATCGAAGATGGCATCAAGGCGGCCTTCACCCCCGGCGCATACTTCGAGGCGCTCGGGTTCCGCTACTTCGGCCCCATCGACGGCCACAACATGGAGCAGCTTACCAAGGCGCTGCGTGAAATGCGCACGCTGCACCATCCGAAACTGCTGCACGTCATCACCACGAAGGGGAAGGGATTCAAGCCTGCCGAGGATAACCAGCCCAAGTGGCACGCCAGCGCGGGCGGCTTCGACATCGAGACCGGCAAGAATATCAATGCTCCCGGCAAACCGGCGAAACCGAAGTATCAGGAGGTGTTCGGCGAAGCGCTGGTCGAGTTGGCGCTGAAAGACCCGACAATCACGGCCATCACCGCCGCCATGCCGAGCGGCACCTCGCTCGACCTGTTCCAGCAAGCTATTCCGTCGCGCTTCTTCGACGTGGGCATCGCCGAGCAGCACGCCGTCACCTTCGCGGCGGGACTGGCCTGCGGTGGCTTCAGGCCGGTGTTTGCCGTCTACTCGACCTTCCTGCAACGCGCCTACGACCAGCTCATTCACGACGTCGCGCTGCAAAACCTGCACGTGATCTTCGCCATCGACCGGGCGGGTCTCGTCGGCGAGGACGGCCCGACCCACCACGGGGCGTTCGACCTCTCGTATTTGAACGCCGTGCCGCATCTTGTCATCATGGCGCCTGGCGACGAGCAGGAGCTGCGCAACATGCTCTACACGGCGCTTTACGAAATCAAGGGGCCGGTCGCCATCCGCTACCCGAGAGGCAGCGGCAGCGGCGCGATGCTGCACAAGGAGTTCACGCCGGTGCCGGTCGGCAAGGGGCGGGTATTGCGGGACGGCAAATCGGTCGCGCTGCTCGGCATCGGCACGATGAGCGGGCGGGCGCTCGAAACCGCCGCGCTGCTCGAAGCGGCGGGTCTCGACCCGCTGGTCTGCGACATGCGCTTCCTCAAGCCGCTCGACACGGAGATGATCGATATGGCCGCCTCGCGCTGCACGCACATCGTCACCATCGAGGAGAACAGCGTCATCGGTGGCTTCGGCAACAGCGTGGTCAACTACCTGAACCACGCCCACCCCGGCGTGAAGTGCATCTCATTCGGCCTCCCGGACGCCTTCGTCACCCACGGCAGCATGGAGGAACTGTACCGCGAAGTCGGCCTCGACGCCGGAAGCCTCTCGGGCAAGATTCTGGAGTTTTACGGGAAAAAGGGGTAAGGGAAAGCGTTGGCGAGAACTGCTCTGACCGATCTGTCTGATGGGTTGATTCTTCTGAACCCGGCATTCCCGTAGGGGCAACCCTCGCGGTTGCCCGCATTTCAAGCAATCACCAAACCTTGTGCAAGTTGGTAAATAGGGCAGCCGCGAGGGCTGCCCCTACAGCGTCACACCAAACGGCAGCATCGGCAGCGCGATCATCACGAGGCGCAGCGAGAGGTTGGCGAATACACCGGCCAGCACGTCGTCCGACATGATGCCCCAGCCGCCGGGGAGGCGTTGCGCCCAATCGACCGGGCCGGGTTTGAGAATATCGAAGAGCCTGAAGAGGATGAATGCGAGCAGTACCGCGAGCGGGGAGATGACCGATCTGTCTGATGGGTTGATTCTTCTGAACCCGGCATTTCCGTAGGGGCAATCCTCGCGGTTGCCCACATTTCAAGCAATCACCAAACCTTGTGCAAGTTTGTAAATAGGGCAGCCGCGAGGGCTGCCCCTACAGCGTCACGCCAAAGGGCAGCATCGGCAGCGCGATCATCACGAGGCGCAGCGAGAGGTTGGCGAATACACCGGCCAGCACGTCGTCCGACATGATGCCCCAGCCACCGGGAAGGCGTTGCGCCCAATCGACCGGGCCGGGTTTGAGAATATCGAAGAGCCTGAAGAGGATGAATGCGAGCAGTACCGCGAGCGGGGAGGCTGGAATGAAAAGAAGCGCGAGCCATTGACCGGCAACCTCGTCGATGACCGCCTGAGAAGGATCCTCGCCATAATCATCCTCCATCATCCCGCCTGACCAGACGCCGAGCGCAACTGAAAGCGCGATCAGTGGCGCGAACCAGAGCGGCTCGCGAATCACAGGCACGTAAAGATAGACAAGCGCGGCGGCGGCGCTGGCCACAGTGCCGGGCGCGACTGGCGCGTAGCCAAGGCCGAAGGCGCTTCCGATGACTTTCGCCAATACCTTCAGCATGGCCTCAGCGCCCCCCTTCAGGGTTGCGGAGCGTCAGATTCCAGTTGCTTTTAAGATAGGAGATGCCCGTCCAGACGGTGAAAAGCGTGATGACGAACATCACGTAGTCGAGGTAGCCAGAATGGAGAATGTCGTTCATGACGACGGAGACCTTCTTGCCGAAGAAAATATCCTCCTTCAGCAGAATGAAAAGCATGATGATATAGGCGAACAGGTTCTGGGCCAGCGTTTTGTACTTGGCCTCGCGGCTGGTCACGACGGGCCGGTCTTTGTACTCGGCGTAAACCCGCAGGCCGGTGACGACGATGTCCCGAAGCGTCACCAGAAGCACCATCCAGAGCGCGAGATAGCCCTGCCAGACGTAGATAAGGAATGCCGCCGTGATGAGGAACTTGTCGGCGAGAGGATCGAGAAACGCGCCAAGCCGGGTGATCTGGCCATACTTGCGGGCATGGTAGCCGTCGTAGATGTCGGTGAGCGAGGCAACGAGGAAGACGATAACGCCAACCAGCTTGTACCACGCGCCGGACTGCATGAGCAGCATCACGAAAACCGGCACCAGGATGATTCTCAGTATGGTGAGCTGATTGGAGAAGGTCATGTCAATGTTGAAATTGAAATCGGCGTGCCCGCCGTGAACGTTCGCAAGGCGGAAAGATACGTCATCCCTCGCTTATTTTCAACGCCTGCGTCCATGTGCGATTGCAACTTTTGCACGCAAGGTAAATCAGCGCAGCTCGACCACCGTCACGCCCGCGCCGCCCTCCTGCCAGTCACCGAGCCGGAAGCTCTTGACGCGCGGGTGCTGCTTGAGAAATTCGGAGGTGCGCAGCCGGAGCGCTCCCGAGCCTTTGCCGTGAACAATCGTGCCCGACGGCATCCGGTGCACGGCCAGCGCGTCGATGAAGCGCCCGATCTCGGCGATGGCCTCGTCGCCGAAGAGGCCGCGCAGGTCGAGGCGCGTCGATTCGAGCGGCGTCGATTGCACCGACCAGCTCTTGCTTGACGCCGCGCCCGTCGCCGACTCCTTTTGCAGCTTCTTCGCTCCGGCGCGGGAAATCTTTTCGAGACCGCGCAAGGCCGTGGTGAGCCGGAAGTTGCCGCACTGCACCACGGCGGAGTCGCCCTGAATCGACTCGACCTCGCCGGTGGTGTTGGTGTCGGCGATTCTGACCGTGTCGCCGGGCCGGATGCTCGTGTCCGCCGCCGGAAGCAGCTCCCGCTCGACGGCCTCCTCCTTCGCACCGGCCTCCTGCTTCATCCCTGCCAGCCGCGTCCGCGCCTTGCGGAGCGCCGCCTCGTCGCCGGGATGCTCCTTCACCTCGCGCACCAGATCGCGAATCTCCTTGCGGGCCTGTTCGAGCTGCCGGTTCAGGTCGCGCAGACCGCGGCTTTTCAGCTCCTGCGTCTTTTTGCGCAGCTCGGCTTTTTCGGACTCGATGGAGTTGCGCAACGCTTCGATCTCCCGGCGCTCCTTTTCGAGGCCCTCGACAAGCTGTCGGTTGCGCTCGACGCCTTGCCGGAAATCCTCGATCATCTCTTCGAGACCCGCGTGGCCGCCCGAGAGGAAGCCCGAGGCGCGGTTGACGATCTCGTCCGCAAAGCCCATGCGCCGCATCATCGCGAACGCGAAGCTGTTGCCCGGCACGCCTTTGAGAAAGCGGAAGGTCGGCGCGAGACCGTGCCGGTCGAACTCCATCGCGCCGTTGACGACCCCCTCGCGCCGGTGGGCGTAGAGCTTCAGCTCGCCGAGGTGGGTGGTGACGATGGTCTTGACGCCGCGCTGGAGCAGCTCCTCGATCACCGCGCGGGCGATGGCGCTCCCCTCCTCGACGTCGGTGCCGGAGCACAGCTCGTCGATCAGCACGAGGCTGTCCGGCTGGGCGTGGTCGAGAATCGCGCGGATCGCCGAAAGGTGCGAGCTGAAGGTCGAGAGATCGTTCTCGATGGACTGCTCGTCGCCGATTTCGATGAAGATGCCGTTGAAGAGCGGAAAGACCGAACTCTCGCTGCACGGCGCGAGATAGCCGTGGCGCAACATGCAGACGAGCAGTCCGGCGGTCTTCATCGCCACCGACTTGCCGCCCGCGTTCGGCCCCGAAATGACCAGCGCGTGCTCCTCCTCGCCAAGCTCCAGGTCGAGCGGAAAAACCTTCTCCTTCGAGAAGCCGTGCGAAATGAAGAGCCACGGATGGTAGCCCTTGACGATCTTCAGCCGCCGCCCGGCCGAAATCTGCGGCAAGGTGGAGGCGGTCTCGACGGCGAGCCGCGCCCGCGCGTAGAGCGAGTCGAAGGCGGCCATGATGCGCTCGTTGTGGCGCACGTTGTCAAGCTCCTGCCGCACGCCGCCGGAGAGCGCCTTCAGGATGCGCTCGATCTCGCGCCGCTCGGCGATTTCAAGCTCCTGGATGCGGTTGCTGATTTCGAGCGTCTCCGCCGGTTCGACGAACACCGTCTGGCCGGTCTGCGAGTAGTCCTGGATGTAGCCGTGCAGCTTGTGCTTGTTCTCGACCCTGAGCGCCAGCACCTGCCGACCGTTTTTCAGCGCCACGGTATCCTCCATCAGCCACCCTTC
>JAAXXD010000109.1 GCA_013334655.1 Chlorobaculum sp. | reverse complement strand
CCTTGTAGGGGCAACCCTTGCGGTTGCCCTTTCAGGAGAAGCCAAAGTTATGCAGGTATTCAGGGCAGGCGCAAGGCCTGCCCCTACAAGAAAATCGCCGATTCCCCAATTCCTTCTACCCCTGCGCGTGCTTGTCGCTGTATTCCCAGCGGTTTTGGTGGTCGAGGATCATTTCGATGATCTCTCGGGCGCAGCCTCGGCCTCCTTCGAAAACCGAGATGTAGGCCACGCGGTTGCGCAGGTATTCAGTGCCGTTGATTGGCGTTACCGGAAATCCTGCCTTTTTCAGCAGCTCCAGATCGTCGATGTCGTCCCCGACGCAGGCGCACTCTTCGTCCTGCAAGCCGTGGCGGGTTTTGAAGGCTTCGTAGGCTTCGAGACGATCCTCGCCGTCGAGGAAGAGATCGACCGGCCCGGCGGCTTCGAGGAGCTGGCGGAAGGCTCCGGCCTGCCGTCCGGCGATGACCGCAACTTTCATGCCGAGGCGCGTCGCCTCGCGGAAGCCTGCCAGGTCGCGGGCGAAGAGGGCGGTCATTTCGCGACCCTCGCCATCGAGGGTGATCGAGCCGTTGGTGAGTACGCCGTCGAGCGAGAGCACAAGCGCCTTGACGCCATCGAGGGCGGCGATGACCTGCGCGGAGGGGTCAGCCTGGTAGGGCTGCATGCCGAAAAACTGGAAAGAGCTCAAGAGTGTGACAGGTTAGCGTGAATGAAAAGTTTCCCGGATCGTCGTCATGCAGCGCTGGAGCTGCATCAGTTCCCGAACCATCGCGCCGAACTCGGCGAGCGGGGCTTGCGTGGCGGCGTCCGACATGGCTTTGGCCGGGTCGGGATGCACCTCGAAAAAGAGGCCGTCAACGCCCGTGGCGACGGCGGCGCGGGCCAGCGGCATGAGGAAGCGGCGGTCGCCTCCCGAAACGCCCGCCCCCGCGCCCGGAAGCTGGACACTGTGCGTGACGTCGAGAATGACCGGCCAGCCCGAATCTGCCATGATCGGCAATCCCCTGAAATCGACCACGAGATTATGATAGCCGAAGGTGGTGCCCCGCTCGGTGAGCATGATCTTGCGGTTGCCCGTCGAAGCGGCCTTTTCGGCGGCGTAGGCCATATCCTCTGGCGCCAGGAACTGCCCCTTCTTGATGTTGACGGCAAGGCCGGTCGAAGCGGCGGCCACGATCAGGTCGGTCTGGCGACAGAGGAAGGCCGGAATCTGGAGCACATCGACGTACGCCGCGGCAAGCTCGACCTCGGAGGTTTCGTGGACATCGGTCAGCACCGGCATTCCGAAGGCCTCCCTGACTTCGGCGAGGATTTCCAGCGCCTCGCGGTCGCCGATGCCGGTGTACGACGAAGCCGACGAGCGATTCGCCTTGCGGTAGGAGCCTTTGAAAATGACCGGAATATCCTCTTCCTTGCTGATGCGATCCAGCTCCGTGGCGACCTCCATCGCCATCTGGCGGTTTTCGACGAGGCACGGCCCTGCGATGAGGAAAAGTCCCTTCTCGCCAGGCAGCGAAACCGGGCCTATCGAGAACTTTTGCATCCTTTGTCCTGTTTTCTTAAAAAGAGTTAACGGCGTAGTGACCGACGCAGGTTTGTGCAGAGCCGATGTTTTCAAGCCTTGAATTTAATCAATAATTTCTCTTTTCACTCTTCAACATCGTTAGCAGTTTATGAATACCGCAGATACCAGACAGCGACTGCTCGACATCGAAAAGCAGATCGCCAGCCTCAAGGAGGAGCAAACCACCGTCAAGGCGCAGTGGGATGCCGAGAAGGAGCTGATCCACACCTCGCGCCGCCTGAAGTCGGAGCTTGAAGAGCTTCGCGTGCAGGCTGAAAACTTTGAACGCAGCGGCGACTACGGCAAGGTCGCAGAGATACGCTATGGCAAAATCATCCAGATCGAAAAGGAGCTGGAGGAAAACAACCGCAAGATCGAGGCGCGGCAGGCTTCGGGCGACCTGATCATGAAGGAGGAGATCGACGCAGGCGACATTGCCGACATCGTTTCGCGCTGGACAGGCATTCCTGTCAGCAAGATGCTTCAGTCGGAGCGCCAGAAGCTGCTCGGCATCGAAGCCGAGCTCCATCAGCGCGTCGTCGGCCAGGATGAGGCCGTGCGTGCGGTCAGCGACGCGGTCAAGCGTTCGCGCGCGGGCATGGGCGACGAAAAGCGCCCCATCGGATCATTCATCTTCCTCGGCCCGACCGGTGTCGGCAAAACCGAGCTGGCCCGCACGCTCGCGGAGTATCTTTTCAATGACGACGAGGCGCTGATCCGCATCGACATGAGCGAGTACATGGAGTCGCATACCGTGAGCCGTCTCGTTGGTGCGCCTCCCGGCTACATCGGCTACGAAGAGGGCGGGCAGCTCACCGAGGCGGTACGGCGCAAGCCCTTCTCGGTGGTGCTGCTCGACGAGATCGAAAAGGCGCACCCGGATGTCTTCAACATCCTGCTTCAGATTCTCGATGACGGTCGGCTGACCGACAGCAAAGGGCGCACGGTGAACTTCAAGAACACCATCATCATCATGACCTCGAACATCGGTGCGCAGCTCATCCAGAGCGAGATGGAGCATCTCGAAGGGCGCGATGCCGAAACTGTGGTGGCCGGTTTGCAGGAGCGGCTCTTCCAGCTCCTCAAGCAGCAGGTGCGACCGGAGTTCCTGAACCGCATCGACGAGGTGATCCTCTTCACGCCGCTCACCAGAGAGCACCTGCGCGAGATCGTCACCATCCAGTTCAAGCGGATCAGGGAGACCGCGAGGCGTCAGCGCATCACGCTCGAAATCAGTGACGAGGCGCTCATGTGGCTCGCCAGAACAGGTTTCGACCCGGCCTTCGGCGCTCGCCCGCTGAAGCGCGTCATGCAGCGGCAGATCACCAACCACCTTTCGGAGATGATCCTTGCCGGACAAGTCGGCGAGGATGATACCGTCGAGATCGCTCTGGAGGGCGAGCGCATCACCATGCACAAGAAATAACCCTGAACCGTAAGCTGGATGGAGTTGCACGCAGTTCCTTCCGGCGTAAACAATCACAAAAGGCGTTACAGGATGAAATTGGGCTAAAGCCCCGATTTGTATTATTGTGCCCTTGATCCCCGTCCCGACAGCTTTCGGGACGGGGCAATTATTTAAGAGTATTAATCGCTGTGGTAATAAGAGTATTAAGGTTTGGCGCAATAACCACCCTGCACAATATGAACAAAAGCCTCTTCGTCGCGCTGCTGCTTTCCCTCTTCTTTTCCACGGCGTTTGCCGAATCATCACAACAGCCGGACAGTCTTTCGATCAAGATTGGCCAGTTGCTCATGATCGGTTTCCGGGGGATGGACGCTAATGAGGGATCATCCATCGAGGCTGACATTCGCGAGCGGCGCATCGGCGGCGTGGTGCTGTTCGACTACGATGTTCAATCGGCGACTCCCGTACGTAACATCGAGTCGCCCGCGCAGCTCCGGCAGCTCACCTCGGAGTTGCAAAAGCGCTCGTCGATTCCGCTTTTGGTCGCCATCGACCAGGAGGGCGGGCGCGTCTGCCGCCTCAAACCGGCGCGCGGATTCCCGCCAACGGTCTCCGCCGCCAGCCTCGGCAAGCTCGACAACGCCGACACCACCCGTCAAGTCGCCGGAACAACCGCCGCCCTGCTGAAGAGCCTCGGCATCAACATGAACTTCGCGCCGGATGTCGATCTGAACGTCAATCCCGCCAATCCCGTCATCGGCAAGCTCGACCGGAGTTTCTCAGCAAATCCCGAGGTGGTGACGCGGCAGGCACGTCTTTTCATCGATGCTTTCCACCAGCAAGGCGTCATCGCCGTGCTGAAGCACTTTCCCGGCCACGGGAGCTCGACGACCGATACGCACAAAGACTTTACCGACGTGACCGCCACCTGGAAGAAAACGGAGCTCGATCCCTACCGAAAGCTGATCCGTCAAGGCTACAGCGATCCGGTCATGACCGCGCATGTGTTCAACGCCCGCCTCGACAGCCTCTATCCGGCAACGCTCTCGAAGGCGACTGTCAGCGGCTTGCTGCGCAACGATCTGGGTTTTCGCGGCGTGGTCATCAGCGACGACATGCAGATGAAGGCCATCGCTGACCGTTACGGCCTCGAAGAGGCGATCCGGCTGGCCATCGATGCGGGCGTCGATATACTGCTCTTCGGCAACAACGTCAGCTATGACGCGCAGATAGCGGAGAACGCGACCGGCATCATCCGCCGTCTCGTCGAAACCGGCGCGATCCCAGCCGAAAGAATCGATGCCTCGTTCCGGCGCATCATGGCACTGAAAACCCGAACCTTCGCTCCACGCCCATGAAAATTCTCTACCTCGTACGCCACGCCAAGGCGGGCTGGCACGATCATTCTCAGGCCGATTTCGACCGCACGCTCACCAACCGGGGTCAACGGCAGTCGGAAGAGATGAGCGAGCGGTTGCGCAAGAAAGGCGTCAAGCCGGAGCGGCTCGTCTCAAGCCCGGCGCAGAGAGCGCTCGAAACGGCGGAGATCTTCGCGGACAGGCTGGGCATCGAGCGAGAGGAGATCGTGAAACGTATCGAAATCTACGAGGGCGGCATCGACAAACTTGCAGCCGTTGTCCGTTCGCTCGCTGACGAGGATGGGACGGTTATCCTCTTCGGTCACAACCCGACGATCAGCCACTTCGTCCAATGGCTCACCGGCAAACCTGCAGATGCAATGGACACCTGCGGCATCGCCAAGATCGAGCTGGCGTGCGACCGCTGGCACGACACCGCCGAAGGTATCGGAAAGCTGGCGTGGTACAAATACCCGGAAAAGGCTTGAGGGTGAATTGATAATGGATAATTGACAATTGATAATTCGGGTCTACTGAAAAAATCAGACCATAGATGAGCAGGAGTAAACCTCCACAGGGGAGGTTGGCCAAAACGATAATGTTCTCCTGTCGCAAAACGCCAAAAGCATCCACTCGAACAGACGCAAAAAGGA
>JAAXXD010000037.1 GCA_013334655.1 Chlorobaculum sp. | reverse complement strand
CAAAAAGCGGCGGCTCAGATTCGACGATGATGGCTCCGCCGATACTGTCGCCACCAAGGCTGACCGGCGTAATGCCACTCGTCACGGCAATGGTGCCCACGCTCGAAGAGGGCATGTAGGAGAGCGGCGGATTCATATGGTTGGCGCAGGCCGAACAGATGATCATGTTATCGACATAGATCAGCAGGCGGTCATCAGCAAGGCCATTGATCACCGGAAGGCTCGACACGCCGCCGCCGGTCTGCACGTTCACGCCAGCCGTATCTTCGAGCATCGTCGCCGTATCGCTGCTTTTGAGTTTTTTCGTATCGAGCGAGCTTTTCGGCTTCTCGACTTTACCCTTGACGACGATCTCCGCCGACTGCGGGTCGGCAGCATGCGCCACCGTCGGCCCCATCGCGAGCGCGACGAGCAAGGCGGCAAGCGGCCTGAACATTAAAAGTGCTTCATGAGATTTATTCATAATGGTGTAACAACAATTGTTAATAATAGAGTATACCGCCAGACACAAAAAGGCGGCAACCGTGACTCAGCGCTCATCCGCCGACAAAAACGGCAAAGCTATGCCCGCCGCCACTGAAGCGACAAACACTGCGTGAGTCAATAGATTATCAATGGAAAAGCTCAGGCTTTGGGTGGGTGATCGATGCCTGGCAAGGCTCCTGTACGCAGATTGCAAGTGAAACAATCAATGAATTTCCTGCCGAAAACAGGCGCGTTCCAGCCCTGTCGGCTTTCAGGTTCGATTCCTTGCGCGAAATCGAGCAGCTCTTCGAGCGATTTTGGCGGAGGTTGATTGCCGGACTCCTCCGGGCGGGACTCCTCCGAAGCCGCCGCGACTTTCTTCTGCAAAAAGCAATGTCCGCAGCAGTTTTTGGTCTTCTTCTCGCAGAGTTTTTCAGCAATTGCCTTGCGATTGAGGTAAAAAATGCCGTAGCAAGCCAGCACACCATTGATCTGCACGAACATGGCCAGAAGCGTCAGAACGACGATATGCCGCTTGAATGACCCCATGAATGCTGGCTGACGTGAAAAAAAGTACGCTATGAGACTGCGGAAGAGCAGGAGCAGAAAACTTCGGAGCAAACTCAATTACTATATAACCGGATCAGTATAACACTGATCATACAAACTTACAACTGTACAAAGAGATAATTTATGAATTCGTCAGCTCATTGGAGAGCTCTTCCTGTGGGTTATCGCATAACCGGTGACGCTAACTGTCAGGCTTGACCAGCCACGCTTTGGCCTGCTCGATGTCGGTATCGACGCGAACCTGAAGCGCCCGATTAACGGCGACCGTCTCCCAGAACTTCCCGTCTTCCAGAAACTTCGCTCCACACACAATGGCGACGCGAATGACCTTGGGAGCGATTTCGGCAATTTGTTGCGCGGACTTAAAGGTGTCGAACGTATCGAGCGCGTATTCAAGGTTTCGCTCGTCGCACAAAATAAGAGTCACCCCGCTCTCGACCGCCAGATCGATAACAGCACTGCCGTAATCTATCACCTGCTGCACGTCCTCGTCACGACCCGAGGCTGTTATGAGGAGCAATCCATCAGCTATTTCGGAGTGGAACGTTATTGCCATGCTTTGTATGGATTTTCCTGATGACAATTCCTGGATGATCAATGAAAATATAGCGAGTTTAGAGTGTTAGAGAACAGAAAAAATTTGGGTTCACGAGAAGAAATCTGTTGACAGTATTGCAATGGTTTGTGTGAGCCTTTGCGATGGTTACTACTCGTCGGGCGATGAAAGAGTCGTCACAGATTTCTGAAGTTCTGCCACTTCGGTTTTGCGCCCGTTCACTTCATTTTGATGAAATGTCTTACATTAAGGCATTGAAACGAAGAACGAAAGGTAAACCGGGAAAAGATCACCATGTTCAGAATTTTGATCCACTGGCTCGTCAATGCCACGGCGGTCTATGTGACGGCCCACATGCTTCCAGGCATTGGCATCAGAAGTTTCGGCGCGGCGCTCATCGTGGCGCTGGTGCTTGGTCTGGTCAACGCGCTGATCAAGCCGGTGCTGGTTTTTTTCTCGATTCCGTTCCTTATCGTCACTCTCGGCCTCTTCATGCTGGTCATCAACGCCCTCATGCTGCAACTCGCCGCGTTGCTCGTCGATGGCTTCATTGTGCAGAGCTTCTGGTGGGCCATGCTCGGCTCGCTCTGCATCAGCCTGGTAGCCTGGCTCATGAACGCCGTACTGAACATCTGAACACTCAAGACAATCGTCAAACGTAACCGAACATGCAGGGAGAAGCGCAGGCACTCATCCTCCTCAAAGCCAACAAGCTCAAGCTCCAGTCTGTCCGCTATGTCGCTGACGGGCCTCGCGATATTCTTGTCAGAACCATCGCCAGCACGATCACGCCCGGCCTCGACCGACTGCTTCTGGCCAACAAGCCGGTATCGCGCAAGGTGCTCGCCTATCCGGTGATGCCGGGCAGCGAATCTATCGGGCAGGTGATCAAAACCGGCCCGGAGGTCACAAGCGTTAAGGAGGGGGATTTCGTCTACGTTTTCAAGGGGGACTGCTGGGTGGGCGTCGATCCCTATTATGGCTGCCACGCCGAGGTAATTCCAACCTCCGAAGAGAACGTACTGGCGCTTGGCCGCGAACCGATCCATCGCGACCTGATGATGGGACTCGTAGGCTATGTGCTCAGCGCTATAGAAAAGGTGGCCTTTGATCCCTCCATGCGGGTGCTTCTGCTCGGCCTCGGCTCGGTGGGGCTGATGGTGTCTGAGTATCTGCACTATCGCGGCATCCGCCACGTCGATGCGCTCGAGGTTTTCCCGCTTCGCGGCCAGCTATCGCACGCCGAGAACATCGGCATCGATATCGTCGATTTCACCGACGACTTCAACGACCGCTACGATCTGGTCATCGAGACAACCGGCCGCATCCTGATGGTTGAAAAGGCGATACGTCTGTTGAAGCCGAAAGGCAAGGTGCTGCTCATGGGCAGCTACGAGGTGCTCGGCTACGACTACCGGCTCATCCAGCACAAGGAACCGGTCATCGTCTGTTCGAGCGTCACCGACAGAGGCCACCTCATCGAGGCGATGGCGCTGCTCGAAAGCGAGGTTCTCGAAACCGAAAAGTTCTTCACCAACGTCTTCCCGGTCAGCCAGTACGAACTTGCCTACCGGATCGCCCTCGACAGCAAGGAGGCGATAAAGACAGTCATAAGCTGGATTTAGCATGGCGACGGCGGTAAAGCTCTCCGGTATCACCAAAACCTTCGGCAACCTCAAGGCCAACGACAACGTCACTCTGTCGATTGAAGCGGGTTCGATCCACGCTCTCGTCGGCGAGAACGGCGCGGGCAAGAGCACCCTGTCGAACATCCTCTACGGCCTCTTGCAGCCCGACTCCGGCGCGATCGAGATTGACGGCAAGGCGGTGAAGTTCAGCTCCGCGCGAAAGGCCATCGAAGCGGGCATCGGCATGGTGCATCAGCACTTCAAGCTGGTGCCGACCCTTTCGGTGACGGAGAATATCATCCTCGGCAAGGAGGAGAGCCGTTTCGCGCTGCCGACAAAGCGCATCGGCAGGGAGATCGGCCAGCTCGGCGCCAGGCACGGCCTCGAAGTCGAACCCGGCGCTTTGGTATCGACGCTCTCGGTCGGCGAGCAGCAGCGCGTGGAGATTCTCAAACTGCTTTACCGCCGCGCCAGAATTCTGATTCTCGACGAGCCGACCGCCGTCCTCTCGCCGCCGGAGACCGCGAAGCTTTTCGCCACCCTGCGCTCGCTCGCCGCTGAAGGGCGCACGATTCTGCTCATCACCCACAAGCTCGACGAGGTGCTCGCCGTCTCGGACTCAGTGAGCGTGATGCGCAAAGGGACGCTCGTTGGAACCGTAGAGACCGCCGCGACGAGCAAGGAGGAGCTGGCGCGGATGATGGTCGGGCGCGACGTCCTGCTCAGAACCGCAAACCCGCCGCAGAGCGTCGGCAAAACAGTGCTCTCGATTGACAAGCTCAACTACCGCTCGCCCGAAGGCGTCGAGAAGCTCCGGGGGCTTACGCTGGAAGTGCGGGCGGGCGAAATTTACGGCATCGCCGGAGTCGAGGGAAACGGCCAGAGCGAGCTGCTCTCGCTCTTGTGGGGCACATTCGACCGCGATGGCACAACCGGCGGCTCCATCACCATCGACGGGCGGCAGACGCATGGCCTGAGTCCGGCGGAGATTGCCACGCTCGGCGTCTCGATGATTCCCGAAGATCGCCTGAAATCGGCGGTTATCGCCGAATACGGCATCGAGGAGAACCTGATTCTCGGCAGGCATCGCGAAAAAGCGTTCCATCGCGGCATCAGCTTCAACCGCGAAACGATCCGCAAGAACGCCGCCGCGATGATCGAGCGGTATGACGTTCGGGGCGTCCGGGACGCGGCGGGAAGCAATCCGCCCATCGCGGCGCTCTCTGGCGGGAACCAGCAGAAGATCGTGGTGGCACGGGAGATGGAGCGGCCCGGCCTGAAGCTGCTCGTGCTCGCGCAGCCCACGCGCGGCGTGGATATTGGCGCCATCGAGCAGATTCACCAGCGCATCATCGACGCCCGCAAGAGCGGCCTCGCGATTCTGCTCATCTCGTCGGAACTCGAAGAGATCGTCTCCCTCTCGACGCGCATCGGCTGCCTCTACAAAGGCTCGATCCGCCACGAATTCAGCGAGGAGGAGGTGCGCAAAGGGCGCGAGGCGGAGTCGGGCTTCGAGAGAGAGATCGGCATGCACATCACCTGAAACCACACTTTTTTTCCATGTCGAAGCGCAGCGTCAAACCCTTCATTCCGGCCTTTTCGCTCCTGTTCGCTCTCGCGGCGGGCAGCCTCATCATCGCCGCCACCGGCAGCGACCCGCTGGAGGTCTGGCAGAAGATGCTCCGCTCGACCTTCGCCTCCGGTTACGGCATCGGCCAGGTGCTCTTCCGCGCGACGACACTCATCTTTACCGGGCTCGCCGTCGCGCTCCCCTTCCGCGTGCGCCTCTTCAACATCGGCGGCGAGGGGCAGCTTCTCATGGGCGCATTCGCCGCCGCGCTCTGCGGCATCGCGCTCCCGGCAGGCGCACCGGCCTTCGTCGCCATTCCGGCGCTGATGCTCGCCGCCGCCGCCGCTGGCGCGATCTGGGCGCTCGTCGCCGGATGGCTGAAGGTGCGGCGCGGGGTCAACGAGGTGATTTCGAGCATCATGCTCAACTTCATCGCCCTCGCCATCACCGGCTACCTGCTCACCAACCGCTTCGCCGTCCCCTCGACCGTCCACACGCCCGCAATCGCGGTCGGCGGATGGCTCCCCGATTTCGACAAACTCTTCGGCCTCGGCTGGCACTCCCCCGCCAACTTCGCTTTTTTTCTCGCCCTCGCTGTCACCGCCGGAGCCGCCGTGCTGCTCTACCGCTCGCGCTACGGCTACGACATGATCGCCTCGGGGCTGAACCCGGAGGCCGCCCGCCACGCCGGAATCAGCACTGATCGACACACCCTCGGCGCGATGGCGATGGGCGGCGCGATGGCGGGCCTCGCAGCCTCGAACCTCGTGCTCGGCTACAAGCACTGGTTCGAAGCCGGTTTTTCCACCGGAGCCGGATTCATGGGCATCGCCGTCGCCCTGCTCGCCGGAGCCAACCCCGCCGGAATCATCCTCTCCGCCCTGCTCTTCGCCTGGCTCGACTACGGCGGCCTCGCCGTCAACACGATGGTGCCGAAAGACATCTTCATGATGGTGCAGGCGATCACTATTCTGTCAATTATCAGCTTTCCGGCGCTGTTCGGAAAATGGCTGAAGAGCGAGTGACGGCGCTGAATTTTGGGTGAGGGACAAAAAGGATGGCAGCGCGAATGCAAGCAGGACAGAGGTGATGAGTTGAGGAATGGTAAAATTATCGCGAATACACTTTACTCTGATACATCGAATTGCTTATCTTCCTGCTGACTTGGGCGACAACCGTTTGTGGGACGCCTTAAAAAATCAAGAAATTCCCTGAAAAAGACCTGAATTCCAATGGCTAAGAAAACTACCGTCAAAGAGACGCCCGAGGCATCACCAGAAAAGAAGACCTCAAAAAAAGCTCTCGTGGGTGCTGAAGTAAAACCGAAAGCAAAGAAAAAGGCGACGTCCGACGAGACGAAACCCCAAAAAGAAGCCAAGCCACGCAAAAAAGCAAACGCTGAACCTGCCGCTCCCGATGCCACGGCTGCAAGTCAAGAGATGATCGAAGAAGAGATTCGCGTTACCGCATACTACCGCTGGGTCGAACGCGGTATGTGCGATGGCGGGCACGAAGAGGACTGGATCGAAGCCGAGAAACAGATTAGGAAATAAACGGGTCGATGTCTCCGTGCATTAAAAAAAGCCATTCATCGAGTGGCTTTTTTATATTCAGTTTTTCCGTACAAGGGTTCGGGCCGATAGCCCCACCCGCTCAACACCGCTTTTAATGAAATTTTTCGCCTCCATCACCGAAAGCATCAAGCTCCTTTTTGCAGGAATTTGGCTCGTCATCAGAATCATCCTCGAATACTTCGGCATCATCAGCGACGGCAACGACCGCACCACCGGCATCAAAGACCTCCGCGAAGAGTACAAAAAAGCGAATTATCGCTGAATTTCAGCCGCCTTGTCATAGAAAACGACCCCGGCCCGGCGGATGTGCTCCTGTACTTCGTGATCATCAATCAGGCGCAAAATCGACAGATCGAAGCTGTACGGCAACAGCAAATCATCAATTTCATCCATGATGTGGTATAAAATTTTCAGATTCAACGCCTCCCCGCCAACCAGAGTCAGATCGATATCCGACCCCGTTTTGTAGTTTCCCTTCGCCCGTGACCCATACAGAATAGCGCGATCCACCTGCGGGAATTTCGCCAACACCCCCTGAATCCGAGAAATCACTTCATCACCGAGACCGTATTTCATTCCGACGCCTGCTGACTCAAAGGTTCAAGCCTCTCCTGAAGCCGTCGAAAAGCAGAATGATAGCGCTTACGAATCGCCGCTGCGATCTCCCTTGCAATATCCTGATTGTAGGCGTGCGAGGTCAGGTTACGGCTTTTGATCATCTCCATCCACGCATCCCCATCTTCGATCAAACCGCGCTTATACGCATCACGTCTCGTGTCTTTCGATCCATAGAGCAGTTGAACGCCCATGTGCTCAAGGAAGTCTTCGAGTGTATTCCAGGCCAGTTCATGAGTATACTCGAAAACCTGAATCAACCCCTGCTCCTCAAGCTCGCTCAACGCTCTCAATTGCGCCAGTTCAACCGCACGATCGAGCTGCCCGAGCGCCTGAATGAAATGAGTGTAGCGTTGAAAACAGCGAATATCCTGAGTGGTCATGGAAATATTCCGTCTCTATTTGTCACTGCGTCGGCGATCATATTCCGTGGCGTACCGATCGAATATCGTTTTCGCATCCATGAAACATCCCGATTTGAATGATCCCGCAAGCAAAGTCGAAAAGTGGATGGCTCACGTGATTAATTCGAGCTGGCGGCGACCGCCATATCGACCGGCTGGCCGAACTGAACCATCGCGTTGGCCGAGGGTTTCTGAGAGATGACCGTGCCGGGCACCAAGAGGTCGGAGTGTTCGTAACTGATTCGCCCGACCGAGAGGCCGTTTCGGACGACGACGCCTCGTGCCTGGTCGGCGGACATGCCGAGCACGTCCGGCACGACGACGCGCCTCAAGCCGACCGGCTCCTGTTCGAGCCTGCCGACGATGAGCGACACCGGGCTGCCGTACTTGAGCACCACGGCGGACGGCACGGACTGGCTGAGTACCCGGCCATTCTGATCGGGCTGGGAGACCGCCTGCGCCTGCACCTCGGTGACAACCATGCCGATCCGTTCAAGCTCCTGACGCGCCTCGGCTTCGGTGCGGCCAACGAGATCGGGCATCGGAAAACTGGGCTTTTCCTGCCGGTTGAGCACCAGAATGATGCTGCGCCCAGGCTTGACTACCGATCCGGCCTCCGGCACCTGATCGATCACCTGATCGGGCGGCACATCGGGCAGGTAGCGCACATTGTAACTCTTCATCGCCTTCAGCCCCGACTTGCGTAATTCACGCTCGGCCATGTCATACGTCATGTTCCTGACCTCCGGCACGGTCGCCCGCGAGCCGCTTTCGGTCAGGTACGGCAACAGAAACTTGTCGGCGGCGACAAGGGCGAGAATGAACAGAACGAGGGGTATCAGGACTTTTTTCATCTTGGCTGACGGGTATGAAAATGGTGGTTTGGCGTTGAGTGATTCAATGTTGACGTTTCATGACGAAATCGACGAGTAGCTGGAGCGAGCGTTTGGCGTCGTTTTCGGGAAAGCGGGCGATCGATTCGAGCGCCTTGTCGGCAAAGCCTTCGGCAACCGTTGCAGCGTAATCGAGTCCGCCTTTGCGCGTGACGAACTCGATCACTTCGCTGCTCCGTACCGAACGTTTTTTCGAACTTTTCAGGATCGTCTTGATCTTGTTCTGCTCCGCTTTGTCAGAATGGCGGAGGGCGTAGATCAGCGGAAGGGTGATCTTCTTGTCTTTTATGTCGATGCCGAGCTGCTTGCCGGTTTTTTTGGAATCGCCGGTGTAGTCGAGCAGGTCGTCCCTGATCTGGAAGGCCAGACCGAGAAACTCGCCGTAGCTCTTGAGGCTCGCAATCTCCTCCTCGGAGTCGGTCGCGGTTGCCGCTCCGATGGCGCACGAAGTGGCGATGAGCGAGCCGGTCTTGTCGGCAATGACGCTCAGGTAATCATCCTCGGTGATGTCGAGGCTGCGCGTTTTCTGAATCTGGAGAATTTCACCCTCGCTCATCCGCCTGACCGCCTCCGAGACGAGATGCAGCGAGCGATAATCCTTGTTTTCGAGAGAATAAAGAAGACCCTTGGAAAGGAGGTAGTCGCCGATCAGCACCGATATTTTATTCTTCCACAAGGCGTTGATCGACGGAATGCCGCGCCGCATCTCCGCGCCGTCCACCACGTCGTCGTGGATCAGCGTGGCCGAGTGCAGCAGCTCTACCATGATCGCGCCGCGATAGGTGACATCATGGACGCCGCCGCACGCCTTGGCGGCGAGTATCACGAGGGTCGGGCGAATCTGCTTGCCCTGCTGCCGGAGCACGTAGCGCGTGACCTTGTCAACCAGACTGTTGCTTGAATGGAGCACCGTTTTGTAGCGCTCCTGAAACTGTTTCAGCTCTTCCGTCACGGAAGATGTTACCACATTGATATCCACCAGATCCTCTCAGATAGTGTGCGCACTGTCAATAGCCGGGCACGATTACGCTTGCATTCAAAACCGTCAGAAGTTATCGATATTTCCATGATTGAGCAAATCACCATCCGTTTCATTGCATTCACGACGGTTATCGGCACGCTTCGTATCAAAAAACCATTTGCGCGCAAGAACGATCTTTGTTACTATGAAGCGGATTAATGGCTCTCCAGGCGCCTCTTGCCACGCATTGCCAGCTATCCTCATGAATTTTCCGAAACTCTGCCGCGCCGTGCAAGGCAACCCGGCTCCGTACTTCGACATGAGCAACGAGAACGAACCAACCATACCGCCAGCGGACGGCACAGGGGCTGGCGCGGAGAGCGTCAATGAAACGAAACCGGCGGTTCCGGCGGTCATCGAAGAGAAAGAAGCAAAAAGCACGGAAAGCCTCGAATTCCCCGACGATTTCGAAAAGCTCGAAACCGCCGCCAAAGATTCATCGGACGGTGACGAGCACAAAACCGAACCGACGACCTCCGGCGAGGAGGAGACGCATGAGGGCATGGGCTTTCTCGATCATCTTGAAGAGCTGCGCTGGCGAATCCTCCGGGGCGGCATCGCGTTTCTGGTGGCGGCCATTGCCTGCGCTTTTTTTGCCGACTTCCTCGTCAACGACGTGCTCATCCGTCCGCTGATCCAGAGCGGCACGAATATCCACTTGCAGAACCTCGTCCCTTACGGCCAGTTATCGCTCTACTTTCAGGTGGTCTTCTTCTCGGCGTTCATGCTCGCGTTTCCCTATCTGGCCTGGGAGATTTGGAAATTCGTCGAACCGGGCCTGCATGAAACGGAGCGTTCGGCGAGCCGGTTTATGATCCTCTTCATCTCGATCTGCTTTTTCACCGGCATCGCCTTCGGCTATTTCGTCTTCCTGCCGATCTCGCTGAAGTTCTTCGCCGGATTCGGCACCTCGCTGATCACGAACAATATCTCCGTCCAGGACTACATCAGCTTTTTCCTCGGCACGCTGCTGACGACCGGCATCGTGTTCGAGCTACCGTTCATCTCCTACGTCCTTTCGAAAATCGGCCTGCTGACCCCGGCCTTCATGCGCTTTTACCGCCGTCACGCCGTGGTGACGATGCTCGTCGTCGCGGCCATCGTCACCCCATCGACCGACATGGTGACGCAGATGGTAATTGCCATACCGATGATCCTGCTCTACGAAATCAGCATCTTCATTTCGGGCAGCGTACAGAAAAACCGGAACAAGAAGCTGATGGAGGAGAGCGCGGCATGAGGCCGACTGTGGTGTTCGAATCAGTTCCCGGCTCGACCCTGAAGGACAATCCGCTCGGCGATCCGGCAGTGCGCTACATTCCAGTCTACCTCCCGCCATCGTACGACGAGAATGACGCAAAGCGCTTCCCGGTAATCTATCTGCTCGCCGGATTCGCCTCGACCGGTGTGAGCTTCCTGAACTTCGGCTTCGGACGCCCAACCCTGCCGGAAATGATCGACTCGCTGATACGGAAGGGCGAGATGCCGGAGACGATTGTCGTCATGCCGGATTGCATGACCCGCTACGGCGGCTCGCAATATGTCGATTCCGCCGCCACCGGCCCTTACGAAAGCTACCTGACGACTGAGCTGATCCCGCATATCGACAAGCAATTCCGCACGCTGGCGGACGGGCAGCATCGCGCCATCGCCGGAAAATCGTCGGGAGGATTCGGGGCGCTCCGGTTCGGTATGAGGCATCCGGAACTGTTCTCGGCGGTGGCGTGCCACAGCGGCGACATGGATTTCGATCTCTGCTACCGCCCGAACTTCCCCGTTGCGGCAAGGATTCTCGAAAAATACGACGGCAGCGTATCGACCTTTTTCACACGCTGGGAGTCGCTCGACAAGAAGCCGCGAGGCGAGTTCGCCCTGCTCGACATGATGGCGATGGCCGCCTGCTACTCGCCCGATCCATCGAAGCCCGCGCCAGGCAACATGCAGCTCCCCTTCGAGCCGCGCACCTGCCAGCTCGTCCCGGAGGTTTGGGAGCAATGGAAAAACTTCGATCCGCTGACGATGCTCGAAGAAGCGAAATACCAGGATGCGCTCGGCTCGCTCCGTCTGCTCTTCCTCGACTGCGGCTCGCAGGACGAGTACAACCTCCAGTTCGGCCACCGGCGCTTCTCTGCGAGAGCCTCGAAACTCGGCATAGCGCACCGCTACGAAGAGTTCCCCGACACCCACGCTGACACTTCTTACCGCTACCGGGTTTCCCTGCTGCTGCTCGCCCAGGCGATTGCAGAGTGACGGAAAAAGTCTCAGCTCAATAGCAGGTCATTGCGAGCCGCCCGTATCCGGTACGATACCGAACACGGACAATGAACAGTGTGTATATTTGTTCGAGGAAGAGCGCAACCAACTCTGAAAAATAAATTGGGCTAAAGCCCCGATTTATTAATGTTTCATCAACCCCGTCCCGAAAGCTTTCGGGACGGGGCGATGGTTGAAGAGAGCGATGGACTCTGTCATATTCAGGAGGGATTTATCCCGACGGACATTCATCTCATCTAACATTCATATTGCCCCGGCTTTCAAGCCGGGGTAAGCCGATCAGAAAAACATCTGGACTTCAGTCAAATCTTTTGCTGTTTGCTGCCACAGACAAAGTGATTTGTCAGAAAAATCATCAATGCTCATGGAAAGGAGCGTAACGGCGAGGGAATTCGTGAGTTTGTTTACTCCGTCACCGTCAGCAGGCTCTGGTAGACCTGCTCGACCTGCGAGCGCAGCTCTTCGAGGGTGCCATCGTTGAAAATCACGTAGTGGGCGCGTTCGATGAGCTTCTCCTGCGGCCATTGC
This sequence comes from Chlorobaculum sp., assembly GCA_013334655.1. Classification (GTDB taxonomy): domain Bacteria; phylum Bacteroidota; class Chlorobiia; order Chlorobiales; family Chlorobiaceae; genus Chlorobaculum. The sequence continues at coordinate 11,342 of JAAXXD010000037.1, read as the reverse complement.
GCCTGCATCCGTTTCTGCGCCTCCGCCCTTTCCATGCCGCGAGCGACGGCGCGTTCGAGGCGCAGACCGTTGCCAGCCGCCACCACGATGATGCGGTCGAGATCACGATCCGCGCCCGCCTCGAACAGAATCGCCGCCTCCTTGCAGAGAATCCGCTTCCCTTCGCGGGCGCAACGCTTGACCTCGCTTATAAAGGCTTCGCGCACTTTCGGATGGATAAGCCGATTGAGGGCGGCGAGCTTTTCAGGATCGGAAAAGACGACCGACGCGATGATTTTGCGGTCGATCTGAAGCTTGCCCAAGGCATCGCGGGAGTACACCTCGCGGCCAAACAGCTCCTCGATGCCGCTGATGACTTCGGGATTTTCGAGTTGCAACTCCTTGGCGATCCGGTCGGCCTCGAACAGTTCGCACCCCATTTCGGCAAGCATGGCGCACACCGTGCTTTTGCCGCTCCCGATGCCGCCGGTCACTCCAACCAGCAATGGCAGCCGTTCCATCGTTTACTGCTTTTGCGAAGCGAGGTTGCGGCGCACCTCCTGCAACACCTTGCGCCAAAGCTCAGGATCGCGCGAATAGGCCTGAAGCCTCGCGTCGAAGGTCTTCTGATCGAGCTTGTGGCGGACGAACAGCGTGTCGAGTCCCGACGAGGTCAAGTCAGCTAAAGGCGGAGTGTCGCCTTTGGCTGTCACGCCAGAGCGAGCGAGATAATCAGCGTAAAACGAAGCAAAATGAAGGTCATCTGTATTGAGTTTCTCCTGCGTCTGCAAGCCGCAACCGGCAATCAGAAGCGCAAATAATGCCAGAAACGACAGGCTGCGCACTCTCGCAAGTGCTTTATATATCGAAGTAAAATTCAGGTTCAACTGAGCAAATAATTTTTCCGCGCTGAAACTAACAAGGTCAGCCACCGGGTTAAAGGGTTACTTCCTAACGTAGTCTGCATAACGATAAAATACAATAGTCACATGGCATATCAGCAACCTGCTCTTCCCTACGCCGACAACGCGCTCGAACCGCACATCTCGGCCAATACCATCGGCTTCCACTACGGCAAGCACCATGCGACCTACGTCAAGAACTACAACGGCCTGGTTGAAGGTACGCCATTCGATGCCATGAGCCTCGAAGAGGTGATGCTCCAGACCGCGAGTGACGCCGCGAAGGTTGGCGTATTCAACAACGGCGCACAGGCATGGAACCACACCTTCTACTGGAACGGCCTCACCCCGAACGGCGGCGGCGAGCCGACCGGCGAAATCGCAGCAAAGATCGTCGAGGATTTCGGCAGCGTTGACAAGTTCAAAGAGGAGCTGAAGAACGCCGCCGCGACGCAGTTCGGCAGCGGCTGGGCCTGGCTGGTGCTCGACAACGGCACACTCAAAGTGACCAAGACCGGCAACGCCCAGAACCCGATGACCTCCGGCCAGACTCCCCTCTTCTGCATCGACGTCTGGGAGCACGCCTACTACCTCGACTACCAGAACCGCCGCCCAGACCACGTAGCCGCCGTGATCGAAAATCTCATCAACTGGGATTTCGTCAACTCAAACTACGCCGCCGCGAAATAAGTGCTGGCTTGCACTCTTAACGAAAGGCTCCGGTTTTCCGGGGCCTTTCGTGTTTGCAGGCTTGCTCGAAAAGGACAAAAAGGACTTCAACGACAGCAAGGACAACAGGGTGAAAACAACAGAACAGCTCTTTATTCCATTATCCATTATCCATTATCCATTATCCATTATCCATTATCCATTATCCATTATCCATTATCCATTATCCATTATCCATTATCAACTATCAACTATTCACAGCCACGGCAGCCGCTCTACATCGTCGAGGTTCACCGTTTTCGCTTTTCTTGGCCGCTTGAAACTGATGGTGAGATCGGGTGGATTGATGACTCGCTCGTCGTAGACAATCTTCAGGCTGCGCGATCCTTCAGGATCGTCATCGCGATAGAGAATCATATCGATCTCTCTCGGCACGCGCAAGGCCGTTCCGTCCTCTCCCTGTTGTGACTGATAGTCGGCAAAGCGGAATTCAACGCTTCTGCGTCCTGAATGATCGAAATAGGCGATTCCTGCAAGTTCTCTGCTCTGCGGATCGACAACCAGCTCTTTGGAGCCATTGCCGGACTTCACGGTGAAACTGACATACCCGCCGCCCTGCCTTACCGACAGAACATCTTTGACCGGCTCGGGCAGATCGGCAATGCCGAAGAGCGTTTCGGTCAAATGGCCCGCCCCCGCGTCGAGGCCGATGATCTTGCCCATATTTTCGCCGGTGTTGCGCCCGACAAGCATCCGGTTGTTCAGCATATCGTTCACGAAGAGCGAATCGGGACGGATCAGCAGATCAGCCACCGGCCATCCGAGAATACCCGCGGTGACGATCAGCCGCGCATCCCGCGACTTCTGCAACTGCACCGTGCAATAGGCCTTGTTACTGCGCTTCGGCGTTTTGAGGTAAATATCCGCGTAGCCATCCAGAGACCGCACCATTCCGGCGCTCGACGCCACCTCTTCATACAGCCGCTTCAGCTCCGGCGTCAGCGCCACCCGTTTACCCGGCTCGGTCGGCGCTCTGGTGATAGTTTCTGTCTCTGCGCATCCGACGAGAACTCCGAGCAAGATCAGGCACACCCACTTCATCACAGTTTTCATCGACAATCCTTTTTTCATCATAACCTCTTCATGACCAGTTAAACGCGACTCCAAAGCACCTTTCCCGGCGAAACTGAATCGCGGACAAGGTTGAGAGCTTCGAAATGTTATTTTAATCAAATCATTTTTCTGTCAAAACATGAAACCGGGAGTTTTCGATCCATGCACGCAATCTACCTCAAACCAAAAGAACACCGGCGCCTGCTCAGCGGCCACTTATGGGTTTTCAGCAACGAGCTTCGGGAGGTGCCGCGTGACATTGCCGCCGGTGAAACCGTTCAGCTCTTCACTCACGATGGACGCCTGCTCGGCGCGGGATTCTTCAATCCCCAGTCGCTGATCGCTTTCCGGCTTCTGACAAGGGACGAAGAGCAGCCCGACCGCGACTTCTTCCGTCGCAAACTCCTCGAAGCGCACAAGCTCCGCGAAAAAATCTATCCCGAGAGCGAAACCAACGCCTGGCGGCTCGCGCACGGCGAGTCGGACGGGCTGCCGGGCCTGGTGATCGACCGCTTCGACCGCGCGTTCGTGCTGCAATCCTTCTCGGCAGGCATGGACCAGCATCTGCCGCTCATCACCGAACTGCTCCGGGAACTGTTCGATCCAAAAGCGATTGTACTGAGAAATGAGTCGCCGTTGCGAGAACTCGAAGGATTGCCGCTTTTCCGGGAAACGGTGCTTGGCGGCAAGGACGATATGTTCCAGGTGATCCGGGACGGCGGCATCAGCTACCGGGTCAACATCCTCGAAGGCCAGAAGACGGGATTTTTCCTCGACCAGCGTGAAAACCGGCGGCACATCAGAAAATACGCCGCTGGCGCTGACGTACTCGACGTCTATACCAACGACGGCGGCTTTGCGCTCAACGCCATGCACGCCGGAGCGAAATCGACGAAGATGGTCGATATTTCGCAGGAGGCGCTGCAACGCGCCGAGCAGAACGCCCGGATGAACGGCTTCGAGAACTTCTCGATCGTCGCCGCCGATGCCTTTGAAACCCTCGGTCGGCTCCGGCAGGAAAACCACTCGTATGACCTGGTGATCCTCGATCCGCCGAGCTTCACCAAAAGCCGCAAAACCGTGCCGACGGCGCTGAAAGCCTACACCAAGCTCAACCGGCTCGGCGCGCAGCTCGTCAGCCACGAAGGATTTCTGGCGACAGCCTCCTGCTCGCACCACGTCTCCGAGGAGGATTTCCTCGCGGCGGTCCACCTCGGAGCGATGCAGGCGGGCAAACATCTGCGACTCATCAGCCGCGCCGCGCAACCGCCGGATCACCCGGTGCTGCTCTCCATGCCCGAAACGAGCTACCTTAAATTTGCCTGTTTTTATGTAACGAATCTATAACCTGACACCGGAAAGAGGCGCTGAAACTCCAAACCTGCAGGAAAAAATTTTACAATTCAAGGGTTCGATGAAACGCCTCTTCTCGACAATACGCCAAATCGCCTGTTATATATCGCGAATATTACACTGCGCAGCTCAAAAAGATTAACAATTATTAATTTTCAAAAAAACTCAATAAAAAATTTGGCAATTAATTTTTCTGACCTATATTTGAAGCAAGTAGACTATATAATCGACGCCCGTTGATCTACATAGTTTACATGTGCAGCATGATGTAAAGGGGTACGTCATGCTGCTTTTTTTTGTGCCCGCCCCCAGCGCGCTTTACCCACTGAACTCCCGGATCATCGCATAAACCTCTTGCCAGGATTCCGCTCTCGGCGCGGCGATGTGCCGGTTGGTACTGTTTCCGAAACAGATCGTCTTGAATCCTTTGCTCCGCAGCTGCTCGATATTGTCAGGTGAATCCTCTATATAGATGTCCGCACCTACCTGCGTCTTCGCTTTCATGAAGCATAAATCCCAGTATGGAATGCCGTGACTGTCGAGCCAGTTGACCGTCTGCTGCACAGCGGCGGCGTGAAAATAGTGAATGAAAAGGCGATGCGTGATGATGCGGATGCGGTAGCCCTCGTCGGAGAGCAGGCGCAGGTATTTGCGTGCGCCGGGAATCACCTCCATGCTGCTGAACAGCTCGCGCTGCGTCACGGCGAAACGGTGCAGACTGTCGTACTGGCTCTGGTTCGTGATCCCCCACTCCGAAAGGCCATAGGAGACATCCATTGTAAGCTCTTCGATTGGCCGCTCGAACCACTCAGCCGCGATTTGCCTCATGCGCCCGTAAAAATCAGCGCAAACTCCGTCGAGATCAACGCCGATAACGATACTGTTTTTTGACATGGTGAATGGTGTTTTTATGAATCAGCGGTTGAATCCCGGAGAAGCGGTGAATGGTACTTTTAGGACAATTGTGACTTCTGGGGCTTTTGGGAGAAAAGAACGAAACAGCGAAGGTCCAGTGTCTCATCCTCATCGTCCACCAAGCCCACATCGTCCACAATTACAGCACTCTTCAAAACGCCCGGTCGAATGCGCGGCGGTGTTTCATGGTGATTTCGTGCTCTTCACCGAGAAGCCTGAAAATGGCGATGCAGGCTTTACGCGAACCGTCGTCGTCGTACTGGCGGTTGTCGCGCAAAACACCGATAAAGCGCTCGAGCGCGTTATCCAGTTCGCCGCGTCGCAGGCTTTCGACGGCAGCTCCGTAGGAGTCGCGGTTTGCGCCTTCTGGCAGCGCCGAGGCTGGACGGAGCAGCAGAGCGCCGAGTGTTCGCGCCGATTCGCTCAGCTCGGCGTAATCAGGCTCCGCTTCAAGCGTCTCGGCAAGTTTGAGAGCCTCCGCGGGACGCGAGAACAAAATCAGTCTGACCAGCATCGCCGTCGCTTTCCGGCTGTCCGGCTCTTCGGCCAAAACGCCTTCGAGCAACGCGATAGCCACCGCATCGTTGCCCGCAGCCATCTCGGCGGAAGCTCGCTCCAAATCCGCCGCCCAGGGGCTTGGCAAGGCTTTTTTGAGCCACTGCTCGATCTGATATTCTGGAAGGGCTCCGGTGAATTCTTCAATCACCTCGCCATTCGAAAACAGCTTCACATTGGGAATGCCGCGAATGCCGTATTGCGTTGAAATCTCGGGAAACTCGTCGGTGTTGACCTTCACGAGCACCCATTTTCCGGCATGACGCTCCGCGAGCCGTTCGAGCACCGGCGCGAGAATCCGGCACGGCCCACACCACGTCGCCCAGAAATCGACGAGCACCGGAATGCTTTTACTTTGTTCGATAACCTCACTTTGAAAGTCGAAAGGAGTACTGCTCTGCATTGATCGAAAATTTTATCGTTGGATAAGAGTTTTTGCCAGTATGGCGTAATAATAAGCAATCTTCCAGATAAATCACTTTTCGGTCACAAATGAAACCTTTGCTGATCGAGAGCGAATCTGAAAAACAGGTACAGGATGTGACTCCCAAAACCAAACAGCAAAAAGGGCTGATCCTCCGAGATCAGCCCTGCTGCTTGAGTTCGTTCGATGCTTTCCTGATATAACCCGAAGCCTCTTCGAGATGCTTCAGCGCCTGGCGGATTTCATAATCGTCATCCGCGTCTGCTCTGGCGCGTTCAAGCCGCTTCCGGGCATCCTCGATGGCGTCGCTGGCAAGCTGGAGCGTTGAATTGACTGACATGGTTGCCCCCCTCTGATTGTGTGATTGAGACAAAAATACATCTTAAGCCTCTATAATGTAAAAAAGAGAATCCGTGCAATGCAATTGCCTGCCGCTCTCTTTTCGGAATGACTCTTTCTCTGAACGGAAAAACTCTGAACTGAATCCGTGCGTTATAATCGGGCAATCGAGACCGATCCAAACTCTTCCGATCATCATATGAGAAAAACAATTCAGACATTTTTACTGCTCTTACTCATTGCCGCTTCGTCGATTGCCCGGGCGGAAAGTGTTTCCTCCGGCAGAATCGAGGTGCTTGTCGATGGCGTGCGAAGCGTCGACGGCGTCGTTGGCGTGGCGTTGTTCAACGCCAAACGAGGCTTTCCCGATAACAGAGCGATGGCCATCCAAGGGCGAAGCGTTCCGGCGGGAAAGCCTTGCAAGGTGATCTTCGAGAATGTGCCGTGGGGTGCCTACGCCATCAGCGTGCTGCACGATGAAAACGGCAACGGCAGAATGGACAAGGGATTCCTCGGAATGCCGAAAGAGGGATTTGGCACGTCAAACAACCCCGAAATCAAAATGGGGCCGCCCTCCTTTGCCGAGTCGCGCTTCGAGCTGAAAAGCACCGGTCTGATGCTGAACATCGAGATGAAGTACCTCCGCAAACCCGTAGCCCAGGTTCGTCAGTAACTCCGCGATACATGATGACTGGCATCGAATTTTCTTCATTTATGTAGTTCGCACATCCATTCATACCAATACGTATCATTTCTTCTTTGTCAACCCATTGCTGAAAAATATCTAACCTGTTATTACAGAATATCTTGAAGTCAACCAGTTCTAAACTGGCACGGTTATTGATTGAATAATCATGAGACAGAAGTACTACTCCACAAAAAAGGACTGATTATGACCGATTTCAAGACCATATATGGCGAGCTTAAAGGAGTCGAGTTCAGAACGCTCTATTCGAATGGCAAGACAGATGGCTGCCTGGTGAGAGAGGAGAACATCCTCCACACCCCGTACGGCGATCTGATTCCTCAGTATGAGGCCGAGGATATGGGTCGCCGACAGCTCAAGCCTTTCTATTTCTACAAAAGCGGCTCGATCAAGTCGGTGCCGCTGCAATCGCAAACCCTGATGCGGACGCCGGTTGGCGGCGTGCCTGCGGAGCTGGTCACCTTTTATGAGTCGGGGGCGATCAAGCGGATTTTCCCGCTCGACGGCAAGCTCAGCGGTTTCTGGACGGCCAAAAACGAGTTCGCGCGTGCCGAGGAGATCACGATCGACTCACCGCTTGGCAGCCTGCGGGCGAAGCCCATCGCGCTGCAATTCTATGAAAACGGCGCGCTGAAAAGTATCACGCTGTGGCCCGGCGAGTCACTGACCCTTTCGACGCCGGTGGGCCGTATCAGGGTTCGCACTGGCATCGCATTTTATGAAAACGGCGCGATTCGTTCGCTCGAACCGGCTGGAGTCGTGAAGGTCGAAACCCCGGTCGGCACGCTGACGGCCTACGACAACGATCCGCAGGGCATTCACGGCGACCTGAATTCGTTGCAGTTCAGCCCGGAAGGGGGCGTCATGGCGCTCAAAACGGTGACGGAGGAGATCACGGTGATCGACCAGCTCGGCAATCCGCATTTGTTCGCGCCGTGGCTCAAGAACAACCCGTGCGGCCATGAACGCAAGGTGGTGGTGCCGATGAAGGTGCGCTTCAGCAAGGGGCGCATCATCTTCGACGACCGACATGAGTCGTTCAATATGGAGCAGTGCAGCGTCGAGATCAGGCCGTTCGACCGCAAGGCTGGCGATCCCGGTTACTCATGCGCGGTCTGAGGCTTGTCGAAGAGCGTGCGGGCGGCGTGACTTCCGGCCAGCCAGCCGGTGGAGAATGCCGCTTGCAGGTTGAACCCGCCGACCTCGCCCGCGTAGTCGAGCAATTCGCCGCAGCAGTAGAGGCGCGGATGAAGTTTCGACTGCATGGTTTTGGGATCGATCTCCCCCAGCGCGACGCCGCCCGCCGACACCTCCGCCCGGTCGAGCGGCACCTTGCGCACCGTGCCGAGCGCGAGGCGCTTGAGGGTTGATACAAGCGCGAGGCGCTGCGCTTTCGTGAGGCCGCTCATCGTCACCTCGCGGTCGATGCCCGCCTGCCGTAAAATCTCGTCAGCAAAAGCGTTGGGAATGGTCTCGGTTGAGGACGAGGCGTCGGGCGCATCGTGTCGCTCCGGCGCGAGCGGCGTGCGTTGCAGGAAGGTGCGTACCTGGCGCGTGCCGTGGCGAGCCGCCTGGTCGAGAATGAAGGCCGAGAGCGTGCCCGCCTCGTGGCCGGGAAAAAGATCGACGGAAATCGCGACCGGCTTGCCCGAAGCGTGAAACCCGGCCACCGAACGCGAAAGCGAAAGGCACGCAGGCCCTGAAATTCCGCGATGGCTGATGAGCACGTCGCCCCGGCGCGAGTCGGACGCGCCCTCCGCGCTCGCCACGAGCAGAATATTACGTAGCGTAATTCCCACCAGCTCCGCTCTCGGCGGCACCGTGAAGTAGTTCGGCGCGAGCGCGGACATCACCGGCGCGATGGCGTGCCCCATGGAAGCGGCAAGGCGATTGCCGTCGCCCGTCGTTCCGGCGGAACCCCAAGACGCGCCGCCCGTGGCGAGAATCACCGCATCAGCCTCGAACCGCCGCTCTCCCGCTTGCAGGACAAACCCGAATGCGGCGCATTCAAGCCGCTCCACTCTCGCGCCGGTAATGAGCGTGACGCCGCTCTCTTCGACCATGCGCCGCAAGAGGTCGAGCACCTCCCCCGCCCTGCCGGAGACCGGAAATACTCGCCCATCTTCCCGCGCCTCAGTTTTCAGACCGTACCGCCCGAACAGCGCCAGCAGGTCGGCGTTGCTGAAAGTGTGAATGGCATGGCGTAAAAAGCGTTGCTCGTTCTTTCTGAGGAATCCCTTTTCGAGTAGATTTTTAACGTCACCATCATGCGTGAGGTTGCAGTGACCGCCACCCGAGATGGCGATCTTGTTGCCGGGCTTCAGATTGCGTTCGAGCAGCACGATGCCGAGGCGCTCATCAGCGACGCCGAGGCTGCGGGCGGTTCGCCTGGCTGAAATAGCCGCAAGCATCCCCGAGGCTCCCGCGCCAATGATGAGAAGCTGCGTTTTTTTACAAAGATTGTTTTTTTGCACTACAGGTTCGTTGTTTGAAGAATCTGACAGATCGGTCGGATCAGACAGATCGGACTGATCTGTCCGATGAGAGAATTCGCTGCTTCAACGCCACTGCTCACTTTTTGCTTGTTTCCACCCTCATGCCGGGTTCCAGTTCGTTCGGCGGGTGAATCACCACTCGCTCGCCTTCATGGAGGCCGCCGAGCACTTCGGTCATGTCGGCTCCGCGCATTCCTGTGCTCACCTTGCGCGCCTTCGCGCGGCCTCCTTCGATGACGAACAGCTCCCAGCCGTTGTCGCCCCTGAAAAGAGCGCTGACCGGCACGCGGAGTACGCGCCCGGCCTGGCTGGTCACGATCCGCGCCTGAATGCGGAAGTTATCGCCGAGGCGCGGTTCGGGCTTGTCGAGCATGGCGATGATGTTGACCCGCTTCTCCTCGATGCCGAGCGCGGAGACTTTGGTGAAGGCCGCCGGTTCGACGCGCTTCACCACTCCGGCGAGCGCTTCGGGGTTGCCCCAATCCTCGATCCAGACCCGGTTGCCCGGCCTGACCCGCACGGCGTCCGAGGAGAGCACGTCGATCACCACTTCGAGCAGGCCCGGATTGCCGATCTCTATCAGCGGCGTTCCGGCGGAGACGAACCGCTCGTTCTTTTCGAGAATGCGCAGCACCTTGCCATCGACCGGCGAGCGCACCTCCACCGCCTTGCCCGCGACTCCGGCGTCGATACGGGCCGCCGCCGCCGAGGCCTGCATCCGCGCTGCCTCGACGGCTGCCGATGCCGCCCGCGCCTCCTTTTCGAGCACGGACGCCTCTTCGGCGGCCAGCTCGCTGCTCTCCTTCGAAACCGCCCCTTCGCGATAGAGCCGCTCGTAGCGCCCGGCTTTCAGTCGCGCCTGGGCGAGCCGCACCGAAACTTCGTGCTGACGCGCCAGCGCCTCGCTTGCCGACGCTGTCGCCGATCCGGCCAGCGCCGCCGACTCGCGATACTCCCGCGCATTCTGGTCGGGCGGCAGAATCGCAGCGACCGTCATGCCCGCCCTGACGCTGTCACCTTCGACGAGGCCGCTCCGCCGCGCCTTGCCGTTGACCGGCGCTGAGATGGTGAAGCGGTCGATCACCCGCGTGACTCCTTCGTCTTCGAGCGAGACTTCGAGCGGCCCGTAGCTCGCCACTCCGGCATCGACCGGCAACGGCGCGGGCCGAAGCACAAGATAAAGCAGGACGATCACCACGACGGACGAAACAGCGACGATGCGCTGCGTTTTACTCAAAGGTTTCATATCACTCTTTTGTTTTCAGAACAGCGATCATGTCGAGCGTCGCGAGCTTCCTGCCGACAATTCCGCCCGATACAATAGCAACAGTTACCAGAACGGCAAAAGCAAAAAGAAAGTTGGCGGGGGTGAAGACCAGCGGCATCCGGTAGAGTTCGGAGCTGAGCGCTTTGGCAAGCAGCGTCGAAAGAGTGATGCCGAACAGAAAGCCGAGCGGAATCGCCGCGATGCAGAAAACCGCCTGCTCGCCGAGCAGAATCACTGCGATTTCACGCTTCGTCATGCCGAGCACCCGCAGGCTCGACAACTCCCGCGCCCGCTCCGAGAGCGTGATTCTCGCGCCGTTGTAGATCATGGCGAAGGCAAGTACGCAGGCGAACGAGGTGAGGATGAAAGTCGAGGTGTTCATGCTTTTGGCGAGCATCTCGTCGAAGCTCTTGCGCAGCGCCTGCAACATCATGATACCGCCCACCCCCGGCGTGCGCTTGAAGCGCTCGTACAGCTCCCGGCTCCGCGAAGCGTCGAGCTTCAGCACCCCCGCGCTGATCGCGCCGCCATCTCCGGCGAGCCGGTTCAGCTCGTCGAGGCGCATGTAAGCCGAAATGCCGATAATTTCATCGATGGTTCCCGCCACCGGCACCTCGGCGGAGCG
>JAAXXD010000108.1 GCA_013334655.1 Chlorobaculum sp. | reverse complement strand
ATCGGCGTTTTCGAAGTGCAAGGATTTTGAGGCTGTTACGGAGATTTCCTTGCACAAAAAATACACAATATACTGCCTATATCATTGCTATATAATCAGTTAATATTAATTCAGCAGACCCTACTTATCGCATCAGATGCTGTTCCTCAATCACAAATTGACGATTTGCTCAAAGAATCAGAGACATTGATTCGCATTCTGACCAGCATTGTAAAGTCGGCTCAATGCGGAAAAGAGCCACGTGAGCAATAGCTGCTCTACCCTTGTTCACCTCTTTCTTCAATTCATAACCCGTCATTCATAATCCATCATTCTCTTCACCGTCCGCAGCACTTCTTGTACTTTTTGCCGCTCCCGCAGGGGCAGAAGTCGTTCCTGCCGATGCCATCAGCTTTGGCTTGCCTGACGCTTTCCATCACCCGTTGACGATGGGGCATCCAGAACTCCCTGATTTCAAGCACCGCGTCCGGGATCAGTTTCCAGAGTTCGTACTCCTTCTCTTCGTCCAGCCCGAGCTTGTCGCGCAACACACCGGAGGCCGCCGAAATGGCGAAAATCGTCCTCGATCCCTTTTCATCCTTTAACAAAGGGTTCCACGAATCGGGATTCATGTTTATTCCCTCGATGAATCCGAGGCACCACATCCGGGCCGCACTGCGACGCGCATCATCGCTATCGAAGGTTGAGCTATCCGGTAGCGGCACATAATCGGCGGGCTGCTCCTCAAGCAAATTCGCAATCGAATTCATCATCCGCATGATCAATCCGATAGTGCGTTCCGCGTGTTTGTCGGACTGAAAAACAGGCGACTCAGGGGTCCCGACCGAACTCCAGACATGCGGCAGCCACTGACTTGGCATAATCGTATCCGGGCCGATGATCAGGGCGGTCATGAATCCATCGAGCGCATCGAGGTTCATGGGATGCTTCAGCTCCGATTCGTGAAGCAGGAAGTTTTCGAGTTCCTCATACTCCGCGGTAGTCAAATCGTGGTTTCTTTTATAATCAAATGTTTCATCCATATCGATTTCTGATAAATTCTGATATAAGTTGTCAATTTATGAAGCAGAGCCGTCCGCCATGAAGGCTTCGTGGAATTTCACTGTGCCTTGTGGAACATGGTCGTCGAACGAAAGCGCGAAAAAGACCTCCGGCGGCACCCCTTCGTGACCCAGCGCCTGCGGATTCACGAATCCGAACTGCCGGTAGTACTCGGGATGACCGACCAGGCAGCACCCTTTCGCGCCGAGCGCCTGCACTCTGGCGAGACCTTCGCGGATCAGCACGCCACCGATGCCTTGCCGCTGGAACTCCGGCAGCACCGAGACCGGCCCGAGACCGAACCACCCCTGCGTACCGTCCGACATGCTCACCGGCGAGAAGGCGATGTGACCAACCACGCGCCCGCCAAGCTCCGCCACGAGCGAAACCGTCAGTGCGCCCGCCGCGCGGAGCGCTTCGACGATAAACTGCTCGGTGTGTCGGCTGATTTCGAGCGTCGCGAACGCCGCGACGGTCACATCGGTAATCGCCAGAATATCCTCAGGCGCTTCATCCCTGATGACGATCTGCTGATTCATAGTTTCGGCTGTCAGTTCTCGTTCGTGAAAAGAGCATGTCGATAGTCATGCCTGTTTATTTGCCTGCCAATATAACCAACATCTTCCGTATGTCTGGCACGGCAGGAACGCTCATTTCTCGATGCCGCTGCACAACGCTTTTTTCCTCATGCTTGATCGCATTGGTTGAAGCGACAGAAAAACAAAATCTGAAATTCTATATTTGATGACGTTGTTGAAACCTGAACTCCTCAATTGCTATGTCCGAACCGATTTTCCCCTGCCCCTGTGATGAGCGCGTACCACTTGCAACTGTCGGCTACTACGCCATCGGCGGAGAGGCTCGCTGGGTTGTCCATCCGCGCAGCGTGGCGGAACTCGCCTCGGCGCTCGACCGCTGTCGCCAGCTCGGATTGCCGGTCATCATCACCGGAAAAGGGAGCAACATGCTCTTTTCGGATGAGGAGTTTCCCGGCGCAGTGATTGTACTCGACGCGATGAATCGCATGTTCCGGGTCTCCGACGAGCTGTTTTTCTGCGAGGCGGGAGTCGAGAACACCGACGCGGCCATCGCGCTTCAGCAGGCGGGCCGGAGCGGCGGCGAGTGGCTCTTCCGCCTGCCGGGCACCATCGGCGCGACGGTGCGCATGAACGGGCGCTGCTACGGGCGCGAAATTTCCGCCGTGACGAAGAGCGTGGTGACGGTTGGCCTCGATGGCGCGGTTCGCTGGCGTGCCGCCGGGGAGGTGTTCCTCGGCTACAAGGTGACCAGCCTGATGCGGAGTCCCGAAATTGTCGTCGGCGCGATGCTCGAATTCGCCGAGGAGGACGACCCCGAGGCCATCGAAGCGCGGATGCGCGAATACGGCGACGACCGCGACGCGAAGCATCAGTTCGATTTTCCGAGCTGCGGCTCGACCTTCAAAAACAGCTACGATGCGGGCCGACCGAGCGGGCAGATTTTCGACGCGCTTGGCTTCCGGGGTCGCCGCGAGGGCGGGGCGCAGGTGAGCGACCATCACGCCAACTTCATCTTCAACACCGGCGGCGCCAAAGCCACCGATGTCCTGACGCTTTGCGCCGCCATGCGCATCGAAGCACGCGAGAAAGCGGGCGCGGCGCTGGAACTCGAACTCCAGTGCGCCGGACTGTTCGAGACCGCGCTGCTCGACGCCTGCGGCATCGCCTCGTACCCCGACCCTTCAAAGTCGGGGTACGGCTGGGCGGGCCTGTTGCGCTTCCCGGACGCTTCGGAGGCCGCATTTCCCCGCACGCTGCTGCAAGGCCCGGCGCTCGACTACTTTTGCCGCGACGCTGCGTTTCCGGCGGGAATCGCCGTCGAAGTCGAGCAGCTTGAATCGCTCGCCGAAACCCGCAAAGCGCCGGAAAAGCCCTTCATCCGCTGGACGACGCGCGACAAATCGGGTGCGGCTTTTGCTCTGCGTCCCGATTCGCCAGCCGGAGCATTCGTTGACCACTTGTGGGAATCCAGTGTCTCCGAGCTGTTCATCGGCCACGGCAGCGGCAACTGGAATTACCTCGAATTCGAGGTGACGCCGGAAACCCACTGGCTCGCCCTCCGCTTCGACGCCCCCCGCCAGCGCTCCGCCGGTCATGAGAACCCGTCAGCGGAACTCTGGCGCGGCGCGGCAACGCCCTTCGCAACCGAAACCGGCTTCGGCATGGAGCTTTCATACGCACTGCTGGAACCGTTCATCCACGAAGGAGTTTTGACGTTACAAAGCTGCGCCAGCCTCGGCGATGAACGCTACGGCTTATTCCCGTGGTGGCACGCCGAAGGAGCGCCGGACTTCCACCAACCCGCGAGGTTTTGCGTGGTGAGAGTGGGGTGATAATGTCAATGTTTAACATGGAAAAGGATAGAATAATATGTCTTTGCTTTCACACTACACCACGTATGATGGGCTGAAGGGTATTTCGACGACCAAGGCTTTTTGGGCAACAAATTTTCTTGATCTTAATGATACGTCTGAATTTTCTTTTGCTTATGGGAAGCTTTTTGAGGCGGCATCTGAAATATTCATTGGTTTAATTCCTGAAAAAAAGAGGCAAGCAGGAATTGATATTGAAATTATAAGGGATAATGCAATAAATAAAATTAAAGAATTTGCGCGATCAAGAGACGGTTACGGTGATCTATATGTAACTTCTTTTGCTATCGGAAAATCTGATGACCATAATGAGAGAGGTATTAGTACTTTATGGGATATTTATAATAAGCACAAAGGGTACTGTTTGCAGTTTGAACAGTCAGACGTTAAGCGTATGATAAAATTAGAGTTGTTATTGTCAAGCTACGAACTGCTTGAGATGGCGGAAGTAAAATATGGTATAAATAAGAATGAATGTGATTTTCAGGAACTTGCTTTTCAGTTTGCACAGCAATTTCTGCTTCTCGTAATTCGTACAAGAACGGATGTCCTTGTAGAGCCTCAATGGAACCGCATATGGCCAGAAAGTGTTTTGTTTAGCAAGATGATGAATTACTGTGCTACCCATAAAGACCCTTGCTTTGAAGATGAACGCGAAGTACGCATTATTGCATATCCGTCAGCAGCTGCTCAGGGTAGAATTTTTACAGGAATAGCTTCTCAAAAAAAGATAGAAACAAATCTTAACGGTAAAAAATATATCGTTATAGGCGGGAATTCAAGCCCCGGAATCCATCCGCGAAGAGTGATTGTTGGTACTAAAGCAGACAAAAATATTGATTCCATACTTGCAAATTATTCTCCTAAGCCGGAAATTGCATTTGCTAACATGCCTATCGCGTAAGAATAAAAAGATATGACGTTGATTTTAATATCGACCAAAGAATAACTTTGATGGATTTACCAATCTTGATAATATTCATCTGCTTTCGTATGCTGAGATGGAATGACATTGCAGATATATTATTCTGCTCATCGGTCTCAGTTGAAGAGAGTACTATATTTTTTTGAATATACCCATTATGACCAGAGCTATTCTGGATTTTGAGCGTGAACGCCGGATAATTGCAATGTATTTGGCATTGTTTCGACGTGCGCTGAAATACATTGAAATACAGCTAAAAACAAAAGCTAACTGTGTGCACGTCAAAAAAATTGAATCGTTGTTCTGGTGAGTTTCAAGATTCGTGCAGAAATAATGCACCGGTTCAATCACCTTGCTGAGCCAGCGAGACGTTCCAAAGCTTTCGTGATCGAGGAAGCTTCGAGCAGTACCTGACCACAAGCGAATGCCTGGTGCTTGGTATAGCCGAGGTTCTGGGTTTAAGTTGCTCCAATTTAGCCCGCTGTCCTTTTTATGGGAAGTATTTCGGGTCTACTGAAAAAATCAGACCATAGATGAGCAGGAGTAAACCTCCACAGGGGAGGTTGGCCAAAACGATAATGTTCTCCTGTCGCAAAACGCCAAAAGCATCCAGTCGAACAGACGCAAAAAGAAACTGGCAAGCAATCGATCCAGGTTCATGACCAGGAAAATGATCGAAACCACGGTCTTGCTGCTCTCTGCCAACCGTGCCATCACCCGGTTCAGCCCGTACCGGCGTTTTGCCTGACCGAACTTGCCTTCGACGG
>JAAXXD010000107.1 GCA_013334655.1 Chlorobaculum sp. | reverse complement strand
CAAAGTCCCTCATACAGACAAAATCACGTTCCTCGATCAGGAACATGTTCGATGAAGTCGCGCCAACCTACGACTTCCTCAACCACCTCCTGAGCCTCGGCATCGACAACTACTGGCGCGGCGTGGCCGCCGGAAAGGCCCGCAAGCAGGTCGCCGGAGAGCGTGAACCGAAGATTCTCGATGTCGCCACCGGCACCGGCGACCTGGCCGCCTCGATGGCCAAAATTCCCGGCGCGAAAGTGACCGGCTACGACCTCTCGCCCGAGATGCTCGCCATCGCGCGCAAAAAGTACCCATCGATCGAGTTCATCGAAGGATACGCCGAAAAGCTGCCTTTCGCGGACAGAAGCTTTCACGTCGTCAGCGCCGGATTTGGCGTCCGAAACTTCGAGAACCTCGAACAGGGCATGAGGGAGTTCCACCGTGTGCTCAAGCCGGGCGGACGGGCCTACATCATCGAGCCGATGATTCCGCGCAACCCGGTGATGAAAAAGCTCTACCTGATCTACTTCAAGAATGTCCTGCCGAAAATCGCCGGCATGTTCAGCAAATCGACCTTCGCTTACGACTATCTGCCCAACTCGGTGGAGCAGTTCCCGCAAACCGAAAAGTTCACGAAAATTCTGAAGCAGGCCGGGTTCAAAAAGGCGGAATATTTTCCGATGACCTTCGAGACCTCGATTTTGTACGTGGCGACGAAGTAGCGGTTGGTGGGACTTTTGGGACGATTGGGACTGGTGGTACAGCAGGAACGGATGATGGATCACCTTTTCTGACGAAATTCGAGGCGGACTTTGGTCATTCGCTCGCGGATGCCACCCGCTTCGATAAACTGCCGTTCGAGCGTTTCGAGTTGGCGTTTGAGCAGAAAACTTGCCTGGTTGATCAGGCAGATCGCGATGTTGGCAACCACTTCGGCAGGGCGGGTTTCAACGAACTCGCGAAACGACTCGTAACTCGCATCGCGCTCACAAGAGAGCTTTCGGACGAACAGCGCTTCTCGTGAATTTTTCTCCCAGAGCGGCAAATCGCGCGTCCGCAGAAAATCGCTATAATCTTCCAGCAACTCCTCAAGGCTCGCGCGGGCCACATTCACCAGTTTGATCTCCATCTCATTTGATGTGCCGGAAGCCATGCAACCCTCGACAATATTCTGCTTGCCGGAACGGGCCGCCTGAACCATCTGGTCAACCGTACGGTCGCGAACCGAAAGAAATCTCCGGCAAAACCGGACCGTCAGATCATAGATGATCTCGGTTTTCCGGTACGAATGCAGCTTTTTATAGCTGCCATGCGGCAGAATAATCCGCCCCGAACCAGCCATCTGTTGTCATTTGGAAATTGCAGGGGTATTGCACGCAATATACAAAACCCGCCCCATCCCATCATCCTCTGCGCATCCCACTCGTCCTACTCGTCCCAAAAATCCCACATCCTCACTCTTTTTTGGCAATCTCAAGCCGGTACTTGTTGAAATTCCGGCAAACGTGCTCCGTCTCTGGGCGAGCTTTGTGGATTTTAACGATGAGATCGACCACCTCCGACGGCTCCATGACGTGGAATATCGAGTGCATGTCCTTGCGCTCGAACAGATGGCGCGGCAGCACTTCGGTTTCGAGCCAGAGGAGCAGGCTGGTCCAGATTTCGCCGAAGAGGATGATCGGCGTTTCGCAGAGGTGCTGCACCTGCACGAGCTGCCAGGAGTAGAAAAGTTCGAGCAGCGTCCCGATACCGCCGGGCGCGACGACCACCGCGTCGGACATTGCCATAAAGGCGTCAAGCCGTCCGCTGAACCGCTCGAACTCCTCCTTGATGTCGAGATACGGATTCGGGCACTGTTCATGAGGCAACTTGATGTTGAGGCCAATCGACTGCCCGCCATTGGGCACGCTCTTCGACCCGGCATTCGCCGCCTGCATCAACCCCGGCCCGCCACCGGTCACAATGTCAAACCCCTCGGCAGCGAGCCCGCGAGCGATTTCATAAACATCCCGGTACTCCTTATCCCCATCGCTGATTCTGGCCGACCCGAATATGGTTACACGATAATGCGGTTCCATGAATTATGATTGTTGGTTGATTGTAATTATCTTAGGGCTTGAGTTCGATATTCTCGTTTGAATAAACTCAATATCTGGAAACAATTTTCTAAACAAATCAAAGTGATTCTTGTCTATTCTTGAGCCACAATAAACCCTTTTAATAGGATTAATATTATCAAAGTACTTTTCTCTCCACAATAATCGAACTTCTTTCTCTACCTTCCAATGAGAGCCTTTATATGTTAAGGATTTTCTTATTTGCCGATCAATACTCTCTTCGCTTGACTTGGCAGAAATCTCTTTTGGATCAAACAAGCATGTTGGATAATCTGAATTATAAGTAACATCCGTAAATTCTAGCTCGTTTTTAGGCACGACCTCAATACATATACCAGAAAATGATTCGGCGTAATATGCCCACAAGGGAATGCTTTTAAAAGTTTTTGATAAACTGCAAATCAAATATTTCTTCTGTAATGAAGAAATAAATTCTTTAAACTCTGGATCTATTTGATCTGACCAATTTCCTCTAGTATAAAATGTAGTTATATTATCTTTATTTAAATACTTTCCACTTTCAATCGATAACAGAATTTTCGCTTGAAACTCACCTTCAGCCGGATCGTTTAGACTACCATACTCAGAACAATAAAGCCTTGCATTTGTTAAAATATCAAGCACATGATCCAGATTTTTTAATGACTTGTACTTGTAATATTTTTTCATACTCACCAATCAACTCCTTAGGTTTTTCTACATTTTTTATGAAATCATTTTGCCGTCTTTCCACTTTTCACTAAGCTTATCAATATGCTCTACAATTTCTTTTTTCCATTTAAAAAACTCTCTTTCCCTAATCACAATCTTTTTGTCCTCCAATGGAATAATCTCAATTTTTTTAAGACTCATTATATCCAACCTACTAAACTCAAGCTCAAAACTTTCTCCAGTCTTTGCTGCTATAACTCGTGAAATTTCATAGATTTTAGTGCGATTCTGGCAATGACCAACTATTTGATTAATTCGTTCTTCTTTATAGCCAGCATTTTCAACCCATAAATACATTTTATATTTCGAATCATCATCCTCCATAGAAGGATACATCGCCGTTAACGAGTCCATAACAATTTCCTGAACTCGTACGTGCAATTTGCTTTTTTCGATTTTATATTTATTGTAACTTATCGACAAGCCAATACCAGAGAATAACAATGCTATCAAACTTATTCCAAGAGAGATATAAGATATATAATTACCCATTTTTCTTACCTTTTGGTTTAAATCACCATAACCTTCTATATCATATTCTGTAGGGGCAGACCTGCGTGTCTGCCCTTCTTTGTGCTGACACCAACATTCACATTTCACCGAGGGCGAACACACAGGTTCGCCCCTACAAATAATCCGTCGTTCGATTTCAATATCGACAAATCACAGAAAAATCTACAGCATCCGCTCGAACTCATCCTCATCAATCACCCTCACCCCCAGCTTTATCGCCTTCTCCAACTTGCTCCCAGCTTCGCTCCCGGCGACGACGAGCGTGGTCTTTTTGCTCACCGAGCTGACGATTCTGCCGCCTCTTTCCCGCACCATCTCTTCGGCTTGCTGGCGGACGTGGCGTTCCAGGCCGCCGGTGAAGATGACGCTTTGGCCTTCGAAGTTGTTGTTTATCAGCGCTTTGGCGGCTTCGGCCTGCATCGGCAGTCCGGCTTCGGCGAGCTTTTCGAGCATCGCTTGCGCCCAGGGTTTGGCGAAGAAGTCGCGGATGCTGGCGGCGATGACCGGGCCGATGTCGGGCACGGCGGCGAGCTGTTCTTCGCTGGTGTCGCGGAGGCGGTCGATGGAGGGGCAGGCGTGGGCCAGTTCGCGGGCGGTGGCCGCGCCGACGTGGCGGATGCCGAGGCTGAAGAGCAGGCGGGCGTAGGGGCGCGTCTTGCTCTTTTCGAGCGCGTCGAGCACGTTTTGCGCCGATTTGGCGGCCATCCGGTCGAGGCTTGCGAGCTGCTCCAGCGTGAGTTTGTAGAGGTCGCCCGCGTCGCTGGCGAGGCCGCGCTCGACGAGCTGCGTCACGAGCGACTCGCCGAGGTTCTGGATGTCGAGGGCGTTGCGCGAGGCGAAGTGCAGAATGCGGCCTCGCTTCTGCGCGGGGCATCCCGATTCATCGGGACAGTACCAGCTCACCTCACCTTCGGGCCGCTCCAGTTTCGTATGGCATTCCGGACACTCATCGGGAACCACGATAGCTTTGGCTTCATCGGGGCGTTCGTCAAGCACGACGCTCACCACCTTCGGAATTACTTCGCCCGATTTTTCGATCATGACGTGATCGCCGACGCGCACGCCGAGGCGTTCGATTTCGTCGAAGTTGTGCAGCGTGGAGCGCGACACGGTCGATCCGGCGAGCTTCACCGGCTTCAGCTCCGCCACCGGCGTGATGGTGCCGAGCCGTCCGACCTGGAACACCACGCCTTGCAGCACGGTCTTGGCCTGCTGCGCCGGATACTTGTAAGCTATTGCCCAGCGCGGACTTTTGGCGGTCGCGCCGAGCCGGTCCCAGAGCGTGACGTCGTTGAGCTTGAGCACCACGCCGTCGGTTTCGTAGGGCAGCGTCCAGCGCTTCTCCGACCACTCCTCGATGAAATCGGCGATTCCCTTCATCTCCTTGCAGAGCTTGTAGTGCTTGCCGGTGGCGAAGCCCATGCTTTCGAGCTGCCGCAAACGCTGCACGTGCGGCGCGGTTTCGTCGGCGATTCCCTTCAGGAAATACGCCACGAAGTGCATCCGGCGGCGGGCGACCTCCGCGGAGTCCTGCAACTTGAGCGTTCCGGCGGTGGCGTTGCGCGGATTGGCGAACTGCTCCTCCTCCGGGCGCTCGTCGTTGAGCCGCTCGAAGTCATCCTTGCGCATGTAAACCTCTCCGCGCACCTCGATTTCACCGCTGACGACCGAGTCGAAGAGCGAGCCGCCGGGCGAATCAAGGCGGAGCGGAATCGACGGAATCGTCCTCAGGTTGGCCGTGATCTCGTCGCCCTGCCGTCCGTCTCCGCGAGTGGAGCCGCGAACGAGCAGCCCGTCGCGGTAGAGCAGGCTGATCGCTACGCCATCGAACTTCAGCTCGGCGACGTATTCCGGCGTGCCGCCCCCCTCGGCTTCGACCAGCTTTTCGACGCGGGCGCAGAA
>JAAXXD010000036.1 GCA_013334655.1 Chlorobaculum sp. | reverse complement strand
CGGGTTTGTTGAACGCCGTGCGCAAAAGAGGTGTAAATATTTGCCAATCGATATGTGTTTCAAGCTTGACGAGCGGATCTTTGAGCTTGGTGAGCCGTTCAAGCAGCCATTGATCGTCGAACAAGCCAAGTGGATTGATGTTTTTCATTGCCGTACGTTCTGTTTGATGGGTACTGCATAAGATACGAATATTTAATAAGTTAGTCGAACGCAACTCGATATATTCCTATAGGTTATATCGCTGCCGATTTTTTAGAGATGCCCTTAAGCTCTTTGCCGATTACTGGGTCCCATGTTGTAGCGCTTTTCAAATCAAGAATCATTAATATCCCTGTTCAAAATTATTGTATGGTATCGTTATAATACATTTGCGGATATTCTTATATTGTAACGATAATTATTTAAATAGTTACTATTTTTTCATGAGGATGAAGAGATAAGATCATGTTTCAAATCTTTTCCACACCTTAGCAAAGACTTCATCACCAGGAATTGCTCGAACCTGACCAGAGCGCAGTTCGGCAAGACTACGGGTTGCGCAGCAGCGAATCCACCCGCAATGCACGTTCCTCAACTGGTAGCGACGCCGCTTCATCAATAAGTTGCTTTGTATTCATTTGTTCACCTTTGTCTCTGATTTTCTAATTCGAGTTCAGGCAGGGTTTTTCACGCTACCACTTGCCGTCTGTCACTTGGCTTTTTTATGGTTTCAAAGAAAAAGATAGCGTAAAATATCCAATCTTGCCAGTGGAATTTTGGTTATGCCGGGCAAATATATTCGTTGAAACAGCATAGGGTGCGACATCGTTCGGGAGTGCATTGATTTGTTCTGTGTTCATTTCGCAATCGATAATTCGATGTTCGGGCTGTTTGGATTGACGATAATTTCCCTTATGTTCGGCACGACAACCAAGTCCATATTCTCCATCGAAATCGCTCCGAGCAATGCCTGATCTCCCAAAACCAGTGCACCGACAAAGCCAATTCTGTTCTTCTTATGCCACTATACGAGCTGCAACCACCAGACATGGTAGCAGTAAGGCATTGCGGTTAATTCTCTCTGTAGAATTTTGTCAGAGCCATAAGCGTCAACGTTTTCGTCAGATGAGAAAAGAAAACAGTATAAGCAATCAATAACGGTACCTCAAAAAACAGCCTAAGCAGGAAAAGCTTGGGCCTGACGAACAAAGAAAAGTCTATGTCGCTATATATCTGGTGGAGCTTTAAATAAGCGATAAGAGCTACCAAGATGATACTCAACGATATCAACGCCTTGTATTGCGCGTCACATTTACCTATTCCCTTGAACTCGCCTCGCATAGAGAATGTCGATAAAAGAGCTAAACAACTCATAAGCATGGTAGTCGCAGTAATTACTAATGGCGAGATGATGTGCTGCATATCGCCATTAACGCAGTCATTCTCAAGTGGGATTGCTTGAATGAATTGGTTTAAAAGTGGAAAAAATACTGAGATAATAGCAGGATTGCTGCCTGTTGCGCGATGGCTTAGTATGAATTTGCTAAAATCACGCAAAAATCCTGCATTATTTTGTGCATAATACTTCATATATTGCCTCATCTACGTTATCTTTTTATTGTATATAACGTCTGATGTTGGGCATATAGTTTCCAAAAAAGAGGGTGGAGTGCAGGTTTTTCTCTTCAAAAAAGTTTCCGCTTTACGATTGCATCCAGAGTTATAAGCAAGTGCAGTAACGGGTTAAACACCTATATTTCTTTACATTAAACTCTGGGTCCGGCAGTGACTTGCGTCCGGCATCTTCTCTCTCGCGATATGGCTTTCATGGCTCAGAAGGCGCAGCAGGAAAAAGAGGGGGCAAATATCCAAACATTCCAGTCATCTGGCAGAGTACGGAGTGGCCGTCGAAAAGAATCGTCAGAAAAGCGTTGGTTGCGGAGCGTTGGTTACCGAGGTGATGTAGCGGTTTACGTCGAATTTCCGTGCGCAACCGCTGGCGTTCATGTAGCGGATTTTGCCATAGACCGGGCGCTCGCTCCAGGGGCGGTCGTGCAGGCCGCCAATCGACCAGGCTACGCCAGCATAGCCGTTCGGGTCGCGCCCGTCGAGGGCGTATCGGTCGTTGAGCCACAGGGCGGTATCGAATGCCGCCGCAGGGCTTTGGCTCCATTCGAGAATCTTCTTGGCCCAGTACATCCGCATGT
This sequence comes from Chlorobaculum sp., assembly GCA_013334655.1. Classification (GTDB taxonomy): domain Bacteria; phylum Bacteroidota; class Chlorobiia; order Chlorobiales; family Chlorobiaceae; genus Chlorobaculum. The sequence goes on along the minus strand of JAAXXD010000036.1, from coordinate 22,372 downwards.
AGCCATGCATCACGCCCGATTCGACCAGCGACTGCTGGGCGGCGTTCCAGAGCGGATCGTTGGTTTTCGCCGCTTCAAACTCCTCCGGCGTATAGAGATAGTCGCGCTGATCCGCGGCGTGCTCCATCAGGGTCGCTTTTGCCCAATCTGGAAAGGTATCGAATACGTCATATCGTTCATTGTAGAAGCAGAAGTTTTCCGCCAATTCGCGGCGGATGAAAAGCTCCTCGATGAAGGCTTCACGGTTTGCCTGCGACGCCTCGCATCTCGACGCTTCGTAAGCGGCGTGCTGGGCGCTGAGTTGGCCGAAATGCAGATATGGCGACAGCCCAGAGACCGCGCCCGCGTTGGGATCGTTGCGCTCGTTGGCATAGCGGTCGATCACCGAGTCGAGAAACTTTCGCAAACGCAGCTCCGCTGCTGCTTCACCAGGAGCAATGCCGCTCACTGGCTTCACAGAGCGGTCAACCTCCAGCTTTTCGAGTAGCGCATTCCAATCCACCGGAGGGCAGGAGAGCGTCCCCGGCTGGCACGGCGCTTCGGGCTGCGGAAAGGGGGTGAGAAACGATTTGCGCAAGGCGTCGAGCCTCGGTCTGATCGTGCGCGCGGCGTACTCCTGCTTTGGCGCGGCGAGCCAGCACGGTACGATGTTGTGAGCATCGACTTCATAGAGCGCGCATGAGAGCGAAGCGGCGAGATTCCGCTTCCATTGCCGCACGGGCGTCAGCGGTGAAAAGTCGCTTACCACCAGGCCAGTCTGCCGCTCTTCGGCGTATGCTTGCAAGGTTGAATCCGGGTCGCCATGCAGCACGATCAAGGGAATTCCTGAGTCTCGCAGTGAGCGTTCCACTTCGATAAGTCCTTTGAACATAAAGTCGTAGTGCCGCAACGGAGCGCCGAGAAACGAAGGCGCGAGGGTGAAAACCACTTCGAGCGGCTGTCGCAGCAGGCGAGCTTTCTGGCAGGCGAAAAGCAGCGCCCAGTTGTTCTGGAAACGCTGGTCTCTCGACATCCAGTAGATGACAGGGCCTTTCTGATCCTGCCTCAGGTTCAGCCGCCGCGCCCGGCGCTGATCGATTTCATTGCCGCTATTCATCGTCTCTCGTTACGCTTATGTTTGCAGTAGTCTGGTGATTTCAAGGAAATTACGCAGGATCGCCCTTCCGGTTTCAGCGTACTCCTTGCTGATGTCGTCGAACTCCCGCAGCAGCTCCTCTCTCTCCATCGTTTTCAAATCGTGATCGATGCCGATCCAGCTCTCGAACATCGCCGGAGTCATTTCAAAGTGGCATTGCAGCCCCCAGGCATTGCAGCCGACGCGCACGATCTGGTTTCGGCACCCCCGGCCTGTGGCCAGCAACGCCATGCTTTCAGTCAGCGTGACCGTCTCGCCATGAAGCTGAAAGACCCGCAGCCGCTCCGGCATCCCGCAGAAAAGCGCGTCGCGCCTGCCCTCGCCGGTCAGCTCGACCATGAAAGGCTCATCGTCAGGTTCGCGGAATCCGATCTCTTTCTGCCCGCATCGCACCACGCCACCGCCCGCCGCCTTGACGAGAAGCTGCAATCCGAGGCAGATGCCGAGGTACGGCACGCCAGCATCGAGCGCCTGGCGGATTGTCTTCAGCTCGCCGGTGATCTCTGCGCTTGCATCGTTGGCGCTTTGCGGCCCGCCCAGCACCACCATGCCGGCGTAGCTCGACGGATTGGGGAGCAGTTCACCTTTCGAAAGATCGTATCGCTCGAAAGCGATCTCATGCTCGTTCAGCAGTTCTTCGAGGATCCCCGGCCCTTCGTGGCTGATGTTCTGAACGATGAGCAGCTTATTGGTCATTGGTATTGGATTTTGCGATTGAACAATGCGTGACGCTGTTTTGCAAAGATAGGGATGTCGTTCAAAGGGAGCCAATACCTGGTACAATTCAATACGCAACAGAGCGCGATTTTCTTTCAAAAAATTTCTTCCGATAAGAAATTGGCGCTGGGAATGACCGTTTTATCAGGCCATTGCAACGGAGTGGCCGGAGCGGCAACGCGACAAGGTCCGGCGAGGATTATCGTTGAAAGGAAATGTCGGCGGTAAGCCGATGTAGCAGCGCTTGCGTTCGAGGGGGAAGAAGTCAGGCCGAAAGAGATCAGAATCGTTCATTCCCGGAATCCATTCCTTGTCTTTCGTCCTGTCTTTCGATATGGAAACGGTTCAGGCTGGCTTGCGGAACATCTTCATCAGCGAGGCAAGAGGGTTTTGCGACACCTGCTTTGTCACTGGCAAGCCGGCGTGTTCCCAGCCCATGATGCCGTACTGCAAATTTACGACGTTTTTGTAGCCCTGATTGACGAGCATGGATGCCGCCGAAGCGCTTCGATGGCCGCTTCTGCACGCCAGAATCACTTTTTGTTTTTGGGGAATCTCACGAAAGCTGCTGCTGAAGCGGCTCAGAGGCATCACCATGACATCAGGGACGTTGAATGACGTGCTTTCGACCTCCCGATGCTCGCGAACATCGACGATAAGCGCGCCTTTTTTGGTCAAAGCGAAGGCTTCGGCTGGCGAGATATTTTTAACGGCTGACATAGTATAGATGAATAGATCGTTCGTTTGATGAGGTTCAATTCTTTTGCCCGAATACCTATACCCGGTATGGGTATTGAAGATACACTATTATCGGGTAAAGAGCAAATGGTTTGGAATGGAATCTCGATGATGGCCGGAAGTCTTCGCGTAAATCGAGTGAACAGTACCATTGTGGGTTTGAAACTCTGTTTTGGCGTATTGAACAGCCTTTCTGACCACTCGTTTGCAGTAAAATCTGAGATTGTATCATCGACTCAACGGCGTAATGGATAATGCTGAAGAGAAAATACGCAACTAATGGAGGAGGTTTCTATTCTCTGAATGAACGATTCTGCCGAGAGTCAAGAGTTCAATGCCTTCCGGAAATCGCTCCTTTTGTGATGAGTGGGGTATAGCGAACCGGTGAGGAGTTATATGGAGTCACGGATGCTATTAGATGCTTATAAAAAAATAACATATAGACTATTTCATCTTTTGGGCGATTCATTTTTTTTCAGTCTCATTACGGCAAAATCAATGAGTAATACGTTATTTTACCGAATATTTCGTACCTTCTCAGTAGTAGTTCTTTGCGGATGGATGATCTATTCATCCTGATTTACTTGGCCACTCGATGGCAATGATGGCTATCACCCTGCAAACAGGCAAATTAGCTCAAAGCGCTCTTCAGGCAAGTCAGGTCGTATGGTATCGAGTACATTTACAACAATAAAAGGGGAAAGATATGAGACAGTTCAGGTGTTTTTCGACGGCCTTGTTGCTGGCTGCACCAGTATTGCTGTCCGGCTGTGGCTCGTCTTACACAACGCAAAAACCCTTTACCACCGAAAAGGTGAATATGTGGAATGTCGATCTTTACTATAAATATACAAAGACTGACTCTTTAGGGACATCGGGAACCGATGCCCAAGGGGCCTATTTTTGGAGTGCTTATGACGGGGAGAGTGATAGTGATAAAAAGAAGATTATACGAAACAAGATTATGTACGAGTTAATGTTCGTTATAGATGATAACTATAATGATTTTGAAGAGAGGCTGAGGAGTAATGCAGCTATAAAAAGTGCTTGGGCAGAAATAGTCTCTCAGGCGCTCTCGACGACTGGCGCTATAATTCCGGCAGGAAACGCAACAAGGGTATTGGCTGCTGTCGATACTGGCTGGAAAGGAAGTAACAAAGCGTTCGATCAACACATTCTTGCCGGAAAGATGATGGACTCTATCATCAAATCGATGAGGGCAAGTCGTGACCAGGAGGCAGCAAAAATTTTCAAAAATATGGAGGCAGGCGTCGAGACTTATCCACTTGCCGCTGGGTTGAAAGATCTGGGCAAGTATAAACGCCAGGGGTCGCTCGATACGGCGATGACCTTTATAGCTGAAGAGGTCGGCATAAAAGCAAAGGCTGCAGCAGATAGCGCGAATGAAGCGGCTACATCGCTGGCAAACCCAGATTAAAAAATGGACAAACAGGAAACACATCAGCACCAAAATAAAGTGTGCTGATCTTGTTCTCTCGATGAAGCCCGCTCATGCGTCGGGCTTCGTCACTGTTGGAGTATCCTGCATCGGCGCGATCCTGGGCGGTGAAAGTCACGCTGAAAGTCCTCCAAAGCGAGAAATGCGAAGGCAACAGGAAAGGGCGACCGAGCGTGGAAAAGAGCCGTCAAGTTCACCGATAAAAGTTGATGGGTAAAGCTCTGAAGGTCAGGGTAGCGCGGAAGCGCAGAAGGCGAAACAACGGTAATGTGCTCCCGGAAGTCAACTCGGAAGCAAAGACGAATCAGTTTGCATCGACAACTCCAACTGCCCGGTGAAGAACCACACGTTGGGTGATTGGGAAGGGGGGCGGCATGTATCTCTGAGCGTCCCCTGTCCTTATATCGATTCGATTATCTTATTTCCCGCAACACTGCTTGAACTTTTTGCCGCTGCCGCATGGGCAGGGATCGTTGCGCCCCACCAGAGGCTGCGCCTTGACCGCTCGGCCTGCGCTGTTTTTTGCAAGATACTCTTTTCGCCACGGCTCCCAATAATCCTGCAAGTCCAGCTCGCAATCACCCAGATCACCGATCAATCCTCTCCTTATTTCATATCGCCGGGCTTCGCTGAGGTCTGATTCTTTGTCTGAAAATCCAGACATGATGACAAATGGCGAAAGATGCTCACGCCCCTCCTCATCATCGACAGTCCGCACAAACACCTCCTGATCGATCATTGCTCCCAGCATAAAACCGACCGACCAGTCATCGCTGCCTTCATCAGGTCTTCATCCGAATCGATATCCAAAATCTCGAACAACGGCATGTAATCATCTGGCGCATCCATCAATTGACGTATCACTGAATTCATGTAGGTGAACAACAGGCCCAAGGCGTTTTGAACTTGCATTTTTTGACGTAAAATCGGGCTGATTGCCAGCGCCCGTCATATCCCACACGAACGGCATCCAGGTGCTCGGCATGACCGTGACCGGATGAATCGCAAGCGCCGTGAAAAAACCGTCGAGCATGAAAACCGACATGGTGGTTTCGGGCACCAGATCCGACACGAGAAACTCCTGAATATCCATGATCAACTGCATATCCTCATTATACTCTTCAGGCTCCGAAGCGCTGTTATGTATCGCATACAGCTCCGCAATCCGTTTATTGAAAACACTGCAATCGAACGCTTCGGGATCGAATTCCTCGCCAAGCAGATCAACCGCGTCGTCATGCCCGATGGCATCGAGGTCACTGAACTGTTCGAGCAGTTCGAGATAGCCCGGCACTCCTCTGCAATCCACCGGTGGGCACGTACCCACGCCATCCAGACGTTTGAAGTGTTCAGCCTCCGACTCAAGCTCGATCTCCGCCACAGCCTCCAGCACGACTTCATGTATCCAGTCATCGCCAAAATCGTAAAGGTACAAACAACGGTTGCCCTTCTCGCTGACCAGGTCTGACAAAAGAAACGGTGTCTCATCCAGCACCCCCGGCTGCGCTCGACCTCATCAACAACACCACATCTTTTCCGGTCTGGCGCTACGAACTCATGCAGATGGCGATTCTCCCACCCCATCACCATCTGGAGCACAAAGTGAACCAGAGGCAAATCAGAATCCACCGGTACCCGAACCCGCCGTCAGACCGTCGGCACAGTTCCGATTAACGACACTCGAAGCTCATATACGACCATAATGCCGCATATTTTCGTTTATAATTATATATTAAGCTCATTATTAGGTTAATATAACTAATAGAGCACTGCGCAGTTGTCTGGTAAGTACTCTTTCTCTTGAGAATCCTCAACCTCTTCCGGCAGCTCGATCTGCATTGCAAACATAACGGATACTGCCGGAAGGGGCTGATTGAAAGAGCTGCCAAGAGGATCGTTGAATTTCGAAATATAGCATCGAACAGGGTTCTCAATTTTTTATTCTAATATAGTATTCGTATACAACATCTCTCTGCACAATTTTTTATATATATATTGGAATATATATATTTTTCTTATTGTGTGTGTGAATTCAAATAATTACATTACGCAGCGGTATATTTTTCCATCGATGCAGACGCTGTTTTCTTGAGGATCATCATTCCAGGAAATCGACAACTTGAAGGCATCACACGTGTTAACGGTCAACACCGTGCTTGAATGACTCACTCAATCATTTTGATAATTTTGGCAAGTTTGGAGTAACCCTGAAAAACGGATGGTCATAATGAACGAAAATGCAGGATTTTCAGAGATTCAAAAAGAGCTTGCCTATAAAGGTGGTTTTCAGAACAATAGTGAACCGATTTTCATCATCGACCGGCAATGGAACATCGTCCATGCAAATAGCGCTTTTGCTGAAAGATTCGGTAAAAAGCTCGAAGAAGCCATCGGAATCAACGTTTCCTGGCTATTATCTCCAGATGTACGTGACGTCAGAATAAAACACGCTGAATATGCATTCCGGACTGGAAGCCGTCGGATTTTCGAAGACTACAGCAAGGGCAGATATTTCAGGCATTCCGTTTATCCTGTTGCTGGCAACGATGCCAACGTCAATTTTCTTTATATCATTGTTCAGGATATAACGGAAACAAAGCTTGATGAGCTGAAAATCAAACGGGTCGCCGCTATCAGTCAGGAGGCGATCGAAGCGTTTCCCGGTCCTTTTACAGTTATCGATGTAAAAGGAAAGATTGTTTCCTGTAATTCTCATTTCCACAATATCATTGCAAAAGAAGCTAATGAAGACCTTTCGGGTATCAACACCTTCGATCTGTTTCATTCCGATGACCATTCGCTCCTTTTCGAGAAGTTGCAAAATATCATACAGAACGGCGTTCAGGAAACTGCCGATCTGAGAGTTCGACTGAATGGCGGAGCCGAATACGGATGGTTCAGAATAACGACAAAACGGATCATTATCGATAACGAAATATTTCTGGTAAGCTCAGGAACGGATATCGAGAAGTACAAAAATACAGAAAAGCAACTCTCGTTCAGCAATGAACAGATGCATTTTATACTGAACGTCACCAATGCCGGAACATGGGAGACCTCGCTTGAGACCAGCGAAAGCAAATGGTCTGATGAAATCTGGCCGCTTTTTGGCCTCGAAGCTGGAAGTTGCTCGCCATCTCTTAAAAACTGGCTGAATTCTATTCTTCCCGAAGATCGGCCATCAGTGGAACATGCCATTGCTGAGTCTATACAAACATCCTCCGAGTTTAACTCCAACTGGAGGGTTCGGGATACCGACGGCAATGTTCGGTGGTTACTGTGTAAGGGAATTCCGGTTAAAAATGCCGATGGGAAGGTTACAAAATTTGTAGGCATGATTCTGGATATAACGGAAAAGAAACGTATAGAGGATGAAAAAACGCAGCTTGAAACACGTATCAAGAGATCGGAGCGGCTCGAAACTCTCGGCAATCTTGCCGGAGGTATCGCTCACGATTTCAACAACATGCTTACGCCTATCCTCGGTTATGCTGAAATGGGTATGATCGAATTGCCTGAAAACCACAATGTATATACCTATCTGCATGAAATTACCAAGGCCGCTGAACGCGCTAAAAATCTGGTTTATCAGATTCTGACCTTCAGCAAATCGCGTGAAACCGAATCTTCGAGTATCTCCGTCCAGGGCATTATTGATGATGCATTGACGCTTTTGCGAGCGTCGATCCCCTCGACCATCAGCATAAAAAAACATATCAATCAATCTTGCCGGAACATATTCGCTGATCCGTCAAAAATCTATCAGGTCATTCTCAATCTATGCACCAACGCTTTTCAGGCAATGGAAGAGACCGGCGGAACGCTGACCATTGAACTCGATGAAGTCATTCCCGGCGACGCGCTTGTCAGAAAATATCCTGAATTGCGCGAAGAGCCTTATATGCTGCTTTCCATTACCGATACCGGGCATGGCATGGAGAGTAAAACACTTGATCGTATCTTCGAGCCTTTCTTTACGACCAAGCCGGTCAACAAGGGCACTGGCCTTGGCCTTTCGGTTGTGCACGGTATCATCGGCAGCTACAACGGCGTGATAGATGTTGAAAGCCAGCCAGGTAAAGACACGACATTTCATATCTATCTGCCGATCAGCGATAAAACGATTGCGAGTTACGAGCAGCATACCGTGATTCCGAACATAACAGCAAGTATCCTGCTGGTTGATGACGAAGAGCAGGTATTGTCGGTGATGAAACTTATGCTTACTCAGTTAGGTCACAGAATCGAAGCTATGGAGTCTCCCGCCAAAGCGCTTGAACTTATCAAGCAAGCGCCAGAGCAATTCGATCTGTTGATCACGGACCTGACCATGCCGGAGATGACCGGAATAAAGCTTGCGTCAGAAATTTACTCATACAGGCGTAATATACCGGTGATTCTGATGACCGGTTATGCCAACGAGATGGACTTGAATAACATGGAAAAGAACAACATCATTCGCTTGCTGAAAAAACCGATCCGCTTTGACGTCATGATTGCTGCCATCAACGAAGTACTTGCGAGTAATCTTTGAAATTATACCTAAGTTGAGCGATTTCTGTAAGAAAACAGATGATCTAAAGGCTATAAGTAATCATTATATAATAATATATCTGTCATAAGCAAGCGTGTGCAGCAAGCGAATACTCAATAATGATATAAAGTATTATAATATTGATACTTAGATACTTTGCGCGGTTAAGAATCGCTCAATTCAGGTTTAACCAGTCCAGCTCAACCTTGAGTCGTCTGATTTCCGAGTAGAGCTTTCCCGGATCCGCCGCCTGTCGAGCGCTTTGGGGCCTCTCTTGACCTCGAAGAGGCTTGCTGCCTGCTCTTGCAGCTCTTTCTTCCAATTGCCGACCTGAACTGGGTGGACGCCGAATTCCCTGGCAATTTCGTTCAGTGTTTTCAAGCTGTGAATAGCCTCAAGCGCCACCTTGGCCTTGAGGTCACTGCTGAAACTATGGCGATTCATCATGCTACATTGACTTGCTCCTTATTTGAGCAGGTTACCAACTTAAACTTCTGTCCAAAATCCGGTTTCCACTTCACCGCCTGGTGTTGGCCTGATGGAACTACCTGCCGATCATTTCTGAAAATAAATTCGTCTTTGGTCGGATAAAATCGTACTATGGAATTCGATTTTTATTGTGGTGATGATGCCAAGAAAGAGTCTGGAAATCCGCAAAGCCGCTTGGGCCGCGTTTTTCCGCTGATTGTGCGATGGATCGATGGCGGGCTTTTTGCCTGCCTCAAGACTGACGTGAGACGCCCCCTCTTCATTTCTCTTCTTTCCAGCATTGCGACCACTCCCGAGGTTTGTCCCGGAAGTAAAATCTGAACGAGTTTTCGAGGTTGCAGTTGCTTGCGTCCAAGGTCATTCCGGCTCCGGCAAAACCGGACAAGGAATCTCAATGAATCCTTTATCGTGTTTTAGAACAGTCGCTTGTCGTGACTTGTCGGGAACGCCGGATTCTTCCCCCGTTTCAATCGGGATCATCATTGACCGAACAAACGCAGCCCCGGATTCCCTGTCGCGATTTTCTTTTGACGGCAGCCGCTTTTTTTTATCAATGACCCGGAAGGAGACCATGAACGAACCAATCATGAGCGAACAGCAAGACAATTCAGTGAATTTCCGCAGCCTTAAACTGGCTGAACCTCTGCTTCAGGCCCTCGAAGCGGTGGGCTATGAAAATCCCACACCCATTCAGGCCAGCACCATTCCGCTGCTGCTCGAAGGCCGCGACGTGCTCGGCCAGGCCCAAACCGGCACCGGCAAAACGGCGGCTTTCGCCCTGCCTGTGCTCTCCAATATCGATCTTTCCCTCACCGATCCGCAGGTGCTCGTGCTCGCCCCGACCCGCGAGCTGGCAATCCAGGTTGCCGAGGCGTTCCATACCTACGCCGAGTTCATGACCGGCTTTCACGTGCTGCCGATCTACGGCGGTCAGGATTACGGCGTGCAGATCCGCAACCTCAAGCGTGGCGTGCACGTGGTGGTCGGCACTCCGGGCCGCGTGATGGATCACATGCGCAAGGGCACGCTGAACCTCGAAGCACTGAAGTGCCTCGTGCTCGATGAGGCCGACGAGATGCTGCGCATGGGCTTTATCGACGATGTCGAGTGGATTCTCGAACAGACTCCCGAGAACCGCCAGGTCGCGCTCTTCTCGGCCACCATGCCACCGCCGATCCTGCGCATCGCCCGCAAGTACCTGAAGGCTCCCGCCGAGATCACGATCCAGACCAAAACGACGACGGTCGAAACCATTCGCCAGCGCTACTGGATGGTCGGCGGCCACCACAAGCTCGACGCCCTGACGCGCATCCTTGAAGTCGAGCCGTTCGACGGTATGCTCATCTTCGTGCGCACCAAGACCGAGACGGTCGCCCTCGCCGAGAAGCTTCAGGCTCGCGGCTACACCGCCGCCGCTCTGAATGGCGACATGGTGCAGGCACAACGTGAGCGCACCGTCGAACAACTCAAGGATGGCTCGCTGAACATCGTTATCGCCACCGACGTGGCCGCCCGCGGTCTCGACGTCGATCGCATCAGTCACGTCATCAACTACGACATTCCGACCGACACCGAGTCCTACGTGCACCGCATCGGCAGGACGGGACGCGCCGGACGCAGCGGCGAGGCGATCCTGTTCGTCTCACCGAGAGAGCGCGGCCTGCTCTTTGCTATCGAGCGAGCCACCCGCAAGCGCATCGAGCTGATGGAGCTGCCCTCGACCGAGACGGTCAACGACAAGCGTATCGCCAAGTTCAAGCAGCGCATCACCGACACCATCGGCGCTGAAGACCTCGAATTTTACATCAGCCTGATCGGGCAGTACTGCCAGGATCATGACGTATCCGAACTCGAAGCCGCCGCCGCCCTGGCCAAGCTGTTGCAGGGCGACGAGCCGTTCCTGCTCTCCGCGAAGCCCGAGCGCGAGCGTTCGGCGAACCGCGAAGAGCGCGAACCTCGGCGCGACTCCTTCCGCGACCGCAACGACAACCGCCAGGAGCGCGAGCCGCGCAGGCAGAGCAAGGGCGGTCTGTACTCGGACGAGAAGAAGGAGACCTACCGTATCGAAGTCGGCAAGATGCACGACGTCAAGCCGGGCAACATCGCCGGGGCGATCATCAACGAGATCGGCCTCGACCCCGAAGCGGTCGGCAAGATCGTCATCAACGACCAGTACAGCACGGTCGAGCTTCCGGCGGGAATGCCGAACGACGTATTCCAGGAGCTGAAGAAGGTCCGGGTGTGCGGACGCCAGCTCAGGGTGTCGAAGATGGATGAGCATCAGGGCGGTTACGGAGATCGGCCAGACAGAGGATTCGGCGGAGATCGCGGCGGCAATCGTGGTGGCAATCGCGGCTTCGGAAGCGACCGTAGCAGTGATCGCGGCGGCGACCGTGGTTTCGGTGGTGATCGCGGCTTCGGCGGCGACCGGAAGAAAAGCTTCGGCAAGCCCTCCGGCGGCAAGTCGAAATCAGATTCCTCGTTTTTCACCGGCTTCAGCGCCTCGAAGAAAAAGCGCATGAAGGACTGAGTGATTCTGTCCTGCATGAAATCCAAAAACCTGACGCGACATTCACTGTTGCGTCAGGCTTTTTTGGTTTTGATCGGTTTTGGAAAGGAGATTAAATTGATAAAATATTCTTTAGATTCATGGAAGCGAGAAAGGAACGCATTATCGAGAAATCGAAGATGATGCCTTATGAAATATTCTCTTTCTGATTTTGATGACAAGTTGCTGAATGGCTTCGTTTTTTGTGAGATGGTCTATTCTCTTTGGGAAGAAATCCGGCAAGGTCCGGATGGTATAGAAAGAATTCGGCTTCGAAAAAGTCAATTAGAAAAAAACTTGTTGAAGAGCTGACACCAATATCAAGGTTTATTCAGGCATATTACAACCAAGGTCGGCAATTAAAATTAAAGTGGAAAAATGGTTCTCAACCAAACGATTTAGAGGTATTTTCATCAGGTTGGCTGGTAGAGCAAGGTTATTGTCCTGCACATCATTATGTCGAGGTTACTACAGCAATGCATAAGAATAATCATATTCTCCGACAATTGCTTCATGAGAATGGAGGTGGATTCACAGTAAAAGGAGTTAAGCGAGACTCAAAAAAAAATACGTATCATAACCATATGGTTATGTTAATGATGAACATGTCATCGATCTTGCAAACCAAATTATTGAAAGAATAGAAGCTAAAAATCAGAAAAGTTATCCTGATAATACAATATTGGTGATTCAATGTTTCACTGATACATTGATATTTGAAAACGAGTGGGACGAAGCGATCAGAATGGTAAAGAATAAAAAGATTCAGTGCCGATTTAAGGAGGTATTTGTATTTGAATCAAATCATCGATTCGCATCTACTCTATTTTATTTTCAGGAAAACAATACTCCAGACTAAGTGCATTTGCATTTCTGCGCTCAGGCGTCTACATTTTATCCATAGACAATTTTCGCATCCAGTCTGCCGGCGATCCGGTTCATGAAAAACAGGGAGCGTGCGATATGGAGATCGAGTTTTACGGGGCGACGCGGCGGGTGACGGGTTCCTGCCATGTGTTGAGGGCGAATGGGTTTACGGTGTTGCTCGATTGCGGGCTGGTGCAGGGGAGCCGCGATGACGAGGCGCTGAACCGCGAGCCGTTTCCGTTCGATCCTGCGTCAATCGACGCCGTGGTGCTTAGTCACGGCCACATCGACCACTCGGGCCGTCTGCCGCACCTGGTGAACCTCGGCTTCCGGGGGAAGATTCACACCCATCACGCCACCATCGAGTTGTGCCGTATCCTCCTCAAAGATTCAGCGATGCTCGCCGGGCATGACGCTCTCTACCGGCAGCGGCACGGCGAGCCGGATGCCGAGCCGCTCTACACGGTCGAGGAGGCGATGCGTTGCGTCCGGCAGATGAAGGGGCTGAAGTACGGCGAGCGGCTGGAGTTTCTGCCCGGCATCGCCGTTACGCTTTGCGACGCGGGGCATATTCTCGGTTCGGCCTTCGTCAAGCTCGAAATTACGGAGGGCGATCTCACCCGCACGCTGGTCTTCAGCGGCGACCTCGGGCAGTACGACTCCCCTATTCTGAACGATCCCGAAGCTATCGGCAAGGCTGACGTGGTGCTCGTGGAGAGCACCTACGGCGACCGGCTGCACAAGGATTTCGACAGCACCGTGGCCGAAATCGGCGAGATCATCGAAACCTCGTGCCGCGACTGCGGCAACATCCTCTTTCCGGCCTTCTCCATCGGTCGAAGCCAGGAGCTGCTCTATCTCTTCGGCGAGCATTTCGAGGAGTGGGAGCTGGACAAGTGGCAGGTGTTCCTCGACAGCCCGATGGCCATCGAGGCGAGCCGTATCTACTGGCATCACGAGGAGTTATGGGACGAGGAGGCGAGGCTTTTCCGGCACGGACTCCGCCGGATGACCCCGTTCAGCAATCTGCACCTGACTGGTCGGGTGGAGGAGTCCATCAAAATCAACGACATGAAAGAGGGGGCGATCATCATCGCAGGCAGCGGCATGTGCAACGGCGGACGCATCATTCACCACCTCAAGCACAACATCGAGCGGCCCGAGTGCCACATCATCATCAGCGGCTTCCAGGCGGAGGGCACGCTGGGGCGCGAGCTGGTCGAGGGACGCAAGGAGGTGTGGATGCACAAACGGAAGTACCGCGTGCGGGCGAAGCTGCACACCATCGGCGGCCTGTCGGCGCACGGCGACCGCGCCGACCTGTTGCGCTGGCTGAAGAGCCGCGAGGGTTCATCGCAAGTGATGATCGTGCATGGCGAGGATAGCGCGAAGGAGTCGTTCAAGTGGTTCCTGCACAACGAAATAGCCATCGATCCGTTCATCCCGCACCCCGGCGACCGGCTCGATCTCGCGACCAACGTGTTGCGCCCGGCGGACAAGGAGTCTCAATAACCATCAAAAAACTTATGACCATCACGACCATCAGGGAACTCGTTCCCGTTCTTCAGACCGCCATCGGCCCGATGATTCTGATTTCAGGACTCGGCCTGCTCCTGCTCACCATGACCAACCGCCTGTCGAAAGTCATCGACCGCTCGCGTGAGCTGTTCGACGAAAGCGAGAAGCTCTTCGGCGTTGACCGCGCCCAGATCGACCGCGAAATCGACGTGCTCTGGCGTCGCGCCCGTTACGTGCGAAGCGCGATCCTGCTGGCGGCGGGAAGCTGCCTCGGCGCGGCGACGCTCATCATCCTGATCTTTCTGACTACCCTGTTGCAGATCGAGGTGCCACTACTGGTCTCGATGGTGTTCATCATCAGCATGCTTTGCCTGATCGCATCGCTTGTCTTTTTCCTCTTCGACATCAATCTTACATTGTCGGCGCTACGCATCGAACTGGAGGGGCGGAAGAAGAATTGAGAACACAGAATGGATAATGGATAATGAAAAAGGCGCGGTGTTCTTCCGCGCCTCGATCCCCTGTCCATAACGTCCACTCAGTCCACGTCGTCCACTATTCACCCTCACCCAATCACCTCGAACCCCGTGTAAGGCCGCAGAACCTCCGGCACCATGATCTTGCCATCGGCGGTCTGGTAGTGTTCGAGCAGCGAAACCATGAGGCGTGAAGTGGCCAGACCCGAGCCGTTGAGCGTGTGCACGAACTCTGGCTTGGCTTTGCCGCCGGGCTTGAAGCGGATATTCGAGCGGCGGGCCTGGTAGTCCTCGAAGTTTGAGACGCTCGATGCTTCAAGATATTTGTTCTCCGCGGGCGACCACACCTCGATGTCGTAGCACTTGGCGGCGTTGGCGCTGATGTCGCCGCTGCACAAAGTGATGACGCGGTAGGGAATTTTCAGCGCGCGGAGGATCGCCTCGGCGTGGCCGAGAATCTCTTCGAGCGCGTCGTAGGACGCTTCGGGGCGGGTGAAGCGCACCATCTCGACTTTGTTGAACTGATGCACCCGCAGGAAGCCGCGCGTGTCTTTGCCGTAACTTCCTGCCTCGCGCCGGAAGCAGGCTGAATAGGCGGCGTAGGCGATGGGCAGCTTGTCGGCGTCGAGCATCTCGCCGCGATGCAGGTTGGTCACTGGCACCTCGGCGGTCGGGATGGCGTAGAGGCCGTCCTCGGGCATGTGATAAACCTGGTCGGCGAACTTGGGCCACTGACCGGTGCCGCGCAGCGACTCCTGGTTCACCATGAATGGCGGGAAAACCTCGGTGTAGCCGTGGTTCGCGCTGTGCGTGTCGAGCATGAAGTTGATGAGCGCCCGCTCCAGCCGCGCCCCTTTTCCGACATAGACCGGGAAGCCCGCGCCACTGATCTTCGCGCCGCGCTCGAAATCGAGAATCCCGAGGCTCTTGCCAAGTTCGAGGTGGTTCTTGACCGGAAAGTCGAGATGGTGCTCGAACGGAATCGGCCCTTTGTAGAGGACATTGTCCTCGGTGGAACGTCCCTCCGGCACGCTCTCGTGCAGGCGGTTGGGCAGCGTTAACAGCAACTCCTCCATGTCGGCTTCGAGCGTCGAGAGCGCAAGATCGAGATCGGTGATCTGGTCGGAGACGGTCTTCATCCGGGCGATCAGTTCGTCGCCCGATCCCTGGCCGGTGCGCTTGATGTTGGCGATCTCTTTCGAGACACGGTTGCGCAACGCCTTCAGGTCGTCGGTCTCTTGCACCATCGCCTTGCGTTCGGCGTCGCGTTCGAGCAGGCGGTCAACCTTCGGCGCGTCCTCGCTCTGCTGGCGGCGGCGCAGCATCTCTTTGACGTCGTCCGGATTCTGTCGTATGAAATTGATATCGAGCATGGTTTTGGCGAATGGTTAGGCTGAGAGGAGCGATTTCACGAAGTTCTGGACTTTGCCGCCATCGGCTTTGCCCTTGAGGGCTTTCATGGCCAGGCCCATCACCTTGCCCATCTCTTTCATCGAGGTCGCGCCGGTTTGCGCGATGATCTCGCGGATCGCCGCTTCGACCTCTTCGTCCGGGAGCTGCTGCGGCAGGTACTCTTCGAGCACCTTCAGCTCGGCTGACTCGGTTTCGGCCAGGTCGAGGCGGTTGCCCGCCGTGAACTGCTCGATGGCGTCACGTCGCCGCTTGGCCAGGCCCATGAGCACTTCGAGCTCCTGCTCGTCGCTGAGCACCCCCTTGCCGCCAACCCGGATGGAGACCTCCTTTTCAAGCAGCGCGGCCCGGATGGAGCGGATGGCATTGAGACGAATCTTGTCGCCGCTTTTCAGCGCCTCTTTCAGTTCCTGATCGATTCTTTCCTTGAGACTCATGGCAGTTCAATGGTGCGGTTCGTTGGTGATTTTTCAAGAACCGGAAGATAAAAGGAATAGTTGATAATTGACAATTGACAATAGATAATTGAAAGAAAGCTCAAACGGGCTGGCTCAATTCATTGTCCATTTCGTCCACCAAGTCCACCTTGTCTACCCCATTCCCCTCCGCTCACTCCTCCTGCAAATCCCCGCCGGTCGGTCTCAGCACGATCTCTTCCACCGTGGTTCTCGACGGCTGGAAATAGGCCTGCACCACGAGGGCGGCAATATCCTCCGGCGTCATCATGAGCGCCTGCATTTCATCGCTTACTTCGCCCCACATCGGCGTGCAGACCGCGCCGGGCTGGACGTCGGTGATTCTCACCTTGCATTTTCTCGCGTACAGTCGCAAGGTTTCGACCAGGCCGCGCTGGCCGAATTTCGACATGCAGTAGATCGATGAGTGCTTGAAGGCTTTGGTCGCGGCCACCGAGGTGATGAAAAAGATATGCCCCGAGCGCTGACGCTCCATCATGGCGAACATCGCCTGCGTCAGAAAAAATGTGCCCTTCAGGTTCGTGTCTATGATATAGTCGAAATCCGCTTCGCTCATATCGGAGAGGGAACCGAAACGCCCTACACCGGCGTTGTTAACAAGGCAATCGATATGACCATAGTGTTCGATGATGTGAGTGGTCAACCTCCGCACATCGGCCATGTTGGACAAATCAGCAGTGATTGTGTCGGTCAGAGCGCCCTCGGCTCGGCATTCGAGGGAGATCGACTCCAGGTCAGCCGTTGTACGTGAAGACAGTACGAGCACCGGCTCGAAATCGGGATGGTGCCTTATGGCGCGGGCGAATTCGAGCGCGATAGCTCGGCCAATGCCTTTGCCCGCGCCGGTGATTAGAATGATATGTTTCATAAATGCAACTGAAAAAAAGTTCAGGTTTTATATGAAGTGTATTATAGTCGAAAATTTGTTTGGCTATTGCGCCATTTGACGAAATAATTTATATTAAACTAAAAAATAAAGTTGAATTTTCATTTCGATAACACTAACCTCCGGGTGTCGCCATGGCTAAAAGCAAGGTAAAATGGTTCGATGGCAAAAAAGGGTACGGCTTTATTCTGAACCCTGAGGGCGGGGAAGATATCTTCGTTCATTTTTCAGCTATCGTCTCTGATCAGAGCTTCAAGGTGCTCAATCAGGATTCCGAAGTCGAATATGATCTCGACAAAACGCAGAAAGGTCTTCAGGCCAAGAATGTACGCGAGTTTTCAGTCGTTCCGGGTGCCGTGGCGGCGATGGCAGGTGTTGCTGCCCAAAGCGAGTTCAATCCAGTTCATCATTAACGACCAGCTTCAGGAGGTTCCCCTCGAAGTAACTCAACGTTGTCTTTATCTTCCCTTTCTGGCGGATTGCCGGATTACCCCTTTTGAGACCTTTCCTCGCCTCAATGGTGTGGTGTGTGCAAAACTTTTTATAACAGGGAGTGATCCCGGAAGCTGAACCAGTCATCGCCACCTACAATCACATGATCGAGCAATTCGATCTGGAGAAGGTCGCCCGCCTTTTTCAGGATCGAGGTGACCTGTTTGTCGGCGTTGCTTGGCTGCACGTCGCCTGACGGATGGTTGTGCACCAGAATGATCGAGTGTGCGCTTTCGCGAATCGCCACTTTGAATATCTCCCTCGGATGGATGAGGGACGCTGTGAGCGTGCCGATAGTGACGGTTTCATGTCGCATAATCTGGTTTTTCGTGCTCATGAAGAGCACGTACAGATGCTCCTTCGTTTCGTCAGGGATGCGTCCCTGCATGTACTCGAACACATCCCGCGCCCCCTGCACTTTTCTGTTCATGTTACGCGCGAAGCGCAGCCGCCGCTGAAGCTCGAAAATCGCCGCGATCTGCATCGCCTTGGCCTCTCCGATACCGGGCGTTTTCTGCAATTCCTGAATCGACAGCTCGCCGAGGCGTTCGAGGCCGTGCGTCGAGATGAGCTTGTTGCAGGTGTCGATGATGTTCAGACCCGCCGTGCCGGAGCGGAGGATGAGCGCCAGCAGCTCCGCCGGGCTGAGGGATTCCTTGCCCGAGCGGAGAAACCGCTCTCTGGGCCGGTTATCGGGATCGATATCGTGAATGCGCATGATGGTTCCTGCAGGGGTCAGGAGTGGATGAATACGCTAAAGATAAGTCTGTCCGGGTGATAAATGCAAACAGGGAGAGGGGCGTCTCAAGAGCATTGAAAACAAACAGGTGCCTGCGCCGTCACATGGATGAAGCTGATAAATATTATATAATTCGTAACTTTTATGTATTTATTAATGTATTTTCGTGCATCTCGACCGGGCTTTGCGCAGCTCTCGAAATTCTGTGCTCACACTGTGCGTGCTTCAAATACGGTAAACTTCGAGAGTTTGTGGCATCCATGTCGCTGATCTTTAAGATTGAGGCTTCATCCGGTTGTCTGTCTAATAAAATGAGCTGAGCTTTGATGCTTGCTTAACAATTGTATATTTTAGTTAAAGATAGTTCTCTTTATCCTGTTCATCGAAAAATCTAAACACCTGATTCGTTCATCGGTCCTTTGAGATCCAACTTCTGGTTCATGAAACATGTCATTGTCGTAGGTGGCGGCTTTGCCGGTCTGAATGTCGCGAAAAAGCTTGGCAACAAAAAGGGGGTGACGGTAACGCTTATTGACAAAAACAATTTCCATCTGTTTCAGCCGCTTCTCTATCAGGTGGCGATGGCCGCGCTCAATGCGGGAGATATCGCGTATCCGTTGCGCATGATCTTGTCACGTTACCGCAACGTGACCGTTTTCAGGGGCGTCGTCAAGAATGTCGATCGTGAGAAGAGGACGGTCTATACGGATTTTGGAGAGCTTCGGTATGATTACCTCGTTTTGGCTTGCGGCACAAAGCATCACTACTTCGGTCATAACGAATGGGAGGAATTCGCGCCTGGCCTGAAGACGATAGGTCAGGCCGCCGAAATTCGCAAACGGATCATGGAGGCGTATGAAAATGCGGAAAGAACGCAGGATGTCGCGGAACGGCGCAAGCTGCTGACCTTCGTGATTGTCGGTGGTGGGCCTACCGGCGTCGAGCTTGCCGGTTCCATTGGAGAGATGAGCCGTTACTATCTCTCCAAATATTACAAAAACATCGACCCGAAACTCGCCCGTATTTTCATTGTCCATGCCTCGCCCCGGATTCTCCAGACCTTCTCTCCCGAACTGTCGAGCAAGGCGACCCGCGCGCTTGAGAAGCTTGGCGTTCAGGTTTGGACCTGCTCCGTCGTCAACCGGATTGACGCCGATGGCATACAGGTTGGCAGTGAGCGGATCGAGGCCGGAACGGTGCTGTGGGCTGCCGGGGTGAGAGCCACGAGTATTGGAAAAACCATCGGATTTGAGACCGACAAGACAGGCCGAATCATTGTCGGAGAAGACCTCAGCGTAGCGGGTTATCCTGAAATTTTTGTCGGTGGAGACCAGGCTCATTTTGAACTTCCCGATGGCTCCACTCATCAGGGCACGGCCTCGGTTGCACTCCAGGAAGGGCAGGCAATCGGTGAAAATATTCTGTGTGATGTCGAGAGAAAAGAACGGAAGCTGTTCAGATATCGTGACAAGGGGCAGATGGCGACCATCGGGAAAAATACTGCGGTTGCAGAGCGGGGGAATATGAAACTTTCAGGACTTCCCGCCTGGATTATCTGGCTTGGCGTGCATGTGTATTATCTCAGCGGCATGATGCACAGGATTTTTGTGCTCATGCAGTGGGGCTGGTCCTATTTCACCTTCGGTCACGGAGCGCGAATTGTCAACAAGGAGTGGCGCTTCTATTCCAGTACCGCTGAACCGGCGGAACCAGCGGAACCGACAGAGCTGGTCTCGTTTTCGGAGTGCGCTTTGCCGACGGAGAGTGTCCCAAAATAATCTCAGGATCGTCAAATCTGTAGCCGTTAAAGCCACAGATTTGATGATTTGCGTATCCCGGATTCAGGAGATTACGGAAGAAGGAACCGCCGCGTTGATCGAGAGAAGATGATAATTCAGGCTGTCGCTGAGCGCCTGAAGGCTCGCTTCGATGATGTTGGTCGAGACGCCGACCGTGCCCCAGCTGTTTTGCCCGTCGCTGCTCTCGATGAGCACGCGTACCTTGGCGCTCGTGCCGCGCTTCTCTTCGAGGACGCGCACCTTGTAGTCGATCAGCCGGATCGCGCGGATTTCCGGGTAGAAGTGAATCAGTGCTTTGCGTAGCGCATTGTCGAGCGCGTTCACCGGGCCATCGCCATCCGCGACAGTCTGCTCGGTTACGTCGCCGACAAGTACTTTCATCACCGCCTGATCGACCGATTTGATCTCTTGTCCGTTCATGATGACCACCTTCGACTCGATGACTTCGAAGAATGGCCTGAACTGGCCGAGTTCACGGCGCAGAATCAGCTCGAACGAAGCTTCGGCTCCGTCGAACTGGTAGCCACGGTGTTCGAGCTTCTTGACGTGATTGACCAGATTTCTGAACAGATCAGCATTGTCATCCGGCAGCGAAATGCCAAGCTCCTTCGCCTTGTAGCGGATGTTGCTCTGTCCGGCAAGCTCCGAAACCAGCACGCGCTGGCGGTTGCCCACGAGCGCCGGGTCGATGTGCTCGTAGAGCGAACTCTCCTTCATCACCGCGCTGACGTGGATGCCGCCCTTGTGCGCGAAGGCCGATTTGCCCACAAACGGTGCTTTCGTCTCCGGCGGGAGGTTCAGAATTTCAAAGACATATTTGGACATCGAGGTGAGCGATTTCAGGTCGCGCACGTGACTAAATTCCGCGCCCAGCTTGATCATGAGATTCGGGATGATGCTGACCAGATTGGCGTTGCCGCACCGCTCGCCGATGCCGTTGATCGTGCCCTGCACCTGCGTGGCTCCGGCCCTGACGGCCTCGATGGAGTTGGCCACGGCGAGGTCGCCATCGTTGTGCGCGTGGATGCCGACCGGTACGGCGATGATCTCGCGCACGCGCGCGACAATTGCCGCGACCTCGTGGGGCAGCGTGCCGCCGTTAGTGTCGCAGAGCACGACGCGGCTCGCGCCGCCATCGACCGCCGAGGCGATCATCCGTTCGGCGAACTCGGCGTTGTCTTTCCAGCCGTCGAAAAAGTGCTCCGCGTCGAAGAAGAGCTCGCGGCCTGACTCGACAAGGAACCGCACCGAACAGCGGATCAGCTCGGCGTTTTCGTCATCTGAAATGCCGAGGCTTTTGACGGAATGAGCTTTCCAGGTTTTTCCGAAAATGGTGAGCACCGGCGCTTCGCATCTGACCAGGCCGACCAGGTTCGGGTCGCCTGCAATGTTCTCCAGCGAACGCGCCGTCGAGCCGAACGCGGTGAGCCGGGCGTGCTTCAGGTTGAGCTTTTTTGCCTTGAGGAAGAACTCTTCGTCCTTGGGATTGCTGCTCGGCCAGCCCCCTTCGATGAAATCAACCCCGAACTCGTCGAGCCGCTCGGCGATCAGAAGCTTGTCCTGTACCGAAAGATTGATGTGCTCACCCTGCGTACCGTCACGCAGGGTGGTGTCATACAGTTCAATTACCATGCTGTTGCTTATGCCTCACTGGAAGCCATGAGGTCGTTTTTCCTTGCGTATTCAAAGATGCCACCCGCCTGCACGATGTTGACGACGTCGCCCAGCGGTCGGAGCTGCCAGGTGACGTTTTGCGTGAGGTTGGTCAGCGTGTTGTTTGCCATGTCGAGCGCCACTTCGTCGCCCGTCAGGATCGTTTTGTTGAGTGGCTGCGCCGTCTCGAAGGGAATAACAAATCCGCCGTCCACGCAGTTGCGGTAGAAAATCCTTGCGTAGGATTCGGCGACGATTGCTTTGGCTCCCGCAACCTTCAGCGCGAAAGGCGCGTGCTCTCTCGACGAGCCGCAGCCGAAGTTCGGCCCGGCGATGATGATGGTGTAAGGGGAGCTGAAATAGCCCTCCTCGACGAACGGAATGCCCCCTTCCGGAAGTCCGGCCTGATCGATCGGAACGCCGGAGAGCGCGTATT
>JAAXXD010000035.1 GCA_013334655.1 Chlorobaculum sp. | reverse complement strand
CGCCCTTCACCAAGCTCGACATCCTGATCTGCCGCAACCTTTTGATTTATATGGAGCCGCAACTTCAGAAAAAGCTGCTGCCGCTCTTCCATTACAGTCTCAATCCGGGCGGTATGCTCTTTCTCGGCAGCGCCGAGACGATCGGCCAGAACGGGCATCTGTTCGAGCCTCTTGACAGCCATAGCCGCATCTTCCGCCATATTGCCCAGGGCGTACGGCTCTCACCCGTCGATTTTCCGACTCCGTTTGCCCTCCCCATACAGGATGCGGCGAACCTGACGGACGTGCCTCTCAAAGTAAGTGGATCCGAACTCAATATGCAGATGATCACCAACCAGCTCCTGCTCCAGCATTTTGCGGCGGCGGCGGTGCTGACGAACAACGAGGGCGATATTATCTTCATCAGCGGTCGAACCGGCAAATACCTCGAACCGGCGGCAGGCAAAGCCAACCTGAACGTGTTCGCCATGGCACGCGAAGGGCTTCGCTACGAACTGAGCATGCTGTTCAACAGCGTGCTCCGCCAGAACAAGGAGATGAGCAAAAAGGGGCTGATCGTCGGTACGAACGGTGGCTCGCAGATCGTGGATCTGACGATCAGGCCTGTCGACAAACCGGACTCCCTCAAAGGCGCCGTCCTGATCATTTTTGCCGATGTCGCCGAAAAGCATACCGGCGCAAGCCATCGCACTACCGCGCATGAGGAGGATGGCGACGTCCGGATCAAGTCGCTCAAAGATGAAATCCGGCAGGCCAAGGATGAGATTTTCACCATCCGCGAGGAGATGCAGACCTCGCAGGAGGAGCTCAAATCGACCAACGAGGAGATGCAGTCGGCCAATGAGGAGTTGCAAAGCACGAACGAGGAGCTGACCACCTCCAAGGAGGAGATGCAGTCACTGAACGAGGAGCTGCAGACGGTCAACCAGGAGCTGCAATCGAAGGTTAGCGACCTGTCGCAGGCAAACAATGACATGAAAAACCTGCTGAACAGCACCGACATCGCGACCCTGTTCCTCGACGACGAACTCAACGTGCGCCGCTTCACCACCCGCACGGCAACGCTGATCAAGCTGATTCCGAGTGACATCGGGCGTCCCATAACTGACATCGTGACCGATCTGGAGTATCCTTCGCTCGCCGACGATGCCCGCGGAGTGCTGCATAACCTCGTCTTCAGCGAGAAACAGGTGACGACCAGAGACAGTCGCTGGTTTACGGTGAAAATCATGCCATACCGCACGCAGGAAAACCGGATTGACGGGCTGGTCATCACCTTCAACGACATCACCACCGCCAAGCTGTTCGAAGAGAGCCTTCGGCTGAGCGAGGAAACCTGCCGGTTTTTGCTCATGGCAACCCCGCTTGCTGCCGTGCTTCAGAATGCGGATGGAAAAATCGTGATGGCAAACCGGGAAGCCGAGCGCATTACCGGCATTTCCATGGAGGAACTCTGCGGCAGAACGATGGCGGAGCTTCGCTGGAAACTGCTCCGGGAAGATGGTTCGGAGCTGCCGCCCGCCGAACATCCCTCGATGATCGCACTGCGCACAGGAAAGCCCGTCAGCGACGTCGTCTTGCGCATGGAAATGCCATTCGGAACGTCGCCCAAATGGATCAGGCTCAGCGCCGTTCCGCATGTGCCGGATGGCTCGGCAAGAACCTTTCATGTCTTTACGACGTTTGTTGAAATCATCGCCCCCGGCTGACATCAGGCTAACCATTTCATTCTGGAGAAAAGCTCATGGAAGAGAACAAACCGAACTCAGGTGATTTATCCGAACTGCGTCGCCGGGCCGAAGAGCATCTCCCCGAACGGCACGACGACAATCCTCCGGTATCCGCTGGAGACGGCGAGCTTCGACGCCTCATCCATGAGCTTTCGGTGCATCAGATCGAGCTTGAAATGCAGAAGGACGAGTTGCAGCAAACGGCTGCGAATCTCGCCAAGTCCCGCATAGAGCTGCAACAGGCACTGGAGCAATACACCGATCACTATGATTTCGCGCCCGTCGGCTACATAACGATGGCGCGCGACGGCAAGATACTCGATGCGAATCTGACGGCGGCCAAACTGCTCGATGTCGAACGTGGCGTTCTGAAAGGATTGCGATTCGCCGGATTTGTTACAGATGACGATCTGCCGGGTTTCAACACCTTTATGGAGCAGATCTGCAAATCCGGCACCTTTGGAAACTGCCAGCTCAGGCTCCGGAATGCCGGACAGCAAAGCCATTCGGCAACTGACATGAAAACTGTCCGCATCGATGCCGCGCTCAGCGTCACCGGAGAGCTGTGCCGTCTGGCCCTCTCCGATATCACCCGTCAGAAAGAGATCGAACGCGAGAACGCCATTTTACAGGAGAATCTGGCCCAGGCGCAGAAGATGGACTCCATCGGCAGGCTGGCGGGCGGCATAGCGCACGATTACAACAACATGCTCGCCGCCATTCTTGGCAATGCAGAGCTGGCGCTGCGCAAGGCCGACCAGGATCACCCGATGCGCCAGGAGCTCGAAACGATCGTCAAGGTGACGCAGCGTTCCGCCGAACTGACCCGGCAACTGCTCGGCTTTGCCAGAAAACAGGACATCTTGCCGAAAATCTTCCTCTTTGACTCAGCGGTCGATTCATCACTCGGAATGCTGCGAAGATTGATCGGCGAGAATATCGTTGTCGACTGGCAGCCTTCAAACGAGCTGTTATATGTCAAGATGGATCCTGTCCAGATCGACCAGATACTGATCAACCTCTGCGTCAACGCTCGCGATGCCATAACTGGCAGCGGTCGAATCACCATCAGGACAGAAAACGTTCATCTCACTCCATCAGACTGCAACCGGAGTAACTGCTGCAGTAAACCTGACGACTATGTGAAGCTTACCGTGACGGATACCGGAAGCGGAATCGATAAACAGACCCTGCCGCATATTTACGAACCATTTTTCACCACCAAGGAGCTTGGCCAGGGCACCGGACTCGGCCTTTCGACGGTCTATGGCATTGTCAAGCAGAATTTCGGCTGTCTCGAATGCACGAGCGAGCCGGGTAAAGGCACCTCGTTCATCATCTATCTTCCCCTGTACAGCAAGGTCGTATCCGGCGAAGAACAGCACCCGCCGGTCAAAGAGGTTGCGAGCGGCACAGAATCGATACTCATCGTGGAGGATGAACCGGATATTCTTGAGTTGGTCAAGGATATCCTCGAATGGAGCGGATATTCGGCCCTTACAGCGCTAACCCCCTCGGAGGCTATCCGTAAAGCGACAGAGCACCAGGGCATCAGGTTGCTCCTGACCGATGTCGTCATGCCGGAGATGAACGGCAGCGAACTTGCCCGGAAGCTCAAAACGAAGATTCCGAACCTGAAAATCATATTCATGTCAGGATATTCGGCTGACGTTATTGCCGGGCACGGAACGCTCGATGACGATGTCAATTTTATCCAGAAACCATTCTCCGTGGATAATCTCATCAAGGCAATTGAAAAAGCGCTGAAATCCTGGCAACCGCTCTGAAACGAAATGAAACAGCTTTCTTAACGCGATTTACTGCGAGTAAAAGTCTATGCTCGCTTGGCAAACACGCATCTGTTTCATTCAGTCTTTTTAAATGACCATCGTCGCAAAGAAAAGAATACAGCGAGCAATAAACATATCGTGATACTCAATGGCTCAGATATAAATGAGGTTGCAAATGCGCCTGCATAAAGTAACGGCCCAAAGCGATAATGTCTCGTAATTTGCATAGCCTCCTCTTTTTTTACCAGCAAAGCCTCTTTTGACAACAAGTTAATTGAGACATGCCTCCACAGAATGTCGAACGAGAGTGAAATGGCAAGAAATACGCCTGTATAAAAAGAGGCTGCCACCCTTGCATCACGATGAAGCAGGTACTCGGACAATAATGCCGTCGGAAAAGGGATAAACGTTACAAACAGAAGCAACAATCCATTCAGGTAAAACAGCCCGTGATCATACTTCGTGATTAGCGAAAATATCCAATGATGATGAACCCATATCACGAGAATCGTTGCAAAACTGGTCAGATACGCCAGATAACTCGGCCATATCTCAAGTAAAGCCCACATCAAGCCAATCCGGTCAACATGCTCATGACTTGGAACTTTCACTTCAATAACAAGCAATGTAATAGCTATCGCAAAAACCCCATCGCTAAACGCCTCGATGCGGACTGTTTCATTTCGTTCTGTCATTATATCATTATTTGCCATACATAGAACTTGATATAGATAACATAAAAATCGGGTCATAACAAGAACAGAAGATCAGAAATCTTTCTCACTTGCTGTTATGTCGATAAATTGAACTGAAGCAGCTCCCCTGGTCGATGGATACCGCTTTCCCCTTGCCGTGCATCACGCCGATCCCGACGGTGGCAAAAAGGAGCATGACCTGCGGTGGGTCAAGGCCAACCTCAAGCTGCACGAGGTGGATGCGCTCAACGCCACTAAAACCCTGGCCACGAAGAACTTCTTCATCGGAGCCTTCGCGCAGAACACTTCGTACGGCACGACCACCTCGCTCATGAACAACATCAAGCTTGTCTGGAGCATCTACGCAAAATATCACCGCAATCACTCGATCAGGGAGTTCGTTCGGCTGCTCCGCTCGGTCTACGAGTGCCTGCCGCTGTCGGACTTCAACAAGGAGGAGCTTCCGGCGCACATCAAGCCGATAATCCAGTGCTCGTTCAGCAACACCCTCTCCTCGCTCCTGCCGGGCGGGAATCTGCTGACGCCCTTCTTCCTCAACCTGTTCCTGGCGGGCGCGACCAACACTTATTTGACTTGCCTCGCGGGCATCATCACCTCCAAGCACTGCCAGGCGCTCTCGCTCGAAGACAAGGATGAGATCGTGCAGCAAAGCATGTTCGAGGCGGCCTTCATGCTCAGGGAGATCGTCAAGGAGTGCAACCCGATTCTCTCCGTGACCATCAGCAACGCCGTCAAGAAAGCGGGCCTCGAAAGCCTCGACACCGTCAGCGTCACCGCGCCAACATCAGGCAGCAGCGTCGCACAGGACATCGTCTCCCACCTCGCCAGCTCGCTGAGGAATATCATCATGGAGAGCGGGAAGGAGTGAGGGAGAATGATGAATTATGAATGATGAAGTATGAATTGAAATGCGGGCTGATTAGCTCAATAATCGCTCAACCGTAGCGGCTGACGCGCTCAAGGATATATTGCTACGGCTATTACAAATCTTAAACAATTGCCCCGGACTTCAGTCCGGGGTATGTGGATAAAACATAATAAATCTGGGCTTTAGCCCAATTTCTTTCAACGACGGCGATTGCGATTTTTTGTTGCCGGAGTAATAATTGAACTTCTGCAAAATCTTCATCGATCTCACGCACTGCCTACTCAAAAATGATGGTTTCCTGAGAACCGGCCTTTGCCTTATCATAGGCATGTATATCATCGAGTTCTTCAAGAGAGTCGAGAATCTTCTCCCTCTCGGCAAAGGGCAGTAACACCCCCGTCCGTTGCTGGTTCTCATCGACGACATACTGTGGATGCACCCTAAGTATTTTGTTACCTCGGACAATAATTGTTTCAATCGATACAATCCTGACACCAACACCTGTGCGTTTCCGAGCGCTAACGCTTCGGTTCAGCGGCGGGCCGCACACCCTGGCTAGCAGTTTATTTCTGGCTTTATTCGCCCGTCTTTAAGCGCTTCAATTGCACTGATCCTACCTTCAAACTCTTCTTCACTGAGTAAGGCCTTTCGATAGAGCTGCCTTATGTAGTCTTCAGCACCACCACCTTGCTTTTTGGTGTTGCACTGATGACATGATACAACGATGTTTCTATAGCTATTATCCCCAGCGTTCAGTTGAGAGACCACGTGATCCAACTCGCATGAGTCTTCTTTTATTTCACGGAGACAATAGAAACAGCGATTTTGCTCACGCCTGAGTAGTGGGCCGAGGTATTCTCTGTTTTTGAAAAAGTCGATTGTCTCTATGTCTTCCGTAGAAAGTTCTCTCTCGTTAGCGGGCAACGGCAACTCGTCTGGTAACAGAACCTTAACGTAGTGGCCCTTTCTTGTTTGCTGAAGCTCTATGCAACCTTTGCCTGAGAGTGCCCGAATGGCTTCC
The DNA here is from genome assembly GCA_013334655.1 of Chlorobaculum sp. Taxonomy (GTDB): domain Bacteria; phylum Bacteroidota; class Chlorobiia; order Chlorobiales; family Chlorobiaceae; genus Chlorobaculum. The sequence goes on along the minus strand of JAAXXD010000035.1, from coordinate 18,758 downwards.
CTTGATTTGGACTCGGAACAATTGAGGGCTTTCGAAATAGCCGGAAGAGCTATGGTAGCAGTTTCGAGACCAATAAGGCGCGTGTGACGAAGTAGAAGGTAGTACAAGCCTCGCTCCCAAATGTCGAATTGGAAATGGGGAATAAGTCTGTCTTCAATATCTTTCAATACAACTTGCCAATCCATATCTCTCTCCATTTATCGCTAACAATGTTTAGACTGATCCGCCTAATCCAGAAAAGGCAGAAAGCTTCTTTCTGTATAAAACAGCTCTAAAATCATCATTACAGACCAGCTAATTAATTATTCGTAAAAAACTTAATAGCACTAACCATCATTTAAACCTGCCGGTTTATACAGATCAGTCTAAACCGGCGATACACACGGCATTACTCAAAGAACGCTTCGCCTAACTCTGTTGCAAACGTAGACTCAACATATATATCAGCATTTCCGTCACTCGTGTGTCATCGCCTCTGATCTGCTCATTCGGAAGGCCGTCTCGGAAGGGGCACTGCATAAGCTCGACGGCGAGGCTTACGATAATATGTACGAAGATTACCTGATTTTTACAAAACCAAATGACATTTTGTCAGACATCTTCCTGACCTGAAACCTCTCAGCTTCCTGATTCTCTTCTCTCTTTTTCACCTCCCTCGCAGCCCTCGGAAAAAGTCCTGCAAAAGGCTCTCGGCTTTGCGTTCCATGATGCCGCCGTAGACTTCGGGCTGGTGGTTGAGGGCGTTGCAGCCGGTGATATTGAGCACGGTTCCGGCGGCTCCCATTTTTGGATCCCATGCGCCGAAGACCACCCGGCCAATTTTGGCAAGCACGATTGCCCCGGCGCACATCGGGCAAGGCTCCAGCGTGACGGCGAGGGTGCACCCTTCGAGGTATTTGCTGCCGAGGGTGCCCATCGCCGAGGTCAGGGCGATCATCTCGGCATGGGCGGTAGCGTCCGAGAGCGTCTCCACCTGGTTGTGGCCGCGTCCGATGATCGAGCCGTTCGGGTCAAGCACCACCGCTCCGACCGGCACCTCCTTGCTCTCGTAAGCCTTGATGGCTTCGCGAAAAGCCAGTTCCATACAGTAGTTCAGGTCATGCATGAGGAGAAAAGAAAACTGCGACGGAGGCCACAGAGGGTTCAGCAAAATCGAAAATTTTTATTATCATGAGTCTTAAACCTCTTTATTATTCCGCGTTGACGCCGGTCTCGTCCGGCAATCTTTATCTCATAACCGTAGAACTCGATCTATGAATATTCATGAGTATCAGGGCAAAGGCATCCTGAAGCAGTTCGGCGTAACCGTTCCGAAGGGCATAGTAGCATTTTCGGCTGAAGAAGCAAAACAGGCGGCGATCCAGCTCTTCGAGGCGCAGTCGAGTCCCGTGGTGGTCGTCAAGGCGCAGATTCACGCCGGTGGCCGCGGCAAGGCGGGGGGCGTCAAGCTGGCCAAATCGCCGGACGAGGTGTTCGACATCGCCCAGAAGATGATTGGCGCGACGCTGGTGACGCACCAGACCGGCCCGGAAGGCAAGGAGGTTCGCCGTCTTCTCATCGAAGAGGGGATGAATATCGACAAGGAGTTCTACCTCGGCATCACCCTCGACCGCTCGACGTCGAGCAACGTGCTGATGGTTTCGACCGAAGGGGGCATGGAGATCGAGAAGGTGGCTGAAGAGACCCCGGAGAAGCTGCTCAAAATTCACGTCGATCCGGTCTACGGCCTGCAAGGGTTCCAGGCGCGTGAAGCCGCATTCTTCCTCGGACTCCAGGGCGAGCAGTTCCGCAACGCCGTGAAGTTCATCGAGGCGCTCTACAACGCCTACACCTCCATCGACGCCTCGCTGGCCGAGATCAACCCGCTCGTTATAACGAAGGAGGGCCGCGTGCTCGCGCTCGACGCCAAGATCAACTTCGACGACAACGCACTCTACCGCCACAAGGAGTACCTCGAACTTCGCGACACCAGCGAGGAGGATCCGCTCGAATACGAAGCCTCGAAGTCGAACCTCAACTACGTGCGCCTCGACGGCAACGTCGGCTGCATGGTCAACGGCGCGGGCCTGGCGATGGGCACCATGGACCTCATCCAGCTCTCCGGCGGCAGACCGGCCAACTTCCTCGACGTAGGCGGAGGAGCCAGCCCGAAGACGGTCGAAGAGGGGTTCAAGATTATCCTCGGCGACAAGAACGTCAAGGCGATTCTGGTCAACATCTTCGGCGGCATCGTGCGCTGCGACCGCGTGGCCGGAGGCGTCATCGAAGCAGCCAAGAACATCGGCCTGACGGTGCCGGTGATCGTGCGCCTCGAAGGCACCAACGCCGAAGCGGCGCAGAAGATGCTCGACGAATCGGGCCTCAACCTCATCTCGGCCAAAGGCTTGAGGGACGCCGCAGAGAAGGTGCATAAAGCGCTCGCCACGGCATAAATCACCGGACGATCAGGAAACGAAAAAGCCCGCCTCCATATCGCATCGTGGAGGCGGGCTTTTCGCGTTTCCAGTCACTTTCGCCTTGTGGCGAGCGCCGTCACGAACGGACATAAAAAAAGCAGGGCGAAAGGATCAACCAGCCTTTCGCCCTGCTTTATCAACAACAACCCGTCTCTCTCCGCGATTCATCAGAACCATCGTAATCATCCTCACGCATCATTAGCAACCATACCATAACAACGCGAAGAAGAGCCGGAACGTTGCTGTTACTCAACACACAAAGAACAACACTTAACTCTCTCACTCATCATCATCATCAAACACAACAACCAACCATCTTGTTCAACTCATCCCTTTCAATCAGTAAGACGATGCCGACTCTTCTTCCTTGCGCACATTTTTATTTTTTTTGAAAAAAATTTTTCCCAGCCAAAACCGGAGACCGCTCACTCGAAGCGCAGCGCCTCGACCGGCTTGAGCATCGCGGCTTTCCGGGCGGGCCAGAGGCCGAAAAAGAGGCCGATCAGTACCGAGAAGCCGGAGGCGAGCAGCACCGAGAACATCGAGGTCTTCACCGCCCATCCGGCGAAGGTCGAGAGCATCATGGAGACACCGACGCCAACCACGATGCCGATGAGGCCGCCCGAGAGCGTCATGCCGACCGATTCGATCAGGAACTGAAGCATGATGTCCCCCTTCCGCGCACCGATGGCTTTGCGCAGGCCGATCTCCCGCGTGCGCTCGGTCACCGAGACCAGCATGATGTTCATGATGCCGATACCGCCCACCACAAGCGAGATGGCCGCGATGGAACCGAGCAGCATGCTCATGGTTTGGGTCGTCGAGCTGAGCATCTGCTGGAACTCGGTCATGTCGCGAATGTTGAACGAATCGTCGTCATCCGGCTGAATCTTGTGGCGCTTGCGGATGAGCGCGTCGATGGCCTGCTTGGCTGGTTCGATGTTTGCGGCGCTCGACACCTCGACGAAGATGTTGTCGTAATACTCCTTGCCAAGCACGCGGTACATGGCGGTCGTCACTGGAATCAGCGCCACGTCGTCCTGATCGCGATGCCCGGCGAACCCTTTGGGCGGCGCCACGCCGATGATCGTGAAGTTGATGCGGTTGATCTTGATCGTCTTGCCCACCGGATCCTCGTTGCCGAACAGCTCGGAGACCACGGTCGTGCCGACAATGGCCACCTTCCGGCGCGACTGAATCTCCTCACGGGTGAACCATCGCCCGATGGCGGGGGTCGCGTCACGCATCCTGGCGTAATCGTAGTCAACCCCCTCGACGCTGCTGTTGGTGTTTTTATCGAACCAGACCATCTGCGCCGCGCCGGTCACGTCGCCGGAGACGTAACTGACCAGCGGCTTGAGCTCCGCGATGGCCGCGGCGTCCTGCGCGGTGAAGCGGGTGAAGGTGCCGCTCCCCTGCGCCGCGCCGCCAATCCGCGCCGATCCGCCACGGATGGAGAGCAGGTTCGAACCCATCGATTTGAGCCGCGCCTCCATCGAGGCCTTCGCCCCCGCGCCAAGCGCCATCATGGCGATGACCGAGGCGACGCCTACGAGGATGCCGAGCACCGAGAGGAGCGTCCTGATCTTGTTGGAGGTGATCGAGCGGAACGCCTGCTTCATGAAACCGAGCATCCGTGATGGATTGAAAAGCGGCTGGTGCGCGATCTGCATCCCGTCCGGTTTCGCGCCGGGCCGGAACTCCATCCCCTCCTTCTTGCGGTCTTCGATGATCTTGCCGTCCTTCATGGTGATCACCCGCCCGGCGTAGTCGGCGATGTCGTGCTCGTGCGTCACCATGATGATCGTCTTGCCCTGCCGGTGGAGTTCGGTGAGAATGCGCATGATTTCGTGCGAATTCTTCGTGTCGAGATTGCCGGTCGGCTCGTCGGCGAAGATGATCATCGGGTCACGGATGAGCGCCCTGGCGATGGCCACGCGCTGCTGCTCGCCGCCGGACATCTGGTTCGGGCGATGACCAGCCCGGTGGCCGAGGCCGACCATGTCGAGTCGCTTCAGCGCGTCCGCGCGGAAATCGCCCTGCTCGTCGCTGTAGATGCAGGGCAGCATCACGTTGTCGATGGTGCTCATGCGCCCGAGCAGGTGGAACTGCTGGAAGACGAACCCTGCGACGTTGTTGCGCAGCGTCGCCAGCTCGTCGTCGTTGAGCTTGCCGACCTCCTTGCCCATGAGGCAATACGCGCCGCTGTCGGGCACGTCGAGCAGGCCGAGAATGTGCATGAGCGTGGACTTGCCCGACCCGGAGGCCCCCATGATCGCCACGAACTCCCCCTGTTCGATCCTCAGACTCACGCCGTCGAGGGCGCGTACCGGACTCTCGCCGATGGTGTAGGTGCGGCTGATGTCAACGACCTCGATCATTGGCCTCTCTTCTGCTTGTCGCGAGGCGGAGAGGGGAGGAATGGATTGCTGCCTCCGTTGTTGTCCTTCGGCAGAACGAACGCCTTGTCCCGCACGACGACCACATCCGAAGCCAACAGGCCGCTCTCGATCTCGACGTTGCTCTCATCCTGCAAGCCGAGCCGCACCGGTACGCGACGGACAGAGTCGGGAGCTGCCGCCCGCATCAGCACAAACGACCGGCCGTTCTGCCCCTTGACGGCAGCAACCGGCAGCGTGAGCACGTTCTCCTTTTCGTTGACGATGATGTCGATATTGGCGCTCATCCCCGACCGGAACACCTCGGGCACCTTCACGGGCACGATGTCCACGCGGTAGATGTTGACGTTGCTGACCAGCGTGGACTCATAATAGATATGATCCACCACCCCCTCGACCCGGATGCCGGGATAGGCGTCGAGGCTGATCACCGCTTTCTGGCCGGTCTTCACGTTGCCGATGTCGGTCTCGTCCACGTCGGCCCGGACGATGAGCCGGTCGGAGAGCACGAGAACGGGGTCACTCGTGGTGACGGTCTGGCCGGGATTGAGGCTGCTGACGATCACCTGCCCGTTGATTGGCGAAATCAGCGCGGTCTGGTTGTAGACCTTGTTCCAGTAGTCGATCTCGCCCTGCCCCTTCAGCGTGGCCGCATCGAGCAGCGCCGCACGTTCGGTGGAACTGACCAGCGCGAGCACCTGCCCTTTCCTGACAAAATCCCCCTCCTTGACCAGAATCTTGTCGATCCTGCCACCGACGGGCGACTTGATTTCGAGCCGGTTCTGCGGCTTGATGGTCGCCGTGGTCGAGATCATCTGGCGGATAGCGCCGATGACGGGGCGATACTCGCGGTACGTGACCTTCGACTTGCCATCGAGCGTCGACCGGAAAAAGAAAAATCCGGCGATGAGCGCGACGGCGGCAATCGCTGCTCCCCAGATCAGTTGCGGTTTACCGGGTTTCAAGAGTCCCTCCTTTTGCCTGAACCCAGGCCGCCTCGGCGAAGAGGAGATTGGACTGGGCGTTGAGATATGATTTTTTCGCGCTGACAAGATTGTCCTCGATGATCGTCCACTCGTTGAAGGAGACCAGCCCCGCGGAGTACTGCGCATCGGCGATCCGCGCCCGTTCGGAGGCGGCAGCGAGATACTTCTTCTGGACATCGACATATTCCGAAGCATCGACAAAGCTCTTCCACGCCTGTTCGACGCTCCGCATAAGCGACAGATAAAGGCTCTCCTCGTCGGCGTTCAACTGGTTGACCACCGCCCGCGCCTTTGCGACGCCCGCCTTGCCCGAGCCGCCCGCGTAGATCGGCACGGAGAGATTGACGCCCGTCTGCCAGTCGATGCGGTCGGGCGGAATCTGCCTGAAGGCACTGTTGCCGAAACCTGTGCTCAGCGAGACCGACGGCATGAAGGCGCTGCGGGCCGCCTGCAAGCTGTATCCAGCGGCATCTTTCTGCGCGGTGAGATTGAGGTAGGTCGGATTGTCGCGGACGATAACGTCGAAGTCGGGCAACTGTCGGCTCAGCTCGCTTGCCGTGAACTGGCCGGTGACGCGGAGTGCGCCGAACGACGTGCGCCCAAGCTGGGTGCCGAGCACCACCTGCGAGAGTTCGAGGCCGCGCCTGGACTGCGACACCTCGAACTCCGCCTCGGCAAGATCGGCCTGCGCCTTGCTGAGCGAGCCGATATGCTCCGTCCCCGATTGGTAGAGCAGCCCGATGAGCCGGAGATTCTGCCGCCGCTTGACGGTGATCTCGTCAGCAAGTGCCACCTGCTTCTGCGCGGTCAGGAGTTGCACGAACGCCGTGCGCAGGGCGTAGCGGGTCGAGACCGAAACCTCGCTCTCGTTGTACTGCGACGCCTTCACCGTCTCTTTGGCGGACTTGACCTGGCTGGAGGTTTTCGCGCCGTCGAAGAGTAACTGGCTCGCGTTGACGCCGTACGACCACGCGCCGTTCGCTGAAGCGGCGCTCGATCCCGAACGCTCGCCGCCCGCCGTCGCGCTCACGGTTGGCAACAGGCCGCCCTTGACTATATCGCGCTGCGCCTCGGACTGGCGCACCTTTTCCGCCGCCGAGCGAAGATCGGGATGATGGCCGGAGGCTTCGGCGAGGCACTGCGCCCAGTCGAGCGTCTCGACCGCAAGCGCGGACGCACCCGGCAGGCAGGCAAAACAGAGCGCCGCGACAAGCACGCGAGCTGAGCGAAATCGTCTCATGATCCTGATATGATGAAAAATATGTTGACATAACCACCCCGTTCGACGCCGTAACCACTTGTTTCCTGCGCTCATGCGAAAATTCCCGATGCCTGGCTCAACGGGTTGAAACCGGAAGCCGCATGGCGCTTTACTGAAATATCGTATCTTCACACCAAACCTGAAACCGCGACCCATGCTCGAAGCAAGAAATCTCTCACTTTCGGCAGGCACCAAGGTGCTCCTGCGCGACACCTCCTTCAGAATCGGCGACAAGGATCGCGCCTCGCTGGTCGGCCTGAACGGCACCGGCAAGACCACGCTCCTCCGGCTCATCAGCGGCCAGCTCAAAGAGGACGGCCCTCTGAGCGACGGGCAGATCATGAAATCCTCGACGACCACCATCGGCTACCTCCCACAGGAGATCTCGTTCGAAGGCGACCTCGAAAAAAGCGCCCTGCAATATGCGCTCGAAGCAAACAAAACGCTGCACGAGCTTTCTGAAAAAATCACGCAGATGGAGCACGAGCTTTCGCTTCCTGATCAGGATCACGCGAGCGACGAGTACCACAAGCTGATCGAGCGCTTCAGCGACGCGGCCCACGACTTCGAGCGGCTCGGCGGCTATCGGATGCAGTCGGACGCCGAGAAGATTCTCTCGGGCCTCGGCTTCAGCGGCGCGGATTTCCACAAGAAGGTCAAGGAGTTCTCCGGCGGCTGGCAGATGCGCCTGCACATCGCCCGGCTGCTCTTGCAGAACCCGACGCTCCTCCTGCTCGACGAGCCGACCAACCACCTCGACATCGACTCGCTCCGCTGGCTCGAACAGTACCTCTTGAACTACGAACACAGCTACCTCATCGTCTCGCACGACCGCTTCTTCCTCGACAAGCTCACCACCAAGACGCTCGAAATCGCCTTCCAGGAGATCACCGAGTACAAGGGCAACTACAGCTATTATGAAACGGAGAAGGCCGAGCGCTACACGCTCATGATGTCGCGCTACGAAAACGATATGAAAAAGGTGGCCGACCTGAAGGCGTTCGTGGATCGCTTCCGCTACAAGGCCACCAAGGCACGGCAGGCGCAGAGCCGACTGCGCCAGATGCAGAAGCTCGAAGAGGGTTTACAGGCACCCGAGGAGGATCTGTCGCAAATCTCCTTCTCCTTCCCCAAGGCGAGACCGTCAGGCCGCGAAGTGCTCCGGCTTGTGGGGGTCTCCAAGTCGTTCAAACTGCCGGACGGTTCGACGAAAAACGTACTCAAGGACATCGACCTCGAAATCATGCGCGGCGACCGCATCGCCATTGTCGGCTCGAACGGCGCGGGAAAGACCACATTTTGCCGCATTCTCGCTGACGAGATCGATTTCGCAGGCAAGCGCGAGACCGGCCACCACGTCAGCATGAACTACTTCGCGCAGCACCAGACCGACAATCTTTCGCCCGAAAAGAGCGTGTTGCAGGAGATGATGGACGCTGCCCCGACCTCCGAGGCACAGCGCCGGGTGCGCGATATTTTAGGATGCTTCCTCTTCAGCGGCGACGCGGTCGAAAAGAAAACCGGCGTGCTCTCCGGCGGCGAGAAGTCGAGGGTGGCGCTGGCCAAGATTCTGCTCCAAGCATCGAACCTGCTCATCATGGACGAGCCGACCAACCACCTCGACATGCGCTCCAAGGAGATGCTGATCGACTCGCTCGAAAACTACGACGGCACGCTGCTCATCGTCAGCCACGACCGCTATTTTCTGGATAGCCTGGTCAACAAGGTGTTCGAAATCAAGAACGGTGGAGTGCAAGTCTACCTCGGCACCTACGCCGAATACCTCGAAAAGGCTGAAAAAGCATGGGAAGAGGAGAAGAAACAGCAGGCTGAAGCTGTAGCGAAACAGGAGGCCGAACGCAAAGCCGCCGCCGCGAAGCCGGTTGCAAAAAAACCCGCCCCGCCAAAAGGCAACCGGAAGAAAATCGAAGCAATAGAAAAGGAGATACAGCGGCTGGAGGAGTCAAAAAAACAGCACGAGGAGCTGATGGCCCAACCCGCATTCTACGAGCAACCCGCCGAAGAGACCCGCAAAGCCAACGCCGAATACGAAGAGCTGTGCAAAGAACTCGACGCGCTCTATGTATGCTGGGAGGAGGAGGCGGGGTAAGTGGGAAATTATGAATGTTGAATTATGAATTGTTTTTAACCACGGCCGGGTGACTGTCTTGTCCACACCGTCCAATCAGTCCATTAAATTCCTTCTTTCAATTCATCATTTATATTTCATAACTCATCATTCGCTCCCCCCGCCAGCACCCGCATCACCGGACGCCTTACAATTGAGTAGATGGTATTCATAACGTGTTATTTTACATTGCAGAGTGTGGAAATGGCGCGTTGACAGGATTCATAAGTTCAATGTACCAAGCTTCGGCATCGATCAAAAAGAGAGCTGTCGGGGATGATGCCAGGCTTCAAGGTTAAAAAAAGGTTCATACCGGTGAAAGAGTCCAACAATCAATTCACGATCCGCGCGGCGACGGTGGATGATGTCCCGGCGGTGGCGGCGCTGGTTGACGAGCTGCTGTCGGAGATCATGCAGGTTATCGGCGTTCAGGCGTTCGACGTGGCTTCGGAGGAGACGGCGGCGCGGCTTCGGGATTTCATTGAAACCGGACGCTATGCGGTGTTCGTTGCCATCGACGGGCGCGACGGGTCAGTTGGTTTCATCGCCATGTACGAAAGCTGCGCTCTCTATGCCGGAGGCGTGTTCGGCACGATTCCCGAGCTGTACGTGCGTCCCGAGTTTCGCAGTCTGGGCATCGGTCAGGGGTTGCTGGAGGCAGCCAGGAAGTTCGGTAAGTCGCGCGGCTGGACGCGCCTCGAAGTGACCACCCCGCCGCTTCCCGAGTTCGACCGGACGCTCGCCTTTTACGAGCAGGAGGGTTTTGCGGTGACGGGCGGGCGCAAGCTGAAGGCGTTGCTCTGAAATCGTTTCGCCGCAACATTATGCACGAGCTCGAGAAGCTCGAATGGGAGAATATAGAGGTCTGACGATTTTCGGAAGATCGATGCTGTTGCAAAAGCGGTTGTCTTGAAAGCCGGGAACGAGTCGTTATTTTTGCGGTACGTTTTTTCTGTCATTCTGAGTCCGACGCAGTTGGGCGAAGAATCTGGAATATTCTCGTAAGGCACTGCAAAACAAACACTTATTGATGATCTTCAGCATCTGGATTCTTCGCTTCGTTCAGAATGACAAATATCCTGAGTTCTGAGAAGGTGATTCATAAATGATTTCCGAGGCAGTCTTTTTGCGTTTGTGAGGGTGGATAATAAATCGAATTCGTGCGGCAAATTCGCGCCAATTGTTTGTGCGGTGGTACAAATTTTTTACCTTCATATAATGTATTAGCTGAAGTTCAAGGTAGTATCACCTTATCCCCACAGCAAATGCCTCACGCAAGCACTTACATACGGGTTACGCCTTTAGAATTCGGGGGTGAAATGCCACAACGAATGGGCGCTTGGCGGAGCCGCAGTTGGTGGCATGTCTCGGATGCGGATGAGGTGATTGGAGCCGAAAAAGTTTATAGAAAATTTATAGACCGTTTTACGTTGAATAAACGCGACTTTGTTGTGCTTATTCTTTCGATGTGGGAAATAACGTGTCGTTGAGTAAATAATCAAGTTATGTAAAACATAAAAGAGATCACCAAGTAAGCCAAAGAGTAATATGAATAATAACATGTTTTCAAGAGGTTCTGAATGGCGCAAATGGGATTTGCATATTCATTCTAATGCTTCAGATGGCCAAGGAACACCAAAAGAGATAGTCGCTAAGGCCAAAGAAAACGGACTTTCAGTCATTGCATTAACAGACCATCATACAGCAAAAAACATTGATCCTATAAAAGAGGAGGCAAAGGACACAGATTTAACTGTAATATCAGGAATTGAGTTTAGGACTGAATACGGAAACAAATCAGTTCATATGATAGGTCTTTTCCCTGATAAGTACAAGAATATAGAACTAAATTCTAAGGCATTGCATGAATTGATTTTAAGCCCCTTGGGATTATCCGAAACAGAAATTAGAGTTAAAGGAAAAGAAGCGAATTCGCATTTAACTGATGATGAAAGTGCTTTTAAAGAAGGTATATTTTTAGTTCAGGTTGATTTCAAGGACGCGGCAGATAAAATTCATGAGTATGGCGGTTTAGTTGTAGTTCATGCTGGATCAAAGATGAATAGTATTGATAATGAAATGAAACATCAAGGTAATGGCCCAAAGAATGTAGTATCTCTTTATGATTCATTAGGAACCGTTAAAGAAAAGCTTTTTCAAGATAACTATATTGATATTTGTGAGATCAGAAAAGAAAATGACAGTGAAGAATTTTATTTGCAGAAATTCAATAAGCCTTCTATTACAGCATCGGATGCACACAAGCTTTGTGAGATTGGAAATAAAAGTGTTTGGATAAAAGCTAATCCAACTTATGATGGATTGAAGCAAGTTGCAAAAGAAAGTTCAAGAATTTTTATAGGGGATATTCCGCCCTTACTAAAAAGAGTTAGCGAACATCCGCAGCGGCATATAAAAAAAATAACTTTTGCAAAGTTAGATTACCCACCGCTAAATGAAACTTGGTTCGACAATCTTGAACTCGATTTAAATCCTGGACTTGTTGCAATTATCGGAAACAAGGGAATGGGAAAAAGTGCATTAGCTGACACGATCGGATTGCTGGGCGATACGTCTAACTATGAAAATTTTTCATTTCTAAATAAGGATAAATTTAGAAGAAAGCCCAATTTTTCTGCGAGTTTTAAAGCTACTATGAATTGGGAAAGTGGTCTATTGCCAGAGACAAAAATACTTAGCGAGAACCCGCATGAACAATCAATTGAAAAAGTAAAGTACCTCCCACAAGATTACCTTGAAACGCTTTGCAACGACAAGCATACGAATTTTCTCAACGAGCTCAGGAATGTAATTTTTAATTACATTCCTGAGGAAAAGCAATACGGAAAAGCAAATCTACAGGAGCTTGAAAAATTCACGGCTGATTCTATCAATAAAGAAATACAGCAAATTGCTAATAGTATTGAAAGCGTTAATCAAAAAATTGCTAATTTAGAAAAGAAAGAAACTGAATCATACAAGGCACAAATTAAAAGCAATTTAGCGCAAAAAAATGTTGATTTAGAAGCTCACAGACAAACTGAACCGCAAGTTATAACTCCACCGTCAGATATTGAGAATGTGGAGAAGACTAAACAAGCAAATGAAAATATTGAAAAGATTAAGACCCGGCTTAAAGAACTTGAAATTTCTTTAAAAGAAAATCAGCAAAATCAAAAAGAAGCCTCTCTTTCTAAAGTCAATCTTGAAAAAGTTTTGACTTCATTGACATTATTAGAAAACGAATTCAATAAAACAAAAGATGAAATTAAACCTATTCTGATTGCTAATGACATCAATATCGATAGCATAATGATACTTACTATTGACCGAAATTCAATAAAAGCAAAGATTGAGGAAAATGCAGCGCAGTTGAAAGCACTCAATGAGCTTCTGAAGGCTGAACAGCGAACAAGCATTCCTTTTAAAATATCAGATTTGAAAAAACAATTATCAGAAATTCAAAGTACTTTGGACGCAAGCTCAAAAGCATATCAAAACTATTTAGTTGCAAAAGAAGAATGGCAAAAAGTAGAGCAGTCAATCATTGGTGATGCCAGTCGGCTTGGAACAGTAAAGTATTATGAGAACGAACTCAATTACATTACGACAAAACTGGTGTTAGACTTGACAGATGAACTTAATAGGCGAGATGAGTTACTTAGGAAGCTGTTCTCAAAAAAACTAGAAATTCTTAATTCATTTAAAACTTTCTATCAACCGATAACTGATTTCTTTTCAAAAGATGGAGATATTTTAAAGTCGTATGAAATAAAGTTGGATGTAGAAAATAAAATCACTGGTTTTGAGGACAAGTTTTTGACGCAAATAAGCTCAGCAGCGAAAGGAAGTTTTTACGGCTCGGAAGATGCAAGAAGAAAAATTATTGAGATTGTGCAACAAAATAAATGGGAAACAGAAGAAGATATACTTGCTTTCACGCGCACTCTCGTTGAACATTTAAAATTTGACAAAAGGCCAAACAATAATAATGAAAAGAGAGAAGTTGATAAGCAGTTAAAAAACGATTACACGGTTGAAGAACTTTACAATTTTCTCTTTACACTTGACTATTTAGAGCCGACTTACAAGTTAAAACTCAACGACAAAAATATTGAAACACTCAGTCCTGGTGAAAGAGGAGCACTTCTTCTTATTTTTTATTTAGCACTTGATAGAAACGATATTCCTTTGGTGATAGATCAGCCTGAAGAAAACTTGGATAACCAAAGTGTATTTACTCTTTTAGCTCAATTCATTAAGAGTGCAAAAGAAAAAAGACAAGTTATAATTGTTACTCACAATCCTAACTTAGCAGTCGCATGTGATGCTGATCAAATAGTTCATGTAAGAATAGAAAAGCAAAATAAGAATAAAGTAACATTTACTTCGGGCGCATTAGAGAATCCAGAAATCAACAATGCAGTTGTTGATATTCTTGAAGGCACCTACAAGGCATTTGACACAAGAGACATGAAATATAAAGCCATTTCAAGAATGTGAATAATATTTGCATCATAAGGGTAATGATAATTTCACTCACCCCGTCGACAAGAAATACTCCTTCATCCCGCCCTTTTCCGAGTTGAACCAGACGCTTGCCATTTACATGCAGTAAGACTCCGCGCTAACAAGCGGGCGCAAGATCGATGCGTTGTGCTGAAATCGTATCGCCAAAATTCTCTACATTCAGAAGAGACTCTCTTCATGGATCAATCGACCCGTCATGAACACCCTATCACTGATCACCGATATGTTCCGCCACATGGCCTGGGCGGATGCGCTTGTTTTGTCCACGATATCCGGCAATCCGGCGGCGGAGCGGGATGGCTACATCCTCGACAAACTGCGGCATCTGCATATGGTGCAAAGCGTATTTCTCGATGTCTGGCGTGGCGAACCGTTCGATCCGCGCGTGGCTGATGGCCTCGATCTCCGCGCTCTGATCGATTTGGCCCGCGAGGTTCACGCCGGATCGATGCGCTTTCTCGAATCGCTGACTCCCGAAGCGTTGGAGCGCGTCGTCAGGCTGCCGTGGTCGAAGATGGCGACCGAGAAGCTCGGTTTCGACGTCGCCGACCACTCCCTCGCCGAAACGCTCGTGCAGGTGCCGGAGCACAGCGCCTACCATCGCGGCCAGCTCAGCACCCGCTTGCGCGAGCTTGGCATCGATCCGCCTATGACCGACTACATCGCCTGGATATGGCGGCACAAGCCGGAGCCGTCGTGGCCGGATCGGGCATGATCTTATTGATTTTACTATAGAGAGTTACCCATGAAAGCCGCCAACTTCATTCTCCAGAACTACTTGTCGCGCATCGGCTTCGAAGGCGATCCGTCGCCGGATTTCGAGACGCTCAAGCGCCTGATGCGTTGCCAGCTCTGTTCGGTGCCGTTCGAAAATCTCGACGTGCAGGCGGGCATTGTCCCCTCGCTCTCGCCGGAAGCGATCTATACGAAGATCGTCGAGCGGCGGCGCGGCGGGTATTGCTACGAGGTCAACGGTATCTTCGCGATGGCGCTCGAAGCGCTCGGCATTTCGTACCGGTTCGTGGCGGCGCGGCCCATGACCTACGCAGTCCGCCGTCCGAAAACCCACGTGGCGATCATCGCCTCCATCGATGGCGCGGAGTGCCTCTGCGACCTCGGCTTCGGCGGTTACGGCATCCGCGAGCCAATCGATCTCCGCTGGCTCGACCGGGAGATCAGGCAGGATTACGATACTTTCATGCTGACGATGGCCTCCGGGCGGGACTACCTGTTGCAATCGTTCATCGATGGCGAGCGGAAAAATCTCTACGAGTTCAACCTCTGCCCGCAGGAGTGGGTGGATTTCGAACCGGCAAACTGGCTCAACGCGACCTATCCCGAGTCGATTTTCGTGCAGGGGCTGATCGTCGTCTTGCAACACCCAACCGGCAAATCGATACTGAGCGGCGAACGCTTCAGATACGTTTCAGAAGGTCGGGTGGAGGAGAAGATGGTCAGCGAGGAGGAGGTCGCGGATTTGTTGCGTCGGCGCTTTTCGCTTGATTGCCGCGCCTGACACTTTTCACCTGGCTCAATTTGCATAGCTGCATTGCCGGAACGAATAGGAGCGGTGTTCTGGTTTGATAAGTTGCTTTGTCAGTAAGTCTATTTGGCTCGGCAAAACTTGTTTCCCCCAATATGGAGCAGCGATGAACGATCCGGGTTCTTCCAGAAAATCCTGGTGGGAAGTGCTCTCGGCTCTCACCCCTCTTATCCTCGGCCTCTGTGTTACCGGCACGGGCATTTTCTTTACGCAAATCTACAATTTCCGTCATCTACAGCTCGACCAGATCACGCTGATCTACAAGTTCCGAGATGATCTCGCTTCCGTCGATCCCTTCAAACGTCAGTTTGCCTATGCCTCGATAGCCGCTCTTGGCTATAAAGAGTTTGCGTTGAACTTGATCGATATCAATTCAGACAGTGCAGGTCGTAATGTTGCGCAGGCTGTAGCACAGGAAGCGAAAGTGAGCGGAAGTGGTGATGTTGAAAAGAAAGCAGCGGCGACCCTTAAAACCATTCCGGCGCTTGTTTATCTCCAGATCGGATCGGAAAGGCAGCGAGGACTGGCTGACAAGATTGGCAGGGCATTACAGCAGGAGGGTTACAGGGTGCCGGATATAGAAAACGTAGGAGGCAAAACCGTTATGCCGTCAAAAACCAACGTTCGCTATTTCAACGATCAGGACCAAGCTGACGCTGAAAAGATCGTGAACATTTTGAATCAGGACGGTGTATCGGCTGAAATCTTGCGGTTGCAGCTCAAGGCAAGGCCAGGCAGTATCGAAATATGGTTTTCGTCGCGTGAAGGTACGTAACGTTTTTGAATTCATGCACTTGCATATCATCCATACCGGAGGTCAATCATGAACAAGTCTGTTTCGAGAGGCAGGCGGCGGATGCTTGTATCACTCTGGCTTGTGCTTCAGTTGCTGTTGCCCGGCGCTTTATCATGCAGAGCGGAGGCCGCCGAGACGCCTGCGGATAACAATCAATCAAAGCAAGCAGCCGTAGCTCCCGAGGCTGGTAAAAACGATCAGATTATAGCTGACAAGAAGAACCCGGCTGTTATTACAGTCAAGGTGCTCGAAGTCACCAATACTCGCTTGAAAAACAACGATCGGGCCGGAATTGACAACAGCATCATCGTGAAGGTTGACAGCCTCAAACCGTTGTTAACCCTTGCCGGGGATAAACTTGACAACATCAAACTGAAAATCGATGGCAAGGTGATTCCCGGGCTTTCGCCGATCCGAACCACTGATGACAACAGCCTTCAATACACGCTGGTCAGAGATAGCCTTAACACCAAGGTTTGGCAATCGCTTTTTGCCAAAGGTGAAAAATGGCGCATGCTTGTTCCGGTTACGGTCACTCTGGCGGTTAAGGATTCGGCCAAAAATAACTTTCTCGATATGCGGGCTGGTTCTTTCAGGCTGGTAAAGCCAGGCAAGTTCAATACCATACTGTTCGTTACCGGGCTGGTACTGTTTGCCTTGACATTTCTCAAGCTGGACAAGTTTTGCCCTTGGTGCACCTGGTGGAAATGCGATGCGCGTTTGCGTGATTATGGCCCGGACTCGACCTACAGTCTTGCGCGCGTTCAAATGGCCGTCTGGTATTACGTGGTGACAATGTCCTTTCTGTACCTCTATTTTACCAGTGATTTCTGTGTCCCGGAGTTGAACGATTCCACGTTAACCCTGCTTGGCATCAGCACTGCGGCAAAACTCGGGGCAAGCGTTGTCGATGCATCGAAACAAAAGGAGCAGGAGAAAAAAGAGGGAAACGATCCTGAGAAGTCGCAGGTAGTTTCAAAAAATGCCGATTCAGAATCGGAGGTTATAAACCCTGATTGCCCCAACATCGTAGGGAAAACGCCAGCGACCTCGAAACACCATAGTTTTATCATGGATATTCTTTCCGATGAATACGGTATAAACCTCACCCGTTTTCAAAATGTGGTGTGGACTCTGATTCTGGTTTTCATTTTTGTCACAAAAGTTGCGTATGAAGGCGCCATCCCCAATTTTTCCGATACGAACCTGCTGACATTGATGGGCCTGAGTTCTGGATCGTACGTGTTGTACAAACTGAAAGAGGCGGTTCCATAAGTATAGTAAGAAATATTGATTAGCGTTGTTGATGTGATGCGGCGTGTGGTTTCCGGAGGCATCCGGTCAACAGATGCCTCCGGAAGATTTGTGAGCCGTCGGGTAACGTCAGTACGGCGGATCAGGGAGTGCCGAAGCAACCGGCGTTGCTGAAAACCGTGTCGAGTTGCGCTTTGAGTTCGCGGTGGAGTTGCAGGTTCTCCTGCCGGTCGCTTTTTACCTCGATGACGAGGCTTCTGTTCCCTTTCAGCGCCTCTGTGTAAACTTTCGTGAAATCGTGGTTTGTCTCTGGACATTCGTATCCGAGGCCGAAGGTGCAGGCGGCGGATTCGATGCTGAAGTTCTGCGGCGTGGCGAAGCACTCGTCGAGCCGGTCGGTCTGCGCGGCGATGGGCAGGAAGGAGAAGATGCCTCCGCCGTGGTTGTTCAGCACGATGACGATGAGCGGGTTCCACGGGTGGCCGAGGAGGCAGAGAGCGTTCAGGTCGTGCAGGAAGGAGATGTCGCCGATGAGCAGCGTCGCCGGTCGGCCAAGCCCAGCGGAGAATCCGGCGGCGGTGGAGATGATGCCGTCGATGCCGCTGACGCCACGGTTGAGCGCTACCTGCAATGGCTTCTGCGCCACCGGCGCGGCGTACAGATCCATGTCCCGCGCGGGCATACTGTTGGCCACGAAGAGCGCGTGATCGCTGCCGATGAGAGCTGAGACGATGCGCGGCGCGGAGATTTCGTTGACCGGCTCGCCGGGCTTGCACGCCACTTCGTCGATGATGCCGGACGCGCTTGAAAACATTCCCTTACAATCGATGCCCGGCAGCGGCACGCGGCACGCTTCGAGCGCAGCGGCAACCGAGGCGGGTGAGGCTTCGAGAGTCAGCGTAACGTTGTGGTCGGGGCCGAAGCGCGAGGGGTGGTCGCGGACGATGATGTAGTGCTTCGGCGGATGCTTGCGCAGGGCGAGCGCGGGTTGCTTGCCGATGAGCGGGCCGCCGAAGTGGATCACTGCGTCGGGCCAAAATTTGTCCGTAAAGGCTTCGTTCTGGAAGGCGAGCTGCCACGGCGAGCAGTTCGCCGAGAGCCGAATGCCGGAGGTGAGATCGGCGAAGAGCGGCAGGCCGAGCGAGTCGGCGAGCGCCGCCACAGCCGCGCCATCAGCGGCATTCGACATGCTTCCGGCAACCATGAGAGGCCGCTCGGCTTGAGCGAGAATCTCCTGTAGCGCCGCGATGCTCTCCGCTCGCGGTTCGTGCAGCGGACGCGCGAAGCGACTCCACGG
This sequence comes from Chlorobaculum sp., assembly GCA_013334655.1. Classification (GTDB taxonomy): domain Bacteria; phylum Bacteroidota; class Chlorobiia; order Chlorobiales; family Chlorobiaceae; genus Chlorobaculum. The sequence continues at coordinate 108 of JAAXXD010000035.1, read as the reverse complement.
CTCGCCGGAGGTTCGCCACGCTTCGAGCGGCGCGGCCCAGGGATGCGTGAAGTCGGGCGCTTCGGGTTCGAGCGGTTCGCGGAATGGCAGGTTCAAGTGCACCGGGCC
>JAAXXD010000034.1 GCA_013334655.1 Chlorobaculum sp. | reverse complement strand
AGATCAAAGCTGAAACCGAGCCTGAGGTCGTGGTCTCGCTTGAGCCTGAGGTCGAGACCCAGCCTGAGATAGAACCGGAAGCAGAAGAGCCCGTCGTGAAGCGAGTCCGCATTGCGATGGAGTCCGACGAGCTGGTTGCGAACGTTGCCGCCGAACCCGAACAGGAAGCGCCGGTCAGAAAACAAATACGGATTGCCGCTGACGTAGAACAGCAGCCTGAAGCTGAGCTGGAGGCTGAGGTGCCAATCGTCGAGCGAGTAGAAATCGTCGCTGAGCCTGAAGCCGAGGTAATGTCCGAACCCGAGCCGGAGCTTGTCAGCGAGCTGGAAGCGGAAGAACCGGTCGTGGAGAGAGTTCGGCTTGAGGCGGATGTCGAGACGGAACCGGAGGTTGCGGCTGAATCGGTGCCGGAACCGGAAGCGGCGGTTATCGAGGAGGTCAGCATCGAGGCCGAACTGGAGGCGTTCGACATTCCCGAGGAGGTCGTTTTTGCTGCTCTTGGCGAACAGGAGACGCCGGATGCGTCGAACGTATCGAAAGAGTATATGACTATCGAATCTGATATTCCGGTGCGGCAAGTTGTCAAGGAGCCGGTGGTCGAGCGGGTCATCGAACCGGTCGTCGAACCGGCAAAGGAGCTTGTCAATGAGCCGGTAATCGAGAAAAAGCCTGAACAGCCCCGGCATTCGTCCGGTAAAGCCCACCGCGGCAAGCGGCGGGGCAGATAAGTCTGACGGCGTTGAGCCTGAAGGTTATAAGTATTCAGTTTACAGTCAAGTTTACACCATAGTTTTATCAAAACCATGAGAATCATTCTTTACCTGGGCAAAGGCGGGGTGGGCAAAACCACAGTATCGGCTTCCACAGCTACAGCGATCGCTCGCAGCGGCAAGCGCGTGCTCATCATGAGCACCGACGTCGCTCACAGCCTTGCCGATGCTCTCGGCGTCGAGTTGAGTTCGACTCCTCTGGAGGTCGAAAAAAATCTCTTCGCCATGGAGGTGAACGTTCTTGCAGAAATCCGGGAAAACTGGACCGAGTTGTACTCCTACTTCTCCTCGATTCTCATGCATGACGGCGCGAATGAGATCGTGGCCGAAGAGCTTGCTATCGTGCCCGGCATGGAGGAGATGATCAGCCTGCGCTACATCTGGAAAGCCGCAAAGTCCGGCAATTACGATGCTGTCGTGGTCGATGCCGCTCCGACCGGCGAGACCATGCGCCTGCTCGGTATGCCGGAATCTTACGGCTGGTACTCCGAGAAGATCGGCGGGTGGCACTCCAAGGCCATCGGTTTCGCTGCTCCGCTCCTGAGTCGCTTCATGCCGAAGAAGAACATCTTCAAACTCATGCCTGAGGTCAACGAGCACATGAAGGAGCTGCACGGCATGTTGCAGGACAAGAGCATCACGACTTTCAGGGTTGTGCTCAATCCAGAGAACATGGTCATCAAGGAGGCCTTGCGCGTTCAGACCTACCTCAATCTGTTTGGTTACAAGCTCGATGCGGCGGTGGTCAACAAGGTGCTGCCTCCGAACTCCAGCGATCCGTATCTCCAGGCCCTGATCGACCAGCAGGCCAAGTATCTCCGCGTGATCGACGACTGTTTCTACCCCGTGCCGATTTTCAGGGCGCACCAGTCTACCAAAGAGGTTATCAGGCCCGACAGGCTTTTCGAGTTGAGCCAAGAGATTTTCAGCGGAAAGAATCCGATGGATGTGCTCTACATGAACGACAGGACCCAGACGCTCGAAAAGATCAACGGCAAGTACGTGCTGAGTCTCTACCTGCCGAATGTCGAGGTCGAGAAGCTCGCGGTGAACATCAAGGGCGACGAGCTGCTGGTTGACATCAACAACTTCCGCAAAAGCATCGTGCTGCCGAACGTGCTGGTAGGCCGCAAGACAGAAGGCGCCGATTTCGAGCAGGGCACGCTGAATATTACTTTCGCGAACTGAGTTTTACGGAACATCTGCGAATTAGCGGGCCGCTTCACTGCGGCTCGCTTTTTTTATTGTGTGTATATCGGCTGGCTTGGGAGGTGAGCGCTCAGGCCGGCTCGTAGAGCGCCATCGCCACGGCGGAGTGGCGGTCGTGGGAGATCGAGAGGCTGATCCTGCCGGAAAAAAAGGAGGCGTGAACGGTCACGCAGGGTTTGCCCGCATCGTTGTTCAGCACTTCGATGGAGTGCCATGAAAGGCCCCTTGAGATTCCGGTGCCAAGCGCCTTCGAGACCGCCTCCTTCGCCGCGAATCGTCCGGCGAGGCTCGCCACCGGATCTGGCTTCGAGAGACACAGGGCCATTTCGGCTTCAGTCAGAATTTTCTTCATGAAGGTCTGGCCAAAACGCTCGTACACAACTCGGATACGAGCTATTTCCACAATATCGACGCCGACCTCCGCCATCGCTCACGCCCTCTCGATTTTCATCGACATGTCGAGCGCCTTGACGCTGTGCGTCAGCTCGCCAATCGAGATGAAATCGACGCCGGTCATGGCGACTTCGGAAACGTTGTGCAGGCCGATGTTTCCCGACGCTTCGAGCAGGATACTGCCGAAACCGTTTGCCTTGACCCAGCGCACCGCTTCGGCCAGGTCATCGACCATGAAGTTGTCGAGCAGAATCATATCCGGGCGACTGGCGCAGGCCCGAACCAGCTCGGAGATGCTGCGAACTTCGGTTTCGATCTTCACCGCAACTCCCTGATTTTCGCAGTACGCCTTCGCCCGTTTGACCGCCTCCTCGACGCTGCCAGCGGCATCGATGTGGTTGTCTTTGATCAGAATCATATCGAACAGGCCGAAGCGGTGGTTGGTGCCGCCGCCGATGCGCACGGCGTCCTTGTCGTAATATCGCAAAGCCGGAGCTGTTTTCCGGGTGTCGAGAATGCAGGCCGTCGTATGGCTCACCCGCTCTACGTACATGTTCGTGCGGGTGGCGATGCCGGACATCCGCTGCATGAAGTTGAGCACCGTCCGCTCGCCGAACAGAATCGAGGCGATGCGGCCTTTGACCTCCAGAATCCGCTCGCCGGGATAGACCCGCTTGCCATCCTTTACGGAGGCCGTGAACTCCAGCGAAGTATCCAACGACTGGAACACCTGCCGGGCGACCTCGACTCCGGCGATGATCCCCTCGGCCTTGGCCTCGATGTAGCCAAGTCCAAGCTGGCCCGGATCGACGGTCGCCTCGGTCGTGATGTCACCCTGGTAACGGTCCTCTTCGAGCGCGAGTTGCATGGCTTTTAAGCGGCAAGTCTCGAAAAACTCCCTAAACGCGAGATTGGTTCTTTTTTCTGTCATAACTGCAAGATCAGTATGAGATTAGCGGAATCGGCGCAGCGCCCGTCAGGCTATTGAGCGTGTATCTGAAAGGTACTATTTTTTTGATATTCGCCACGGTTCATGAGGTTCGCCAGTGCCATTTTAACACAGCAAAGGCCCCTTTTTGCAATGCAGAGGCGAATAGATTACATTCCTGCAGAATCCTCCAGAATGCCGATTTCGCACTGTATCCGACCATGAAGCTTCACCATCGTTCCTGCGTCCGGCTTGTCAACGCCGTTTTTTACGCCCGGCACGGCGTCCACGAGGAGGAGCGCCGTCTTGGCGGGCGGTACGAGGTCGATGCCGAATTTTTTTTCGACAGCACGGAGGCCGCCGCAGCCGACGATCTCTCGAAAACCGTCGATTACCGCCAGGCATACGCGATCATCAGCGAGGTCATGACTGCTGGCGTACCGGCGGCGCTCATCGAGACGCTGGCTGCAAGAGTAGCGACGCAACTGATCGCGGAGCTGGTCATCGTGGAAAAGGTTACGGTCAGGGTGCGCAAGCGTGTAGTGCCGCTCGGCGGCCTGTGCGATTACGCCGAGGCTGAACATAGCATCGAAAAGCGCTGAACGATGGAGTTTGTCACCGCCTATATCGGCATCGGCTCGAATGTCGGCGACCGGCTCGGCTGGCTCCAGCAGGCCGTTGCGCATCTGTCACGCTTGCCCGGCACCGCCGTGAACGGCGTGTCGCGGGTGTACATGACCGAACCGTTTGGCGATCCCGACCAGGAGCGCTACTTCAACGCGGTGGTCGCCGTCGGTACCGCGCTCGAACCAGCAGAACTCCGCGCCCGCTGCAAGGCAATCGAGCACGAGCTGGGCCGCCCCGATCATTACCAGCGCTGGAGTCCGAGAACCATCGACCTCGACATTCTGCTCTACGGCGACTGCTGCATCGAAAACGAGTTGCTCGTCATTCCCCACGCCGAGATGCACCGCCGCAAATTCGTGCTCGTGCCGTTGCTCGACATCGCCAATCCCCAGCACCCCCGCCTGCGCCGCTCCATCGCCGACCTTCTCAAAAGCTGCGACGACCACTCGATTCCAATCCGCTTGATGGAAAAGCTGCTGATCCCGTAATAAGATCGCCCGGATATGTCCGGGCTTCGGGCAACGTTGCCAGCGCTTTTTTCGCCTGCTCCGTGTATATTCATTTTATGGAGCTTCAGGAAAAAATCACGATTCTTTCGGGGGCGGCGCGGTACGATGCTTCGTGCGCGTCGAGCGGTTGCAGCACCGACACGCCGCGCGGGGGGACGGGCAACACCTCGCAGGGGGGCATCTGCCATTCGTGGGCGGATGATGGCCGCTGCATTTCACTTCTGAAAATCCTGCTCTCCAACGACTGCCGCTACGACTGCGCCTACTGCGTCAACCGCTCGTCGAACCCCGTGCCTCGGGCGTCCTTCACCGCGCGGGAGGTGGTCGATCTGACGATGGATTTTTACCGGCGCAACTACATCGAGGGGCTGTTCCTCAGCTCGGCAGTCAACGTGAGTCCCGATCACACGATGGAGGCGATGGTGCGCGTGGCGGAAATCCTGCGCAACGAGGAGCGTTTCGGCGGGTACATCCACCTCAAGATCATTCCCGGCAGCAGCCCGGAACTCGTGCGCCGCGCCGGGCTTGCCGCCGACCGCATCAGCGTGAACATCGAGCTGCCCTCCAGCGAGTCGTTGCAACGGCTCGCGCCGCAGAAGAAGAAGGAGGCGATTCTCGCGCCGATGAAGCTGATCGGCGCGGAGGCTGGCGCGAGCCTCGTCGAACAGCGCAAGAGCCGCAAAGCGCCGCGATTCGCCCCCGCCGGGCAGAGCACGCAGATGATCATCGGCGCGAGTCCCGAAACCGACCTGCAAATCCTCCGCCTCTCGCAGGGCCTCTACCAGCGAATGAACCTCAAGCGCGTCTACTACTCGGCCTTCGTGCCGGTCAACAGCGACAATCGCCTGCCGGTGCTTGCCGCGCCGCCGCTCCTGCGCGAGCATCGCCTCTACCAGGCCGACTGGCTGTTGCGCTTCTACGGCTTTTCGGCCGAGGAGATTCTCTCGGACGAAGCGCCCAATCTCGACGAGTCGTTCGATCCCAAAACCGCCTGGGCGCTGCGCAATCCGGGATTCTTCCCGGTCGAAGTCAACCGCGCCGATTACGCGACCTTGCTTCGCGTTCCGGGCATTGGCGTCACCTCTGCCCGGCGCATCATCACCGCCCGCCGCTTCGCGCCTATTTCGCCCGAGGGGATGAAGAAGATCGGCGTAGTGATGAAGCGGGCGAAATATTTCATCACCTGTTCGGGAAGACCTTTTGAAAAAGTTGAGCAGCAACCTGCCCGCCTCCGCCAGCGCCTCCTGCTCAGCGACGGCACCGAAGCGAAATTGCCGAGGCAGTTGGTGTTGCCGGGACTGGGGTGAAGAAGCAATTGATAATGGACAATGGATAATTGATAATGAAGCAGCAAAAATTTGGGGCAAAACAATTCCGTTATCCTATCCGTCCTATAAGACCTATAAGACCCATAAGTCCTATTCTTAAGAATTTTACAAGAGCAGCAACGCCAAGAACCGCCGCGCAACCATGAACCAATTCCTTTACGACGGCACCCCCGAGGGTCTGGTATCAGCCATCGCTTCGATTCTCGACGGCGGCGGCGATCCCATGCAGGCGCATCTCGCCGTCCGGCAGGACACGCTGTTCGAGGAGGGGTTGTTTCTGCGCACCGACTCCGCGATGGCCGAAGCGCTTTTCGAGCGCCTCCGGCAGCGCTCGCCCGACGCCGTTTACACGCTCTGGTACTTCATGATGGCAGAGGCGGATGATCTCGAAACGAGCCTGTTGCGCTACATCGCGCTCGCCTTCGAGCATGGCGACCGAGTCAACGGCTACCTGACCCACCCCGATGTCAAGGCCATTGTCGCCACGGCCCGAAAAGCGGGGCGGGAGCTGCATCGCATGAAAGGCCTCCTGCGCTTCGAGCAGCTCCGCGACGGCACCTGGCTGGCGCGGATGGAGCCCGACCACAACATCATCCAGCCGCTCGCGCAGCACTTCAGCAAGCGACTGCGCGGGCAAACATGGTTCATCTGCGACCTCCGCCGCCGCAGCGCCGTCCGCTGGGACGGTCACGCCCTGAGCTTCGGTACCCTCGAACAGTTCAGCCGCCCCGACGTTTCCGAGGAGGAAAAAGCCGTCCGCCAGATGTGGCAATCATTCTTCAAAACCATCGCCATCCCCGAACGCAAAAACCCCCGCCTCCAGAAATCCAACATGCCCGCGAAGTACTGGAAATATCTCACCGAGAAACAGGGGGAGTGAGCAGTCAGCCTGCTGTTACCGAAGTATGAATGGTGACGCGCAACGCTTTTTTCACCGTTGACAGAATGGCGGACAGGTTGTCCAGTGTCGGGTTGCCAGATGCGGAGAGCATCCGGTGCAGGCTTTTGCTTGGTTTGTGAATCTCTTCGGCAAGCCTCTCGAACCCTATCGTTGCGTTGACCAGATCGCGCAGGATCAACTTCGCAGTGGCCGGGTCTCCATTGAGCATGAGATCGATAGCCTCGCCAAGCAGCGCCTTGCTGAACTCAGGATCGCTCTCCGCGCGTTTTTTCACCGTTTCCCTGAAATCTCTCGTCAGTGCCATGTTAAGCGTGTCCGTCGTGTTGTTGTGTCATCGAAATGGTAACATAGATGATACTATTTCGGCGACAGATTTCCATGAGCGATGCGGATAGCTTGCAATCCATCGTTATATTCTGCGTAACGCTAAAGCAGGTTAACCGGGATCGGCGATCATGGATGAACTCGAACGGCAGTTGCGGGAGGTGCTTGAAAAGCATGGCGGTATTCGCTTGGCGTTGCTGTTCGGCTCGGTGGCCAAAGGGACGGCGCGGTTCGAGAGCGATCTGGATATTGCGGTCGATAAGGGGCGTCCGCTCGATGTGAATGAGCGCATCGCCCTGATCGAAGCGCTTGCCATGCTGACCGGCAGGCCCATCGACCTCATCGATCTCGCCACCGTCGGCGAGCCGCTGCTCGGGCAGATTCTCGCCGGAAACAAACGAATCATCGGCGACAACACGCAGTATGCGAATTTGACGCTGAAGCATATCTACAACATGGAAGATTTCGTCCCCTATCAGCGAAGAATTCTCGAAAAGCGGAGGCAAGCATGGATCGGGAAATGATCGGTCAGAAGTTGGAATCGCTCAGGCGTTCGGTGGCGAGAGTCGAAGAGAAGTGCCCCGACAGCCTCGATGCTTTGAAAAAGGATTACGACGCACAGGATATTATTACCCTGAACCTGTCGAGAGCGGTTCAGATGTGCGTCGATATTGGCGCTCATCTCTTGGCCGATAGCAATCAGACCGCGCCTGGCACGATGGGAAGCACTTTTGAAATGCTGGGCGAAGCGGGCATCATTTCTCACGATCTTGCCGGGAAACTGAAAAAAGCCGTGGGCTTCCGAAACATGGCTGTTCACAACTACGAAGCCATCAACTGGGCGATTGTTTATGCCATCGCTACGATGCACCTTCAGGATTTTCGTGAGTTCGCCGAAGCGGTAAATGATTTTCTTAAATCAGAGAGTTGAAAAACTTTCGATTAACCCCTAAACCCCAACACAGGCATGACCCCGAGAACCATTGCCAGCAAGACTTTTCTTCATCATTTTTGTGACAGGAATGGGCAGAGTGAAAAGCGTTTTTGTTTCATTCTCGGCGCGGGCGCATCTCGTGCATCCGGGATTCCGACTGGCGCTGAGTTGGCGAGGCAATGGATCGGGGAGCTTGAGGAGCGTTATCCGGGTGAAGAGCTTGAGCAGTGGTATGCTGAAGCGAAGATCGACAAAAACGATCCCGCACCGGGTTATTCTGCGATCTACGACAAGCGTTTCGAATTGGACGAGCGGGATGGGTATGCTTTTCTGGAAGAGCAGATGGATGAAAAGGAGCCGAGTTGCGGTTATGCAATTTTTTCCTGGATATTGACCAATACCGTACACAACATCGTTATCACGCCGAATTTCGACAGTCTGACCGAGGATGCGCTTTTCATTTACACGAAAAAGAAACCGCTGGTTGTTGGACATGAGCTGCTCGCTCCGTTCATCAAGCCAAACATGACAAGGCCTCTGATCGTCAAGATTCATCGCGACATTTTGTTGTCGCCCCAGAGTTCGCAAGGTCAGGTAGGTAAAATGGCAGATGGATTTTCCAAGAGCCTCCAAACGGTGTTCAAACATTTCACTCCTGTCGTGATCGGCTATGGAGGTAATGATGGAAGTCTCATGGGCTTCCTTGAGCAGATCGAGCAGATTCCGGGTGGGATATTTTGGTGTTATCGCGAAGCTGATGGCAAGCCGTCAGAAACTATTGCTGCTATGGTTGAAAAACATAACGGGCGTTTTGTTGAAGTTACGAGTTTCGACGACCTCATGATTCAGCTTGGTGCTCAGCTCAAAGTGCCACGACAAGACGGTGACGTGATCGCAGTCGCTGAAAGTAGAGCGAAGACCTACCGGGTACAAATAGATGCCATCAATAAAGCAGAAAAACGAGATGACGAGACGAATAACGCTCTTTCGAGTATCTTAGAAAGAAGCGAAAAGAAGGATTGGTGGTATTATGAACAGTTGGCTACAAAAAAGAAAACGATACGTGAAAAGGATGCGGTGTATCGGGAGGGAATAGAACATTTTCCAAATTCTCCAGAGCTTCTGGGAAATTATGCACTCTTTTTAAAGAATGAGAAGAATGATATGGAAGGTGCGGATAAGTATTTTTTGAAAGCACTCGAAGTCGATCCGAATAAAGTAAATATCCTTCAAAATTATGCGATTTTCTTAAGGGATGTGAAAAAAGATGAGAACGCGGCTCATGATTATTTTTCACAAGCACATGATGCCAAGCCATATCGATTAGGTTTGAAATCTTTAGTTTTAGCTGCTCCTATTATCAGTCCTGTTTGGGGTTCTCTTATATCAGCCTCTCTTATAGGTATAAGTAAGATAAGAAAATCGATTAATGATGATCCTGATCAGGAGATTCGGGATTCTGCATAAAGATTGTTTGAAAAAGTTTGAGCGGTTGATTACTGCTCCGTCCGAAAAATAATCCCCCCTTACCTCACAATCGACGGGTAGAGTTTTGAGGTGACGACGATGAGTACGAAGAGCGTTCCTGTCAGTACGGCTATGTCCGTTCCGATGCCGAAGATGGTTGCGCCGCCTTCTACCATAAGGGCGCGGAGGAGGTCAACCTGGTAGGAGAGCGGGTTGAGGTGCGCGACGACCTTGAGCCAGTCGGGCATGATGGCAATCGGGTAAATGGCGTTGCTGGCGAAGAAGAGGGGCATCGTGAGCACCTGGCCGATGCCCATGAAGCGTTCCCGCGATTTGACCAGGCAGGCGATCATGAGCGAGAAGGTCGAGAAGATCGCCGCGCCGAGCATCACGGCGAGCACCACTCCGGCGATGGCCGCGGGCGACCAGTTGAGCTGGATGTGCATGGCGAAGGCCATCACGTAAACGATCACCCCTTGCGCGAGCGCGCGCATTCCCGCCGAGACCGCCTTGCCGAGCACGAGCGCGCCGCGCGGGGCGGGGCTGGCGAGCAGCTTTTGCAGGATGCCGAGGTCGCGCTCCCAGATCACGCTGATGCCGAAAAAAATCGCGATGAAGAGCACGCTTTGGGCGAGGATGCCCGGCGCGAGGAAGCTGAAGTAGTCGAGCCTGCCGGTCGGCACGGCGTGCAGCCGCCCGAAAACCTGGCCGAAAACCAGCAGCCAGAGCGCGGGCTGGATCGAGCGGGTCAGAATTTCCGACGGATCGCGGCGCAGTTTGACCAGCTCCGTTGCGACAATGGCCCCCGTGTCGCGCAGGAAGATGGCCGGGCTGAACCTCTCAGCCCAGGCGGCGCGCGGTTTTCCGGGCGCGGGCGACATCCTGGTAGTTGGTTGCGTCACTGAACTCTCCTGCAAAGTGAATGAATACCTCGTCCATCGAATTGGTTCCGGCCTGCCGCTTCAGCTCCTCGGGCGATCCCTCGGCGGCGATGACGCCCGATTTCATGATGGCGATGCGGTCGCACAGGTCTTCGGCTTCCTCCATGTCGTGCGTGGTGACAAGGATCGTCGTGCCGAAGGAGCGGCGCAGCTCCTTGAGCCGGTCGCGCACCTGGTGACGCGCGGCGGGGTCGAGGCCGATGGTCGGCTCGTCGAGAAAGAGCACCTGCGGGCGATGCAGCATCGACTGGGCGATTTCGAGCCGCCGGATCATGCCGCCGGAGTAGGCACGCACCAGCTTGTCGCGAGCGTCGGTCAGCCCCATGAAGTGAAGGGCGTCGTCGATGCGCTTCTGGCGCTCGGCTTTCGGCACGCCGTAGATGCGGGCGAAGAGCAGCAGATTCTCGAAACCGGTGAGCGCCCCGTCCGCCGAAATCATCTGCGACACGTAACCCATGCGTTTGCGGACGCCGACGCTGTCGGTCGTGACGTCGTGCCCGGCCACCTTCGCCGAGCCGCTCGATGGCGGCAGCATGGTTGTGAGCATCTTGATCGTCGTGGTCTTGCCCGCGCCGTTCGGCCCGAGCAGGCCGAAAACTTCGCCCGATTGCACGACGAGGTTCAGCGCTTTCACGGCCACGAACGAGCCGAACGAGCGGGTGAGCCGGTCGGTCTGGATGGCGATGCTGGTTGTCGGTTGCGGCATGGTCAGGTCGATAAAAGCGGTTTCGGACTGCCTTGAAGGTACGGTTCGGCGGCGCTTTCCGCAACTGTCGAACCTGCGGCGGATCGGAATTTCAGGGTGATTACTCCAGCAATAATAAAACGCAAATACCACGGCAGGAAGAGATTGGGCTAAAGCCCTGATTTATTTTGCGTTATCGGCATACCCCGTCCCGAAAGCTTTCGGGACGGGGCCATTGTTAAAATTTTAATCGCCGGAGAAATTATCGGTATCTTGCGGCATGGTATCGGGTTAAATCAATCAATCCATCACGCATGGCCATTTTATCGATCGACCAGGGCACGACCGGCACCACCTGCATGATCTACGACCGGACGGGCGCGGTGCTTGGCCGAGCCTACCGGGAGCTGACGCAATTCTATCCTCAGGCGGGGTGGGTGGAACATGATCCCGAAGAGATATGGCGGACGGTGGTCGAGTGCGTGAGCGAGGTGCGGGGCGCGTGCGCAGAGCCGGTCGAGGCCATCGGCATCACCAACCAGAGGGAGACCACCATAGTGTGGGATCGCCGGAGCGGCCTGCCGGTGCATCGCGCCATCGTCTGGCAGTGCAGGCGCACGGCTGAGCTGTGCAATCGATATCGCACCGGGGAGGAGGCGATCCGCGCCAAGACCGGTCTTCCGCTCGACGCCTACTTCAGCGCCACCAAGATTCGCTGGATTCTCGATGCGCATCCCGAGGCCGATCCGTCGAGTCTGCTCTTTGGCACCATCGACACGTGGCTCGTCTGGAAGCTGACCGGCGGCAAGGTGCACGCAACCGATGTCACCAATGCGTCGCGCACGCTGCTTTTCGACATTCACGAGCGACGCTGGTCGTCCGATTTGTGCAAGCTGTTCGGCGTGCCGGAGTCGATGCTGCCGGAGGTGCGTCCGTCGATGGGCGGCTTCGGCTCGGTGCGGGCGATTGCGGCGCTTGACGGCGTGCCGGTGGCGGCGGTGGCGGGCGACCAGCAGGCGGCGCTTTTCGGGCAGTGTTGCTTTGAGCCGGGGTCGGTCAAGAACACCTACGGCACCGGCTGCTTCATGATGATGAACACCGGCGACCAGTGCGTGCGTTCGACGAACGGCCTGCTCACGACCCTCGCGCTCGACGGCGCGGGCCAGGCCTGCTACGCGGTTGAGGGATCGGTGTTCATCGGCGGCGCGGTGATGCAGTGGCTGCGCGACGGCTTGCAGCTCATCGGCAGCGCCGCCGAGTCGGAGGCCATTGCCTGCTCGGTCGAATCGAACGGCGGCGTTTATCTCGTACCCGCCTTCGTCGGCCTCGGCGCGCCGCACTGGAACATGGAGGCGCGGGGCACGATGACCGGCCTGACGCGCGGCTCGTCGCGGGCGCACATCGTCCGCGCGGCGCTGGAGTCCATTGCCTACCAGTCGCGCGACGTCTTCCGGGCGATGGTTGCCGACACCGGTTTGCCACCGCAGGCGCTCACGGTCGATGGCGGCGCGGTGAGCAACGAGTTCCTGATGCAGTTCCAGGCCGACCTGCTCGGCGTTCCGGTGCAGCGCCCGCGCAACATCGAATCGACCTCGCTCGGCGCGGCCTGCCTCGCGGGCCTTGATGCCGGAGTGTGGAGTTCCGCCGACGAGCTTCGAGCGCTCAACGGCGTGGAGCAGGTCTTCAGCCCCGCGATGACGGAGGCCGAGCGGGACTCGCTCCTGTCAGGCTGGCAAAAGGCGCTGAGGCAGACGCTCGCATCGTAAACCATTCAAACCAAAGAAGATGACGCATTCCGACCATTCCCTTGAGGCCACGCCGAAAACAGTCACCTGCCCCATCTGCGGCGAGCAATTCACCTGCGGCATGTCCACTTCATGCTGGTGCGCCACGCGGGTAGTGCCCGATTCGGTGCGCCGCTACCTCGCCGAGCGCTACGAAACCTGCGTGTGCAGCGCGTGCCTCGACCGGCTTATCGCGGAGGCGAAGGGGGCGTGAGGCTGCGGCGTGCAAGTGGACGAAATGGACACAATGGACGATGTGGACTCTAAAAGAATTCAACACTTTTGTCCTTGCTGTCCTTGCTGTCCCTGAAGTCCTTTAACTTCTTGATTTTCTTACACTTTCTGCTCTTGCAGGCGTTCGGCGATCCACACTTTTATGATCGACTGGCGCGAGACGCCGAGCCGTTTCGCCTCTTTGTCGAGCGAATCGACCATCCATACCGGGAAATCGACATTCACCCGTTTCTGCCGCTGGTTGACCCTCGTCGCCTGATCGAGGTCGAGTTCCGGGGTAATGTCCTCTTCGCCTGCGTCGAATTTCTGATCAAATTCCTGTGCTTTCATAGATTTGAATCTCCTCGCGGCGTGACCGCCGGACTGATATGATGCGAATGTTCCGGCTTCTGTAAGTAAAAATGGCCGACCAGTGCTTGTCCAGAATTTTGCCGATCACCATGAAACGAGGCTCGTCAAGCGTTCTTGCCGGAACCTGAATCAGATTGCCGTCCAGCCACAATTCCTGCGCCTCAAGAAAATCGATACCATGCTTTTGCTTTTGGCGTTGCTTTTTTGCTGATCGAAGTCAAAGATCATGATGTCGGATTGGTATGGTTATTATACCAAAAATATACCAGAAGCAGACGTCAATAAATTCCATTGTCTAACGTTTCTCCCGTTACAAGCGGGCCTTGCAGCCAATCTCGCTCTCATGCGAAAAAGAACGTCAAATCGGACGCAAGGTTTTCATTCCTTCCATGTTGTTTCATATACTTCAAAAGCGAGAAGTATTTTCGGGAAACCAAAATCAGCGAGGAGCGTGCGATATGATGAAATCCGTGTTGGCGGCGATGATTGCCGCCCTGCTGCTTGGGCTGAGTCTGACTGCTCATGCGGCAGAGAAGCCCTCCGTGGCGCTTGGCGAGAAGCTGTTCAAGGATCCGAAGCTTGGCGGCGCAACCGGTGCCAAGAGCTGCGCCAGTTGCCACCCGGATAGCGCGGGTATCGAGTTTTCTTACAAGAAGCCCAATCTTCCCCAGATCATCAACATGTGCATCGCTCGCGGCCTGAATGGCACACCGCTGCCGGAGGATTCGGTCGAGATGCAGTCACTGATTCTTTACCACCAGTCGTTCAAATAATCGGCTGACTTGACCATTTTAATTGTATGAGCGTGAAAAAAATATCGATTCTTGGATGCGGCTGGCTCGGATTGCCGCTTGGCCGTTATCTCGCCGGAGAGGGCTTTACCGTCAAAGGCTCGACGACGAGCGAGAGGAAGATCGCCGCTTTGCAAGAGGCCGGGATCGAGCCATATAAAATCGTTGTCGGCGAAGCGCTCGACGGCGACATTAACTCTTTCCTCGACAGCGACATTCTCGTGCTCGACATTCCGCCGGGGCGCGGCGAATCGGTGGTCGAGCAGCATGTCGGCCAGATTTCGCTTCTGATCGACGCGCTCGTCGAATCGCCGGTAAGATATGTGCTTTTCGTCAGTTCGACCTCGGTCTATCCCGCCGCCGGGCGCGAGGTGGTCGAGGCGGATGCCGAGGATCCCGATGTCGCCGACTCGCTGGCGGGTCGCGCCCTGCTCTACGTCGAGGAGATGCTGCGCTCGGAGTCCTCGTTCAGCACCACGGTGCTCCGCTTCGGCGGGTTGATCGGCCCCGGACGCAATCCGGCGGAGTTCATGCAGCGCATGACGGAGATCGCCAATTCCGCCCAGCCGGTGAACTTCATCCATCTCGACGATTGCATCGGCATCATCGCCTCGATCATCCGGCAGGGTGAATGGGGCGACGTGTTCAACGCCTGTGCGCCGCTGCATCCGACGCGGGGCGAGATATACAAAGCCGCCGCAGAAAGCCACGGCCTCGCCGCGCTGCCGGAGGAGCCGTCCAGCAGCAACGATTACAAGCTCGTCAACAGCGACAAACTCATCACGAAACTTGGGTACACCTTCCTGCACCCCGATCCGCTCGCGATGGCAAGGGGGAGTAATTGAGAATGATGAATGATGAATTGAGATGTGGAGATGGTGGTTTTAAAGGGGATTGATGAAGGTGAACTGACGTTGTTACGATGGTCGTTTTCATTCGGTTGGCGGGAGAGTATATTGCGGTAATATCGCGATAACTGATTGTTTTAAAACCGGTTATCGCGATATTACGTTTTTTCGCCTGGACGTGCGTCAGGTGATGATCCGTCCCACCTACTTCCCGCTTCCGGAGACGAACTGCCAGCGGGAGCTGACCGAAACCGTGAGCTTTTGCTCGCCCGGTTCGACATCAGTGGGCGGCGCAGCCATCGGTGCCGCTTCGGCCATAGCCATTTTCATCATCGGAAACACCGGCTGTGGCTGGCCGTACTGAAGTTCCAGAGGTGTGCCGAGACGCCCGCCTGCAGCTTTTGCCATAACCTCGGCGTCACGTTTGGCGCTCTTCACAGCATTTTCGAGCGCCTGCATACGGAGATTCTCGAATTGCGAGGAGGAGTAGCCGAGGCCATCAACCGTACCCGCCCCCGCGCCAACCACCGCGTCGATCGCGCCGCCAAGCTTGGCGAGATCGCGTACCACGACCTGGACGACATGTCGGGCCTTGTAGCCTCTGAACTCCCGTTTGCCGTTCGAACTGTTCCACTCCCACTCGGGACTCACCGTGTAGCTTGCCGAAGTGGCGTCGGCAGCAGGAATTCCAGCCTTGCGCAACGCTTGCTGCAGCGAACTCCAGAGCGTCGCGACCTTTGCGGCAGCGCGGGCCGCATCTTTTTCGGTTGCTTCGACGGTCGTCGAGAACTCCGCCGTATCGGGATTATACGTCACCGTGCTCGACGCAGAGACCGAAATACCGGTCTCGCCGGCTTGAAGCGAAGCGGCGGGAAAGCTGCAACAGAGCAGCGCCACGGCCATGATCGTCACTTTCCGCAAACCAACACATCCATTCATATCCATCTCCTTTCTGATCGTTAAAAAACATACTCCGGGAAAAGATAACAATGCTTCGCTCAAAGCTCAAGCCCGCGCCTCGGCGACGCAGAAGCGCTGCGTGCTGAACTTGCAGAGGAACGCCGCCACCGATCCGTCGTGCCGCTCGACCATCACCGCGCCGTCCTGCCACGGGCCGTTCTCCGCCGCCCACCGGCTGTCGGGCGGATCGCCCTGGTTCTGGTGGATATTGTGCACCCCCTTGCCATTACGGAACGGTTCGCCGAACACAAAAATTCTCCGGGCGTGCTTCAGCAGGGCTTCGAGGTCGCGGAAGGCGTGGTGCCCCGTGCCGTATTTCCAGGACTTTTTGGCGACCTCGCCCCTCTCCTCGCCGTTCGCATGGTTCGCATACACGCATTCAGCGCTCGGACCAAGCTCCATGCTGCGGTAGTAGTCGAACGCGCCGGAGCCTTCCGACATCTCAAGCTCATGCCAACCGTCACGGAACGAAGTCAGCCAGCCGATCTCTTCGGGATCCAGTTCGACCACCTTCCATTGAAGCCCGTCCCGCCGGTGCTTGCTGTCCAGATCGACCGCGCAGGGATAGACCCCTTTCGGCGTTTGGACAAAAAGGTTGCAATGAAAGTAATGAGACTCGTCCTGCTGCTTGTCGCAGGCATACCGTGAGAGTCTGCCGACAAGCACGCCATATCCATCGAACAGAGGCATAGGCGAAAGGGGGTTGGATTGAGGAAAAAACAGATCGTCTCGGATAACATGCTCAACCGATAATCCGGGCGCGAATTTGCTTGTCATTCTGAACGAAGCAACGCGAAGTGAAGAATCCAGTCTTCTCGAAATAACTCGATAATCGTCAATTCTATAATGTCTTATAAAATCCTCTGGATTCTTCGCCCGACTGTGTCGGACTCAGAATGACAAAAAACGCAACCGGAATATCACTTGGAAAAATCGTTGTCGAGTTGGTAACAACATCACGGTTATCAAGTTAGCTTTCCTGACGTTACCGGCAAAACCGGAACGTCGCGACGCCTTGCGTTTGTTGTGATAACTGTCGATTGTTGATACTTTGACTTTCAGAGACGCTTTCCGTTTTCTTGCAATCGCCGAAACGATACGATCATGACCCTCACCCGCTCTATCGATGAAGAGGCCGTCGCCACCATCAGGCTTTTGGCGGTCGATATGGTTGAAAAGGCCCGCTCGGGCCACCCCGGAATGCCGCTCGGCGCGGCTCCGATGGCTTACGCGCTGTTCACGAAAATCATACGCTTCAACCCGGCGAACCCGGAGTGGCCGAACCGCGACCGCTTCGTGCTGTCGGCGGGCCACGGCTCGGCGCTGCTCTACGCCATGCTGCACCTGTGCGGCTTCGGCCTCGGCATGGAGGAGCTGAAGCAGTTCCGCCAGCTCGGCAGCCGCACGCCGGGTCATCCCGAGTACGGCCACGCGCCCGGCGTTGAAACGACGACCGGCCCGCTCGGCCAGGGCATCTCGACCGCCGTGGGCATGGCCGCCGCCGAACGGTTCCTCGCCGCGAAGCTCAACACGGCGGAGCGCAAGCTCATCGACCACTTCACCTACGTCATTTGCAGCGACGGCGACCTGATGGAGGGAGTGAGTTCCGAGGCCTCGTCGCTGGCGGGCCACCTGAAACTCGGGCGGCTCGTCTGTCTGTACGACAGCAATCGCATCAGCATCGACGGCTCGACGAAGCTCGCCTTCACCGAGGATGTCACCCGGCGCTACGAGGCGTACGGCTGGCACGTCATTTCGCGCATCGACGGCAACGACCTCGACGCCATCGAGCGAGCCGTGCGCGACGCGCAGGAGATCGACGACCGTCCATCGATGATCATCGTCGATACCACCATCGGTTACGGCAGCCCGCATAAGCAGGGCACCGCCTCGGCGCACGGCGAGCCGCTCGGCCCGGAGGAGGCGCAGCTCGTCAAGCGGGCGTTCGGGTTTGCGGAGGATGAATCGTTCGTCGTGCCGGAGCGGGTGTACGACCACTTCCGCGAGGTGGCGGAGCGAGGCGCGAAGCTCGAAGCCGAATGGCAGGCGCGGTGGCAGGCGTTCGAGAAGAACGAACCAGCGCTGGCTGGAGCGTTGACGGAACTGCTCGCGGGGCGCTTCCCGGATGCGTGGCTTCCCGAGCTGCCGGAGTGGACTGCGGGCGAGAAGATCGCCACGCGGCAGGCGTCGAAGGCCGTGCTTGAGCGGATCGCCGCGCACGCGCCGCTGCTTGCCGGAGGATCGGCTGACCTCGGCGGCTCGACCGGCACGCTTTACGGCGGCGTGAGCGACTTCGAGGCTGGCGACTATGGCGGCGCGAACTTCCGCTTCGGCGTGCGCGAACACGCGATGGCGGCCATCGTCAACGGCCTGGCGCTCTCGAAGCTCGTCATTCCGTACGGCGCGACCTTCCTCATCTTCGCCGACTACATGAAACCCGCGCTGCGCCTTGCCGCGCTGATGCAGACGAACTCGATCTTCATCTTCACCCACGACAGCATCGGCCTCGGCGAGGACGGCCCGACTCACCAGCCCGTCGAGCAGCTCGCGATGCTCCGCGCCATGCCGGGAATGGACGTGTATCGCCCGGCGGACGCCAGCGAGACGGCGGCGGCGTGGCTGCTCGCGCTGAAACGGCGCAAACCGGCGGCGCTCGTGCTCACGCGCCAGAACCTCCCGGTGCTCGACGATGCGGATGGACGACTCCGCGACGGCGTGTCGAAGGGCGGCTATGTGCTTGCGGATTGGGCGGATGGAGGGGACGACAAGCAGCGGATCATCATCGTGGCGACCGGTTCCGAGATGCATCCGGCGCTCGAAGCGAAAGCGCTGATCGAAGCGCGGGGATACGCCGCGCGGGTGGTCTCGATGCCCTCGCGAGAGCTGTTCGCCGAGCAAACGCCGGAGTATCGCGCCGCCGTGCTGCCTCCGACGATTCGGACGCGCATCGTCGTCGAAGCCGCCGCGACCTTCGGCTGGCACGACATCGCTGGCGAAGGCGGCGCTGTGATCGGCATCGACCGCTTCGGCGCGTCAGCCCCCGGCCAGCAGGTAATGGAGCACTTCGGCTTCACCGCCGCCAACATCGCCGCGAAAGCGCTTGAATTGCTGTCATAAACAGCTCCGAAACGGCTTTTTCTCAGTAAAAAATGCTTGATAAATTCTTTCTGTCATTCTGAGCAAAGCGAAGAATCCAGTCCGGCACGATAAATGATCGCAAATACCTTATTACTCCGACAACAACAATTCGTAATTGCCTCCGTTGTAAGAGATTGGGCTAAAGCCCTTATTTATTTTGTATTACCCGTAAACCCCGGACTGAAGTCCGGGGCAATTGTTTAAGAATTTTAGCCGCCGAAGGAATAACGATGACACACTGGATCAGTGCGCCGCTTGACGCGCTTCTCGAACGTGCCGCCGCCTTCATCATCGACGCCGCCTACCACGCGGTGGCCGAACGGGGCCGCTTCACGCTGGTGCTCTCGGGCGGCAACACCCCGCGAGCGCTCCACCGGAAGCTCGCCGAAGGGATCAGCGAACAGCGCTACCGCGAGCTTGGCTACACCCTGCCGCGAGAGCCGCGCCGGAACACCGCCAACCCCGATGCGATCACGCTGCCCTGGGCGCAAACCCTCTTCTTCATGGGCGACGAGCGCTACGTGCCGCCAAGCCACCCCGACAGCAACTACGGCATGGCCCGCGAAACGCTCATCCGCCACGTCTGCGTCAAACCCGCGAACATACACAAAATGCCGACCGAATCGGGCGACCCCGAGGCGGACGCCCAGCGCTACGAACTGCTGCTCCGGGGCCTCTTCCGCAAACACGCCAGCGACGACGCCCCACCCTCGTTCGACCTCATCCTTCTCGGCCTCGGCGACGACGGCCACACCGCCTCCCTCTTCCCCGGCGACGAGAAAGCACTCGAAGAGCAAACCCGCTGGGTCATCGCGGTGGATGCTCCGAACGGCAAACCGCCGGGAATAAGGCTGACGCTGACCTTGCCCGTCATCAACGAAGCCAAGAACGTGCTCTTCCTCATCCCGCCGTCCCGCCACGACCTCGCCCGCGCTATCAGCAACGGCGAGAAGCCAGAGTCGCCTGCGGGGATGGTGAAGCCGAGAAGCGGGGATGTGTGGTGGCTTGTAGAGGGAAAATGTGAACATGGGAATTCATAGTTTTTATATTTATACTTCAAATTATAGTTACATTCTTTTATGAATTTTTTTCTATCGCTTGAAAACAACCAGAAATTGATCACTGTGAAAATATTTTTGCCGTTTTTCAACGAACTCAATACTTTGATTTCAATAGACAAAAAACCTGAATATTTAAATCTCAAGTTTCGGTAATTAGCCATGCATACAACCCGAAAAATCATACGTGCATTTCTGGCCTCTCCTGGTGACCTTAAAGAAGAGCGCGAAGCTATTAGAGACGTAGTTAACGAATTTAACGAGATGTGGGCAAACGAGCTTGGCTATCAGGTTGAGTTGATTGGATGGGAGGAAACAGTTGCAAGATTCGGTCGGCCACAACATCTAATCAATCAAGACCTTGATCGTTGTGACTTATTTCTTGGAATGATGTGGAAAAGATGGGGAACACCTCCAGACGAAGACGGAAGATACTCTTCTGGCTTCCAAGAGGAGTTTGAACGATCAATGGCAAGGTGTAACAAAAATGGAAGTCCAGAAATCTCGCTTTTCTTTAAGCGAATCCCGGATGAGTTCATGGTAGATCCTGGTGCTGACCTAAAAAAAGTTCTTGACTTTCAGAACGAGATTATAAGTGGAAAGAAAATTCTGTTTCAGAATTTTACGACAGTTAGAGATATGGAAACATTAGCTAGGAAATGTATTACAGCATATGTAAATAGCATCAAAGCCAAAGACGACTTATCCGACCCTAGCGAATTGCAAACAAAACGCGCTCGAACAGATTCTGAAGAAGCTATCAATAAAAGCAGAACAGAAGAATCATCCTCTAAATATGATGCTAGTATTGACTTTCTCGAAAATATTATCAATCAGTTTAAAGACCCAGATTCTTTAGATTTACTCAATGCAAGTGATGTTGCTCGCTTCCGATTACTGGCGAATTTAACTTCGAAGCCCGGAAATGATGAAATGAATCTTGGAGTGCATGATAATAATATTCTTTATACATCTTGCATAAAAGGGCTGAAGTTGGGACAGAGAGAAAATCGATACCTCGCTCGTTTGGGATTTAAACATTTCAACAATGAAAACGTACCATTGTGGCTTTGGTATTCAGCTTCAGCATATTCCAAGTCAAATCCTGCTATTGTTTCCTCGTTATTTCCTGAAGTAAACGAAGAAGAGACGGCTGGAGCTATTTCTGTATTAACTTTGCTGGGCATTGAACTTCCAATACAAGACGAGTCAATCAACAGAGATATGATTTTAAGTATATGGTTCTCAGATGAATCATCGTCTAAAGTAAAAACGGCCGCTCTCGAATATCTTGCAAGATTTGGAAATAAAGCAGATATTGAGATCGCCAGAAAAGAATACACTCAAAATAACTATGAAACGTCCCGTACTGCTCTCGAATGTATGGCTGAAATTTTGCTTAGAACCGGCCAAATTGAAGCCGCACAAAAGTTAATAATTGATTCTCAATTTGAGTCATTCAAATCATATCTGTTAAAACCATTGTTAAGTGAGTTTGAAAGACTTGAAACGTCTTTCTTGCTGTTAGGTCTTGAACATCGCAATTCTCAAGTTAGACTGTACTCATTGAAAGCCTTGCATAGTCGAGATGCACTGGATATGGATACAGCTGAGCGACTATCTTGTGATAGTAACGCTTTTGTACGCAATGAAGCTGTTAAAGTGTTATCAAAAAAAGGAAAGATATTTACTGAAGAAGATATCAAGAAAATACTCACTCAATCACGGAATAAAAATGCATTAAACCTACTATCAGGCAATTCTTTAAATGTAGATCAGGAGGGAGAAGAGCTTTTTCGACAGTATAAGTATAGTTTATTAAAAAATTTCTCAGAATCAGAGCTTAAGAAAAAAATCAGTGCGAGTCTTATGTATGACTCTGATGAATATTTCGTACTCATGGAAAAGTATTTTAGCAAAAATGCTGATGAGTTGCGCAGAGATGTAGATGACCGTTTTAGCACATATTTTGAACATCGAATTAAAAAGGCAGAAGCTGCATTCAGCAATGCTACTGACATTCATGACCTTATCAAGAAGTATAGAGACCTGGAAGAATATCGAAGAAAAAAACTCACAAGACAAGGGCTGAATATACTTTGTGCAGCGCAAAAATCTGAAGATTTGTTAAGGATAAGGGCGAACCTTAGAGACGGATATGCAGGAGCCTCAAAGCTTGATGCTGAATATTTGGGAAAGTATGGTGAGTGGATCGATATTACCGTTCTTATTAATGCCGAAGGGCCAAAAATCGGTTCCACACTATTAATAATACCAAACGATAAGGAGTATCAGGAAGAAGTTGCAAAATCTATACTCTCAATCAGCAAACACCATTCGATATCTGACCTTCTCTCTCTTGAAATGCCCGCAACTATTTTAAAAAAGACAATTGATATCTGCTCAGAATTACGGTTTACAAAAATATCGAATGACGCTTTATTTCACTTATTCAACCACAAATCAGATGCAGTTCGTAAGGCAGCTGCTATCATGGCTGTGCGATCATTTTCCGCAAAACGAATCAAAGCTATCCTTTCTGAATATATCGGCAGTGATAAGTATCGTTATTACAACGTTATTCATTGGCTAGATCTTGGAGTATCACTACGTAGGGCTGATGCAATAAAAGTTGCTCGTGCGGCAAGCAATTAGACTTTGTCGTCTGAAGAATCAAGGAAAGCATCGCTAGTTTTTTAATGATTAGTTAGATACTTCAAATCCCTAAAAATGATCTGGTTCTTCACTTCATTCAGAATGATAGATGCTTGTCCGCAATATTATCCATGACACAAAAAACAAGGGCGGACACGCAGGTCCGCCCCTACAGGATATTCAGAATCATCCCACCATCTTCACCCGTAAATCCGCGATGATTCCGGTCCCCAGCTATGAACCGGATATTGCTCCGGGGCTTGCCCGTCAACTGAATCCTTCAAACTGTCGATTATTTCCCAGGAGTGTTCCACGCTGTCTTTGCGGATGAAGTTCATCTGGTTGCCTTCGATGGCGTCGAGCAAAAGGCGGTGGTATGGCGTGAGGCCCTCGCCCTGAAAGGTGCCGCGGTAGTCGAACTTCATGAAAACCGGATCGGTGATCATCTGCTCGCCGGGGCGTTTCGCGCCGAAGCGGATGGCGACCGTCTCGTCGGGCTGGATGCCGAGCACCACCTGGTTCGGCGTGCTGCACGCCGCGCCGCCGTACGGCCCGTAGTAGTTCTGCGGCGGGCAGCGGAAGGTGATGACGATTTCGGTCACGCTTTTGGCGAGGTTCTTGCCTGCCTTCATGTAGAACGGCACGCCCGACCAGCGCCAGTTGTCCACGTGGAACTTCACGGCGGCAAAGGTTTCGACCTTCGATTCCGGCGCGACGCCCTTTTCAGCGACGTACCCTTCGTACTGACCGAGCACCACCGAATCGCTTACCGAGTCGATGGTAAAGCGGCGCACGGAGCGCAGGATTTTCGACTTCTCGTCGCGGATCGAGTCGGCTTCGAGATCGACCGGCGGCTCCATCGCGATGGCCGCGAGCAGTTGCAGGCCGTGGTTCTGGATGATGTCGCGCAGCAGCCCGGCCTCCTCGTAATAGCCGCCGCGCCCGCGGATGCCGAAATCCTCGGCGATGGTGATCATGACCTGCGCGATGTACTGCCGGTTCCAGAGCGGCTCGAAGATGCCGTTGGAGAAGCGGAAAACCATGATGTTCTGCACCGGCTCCTTGCCGAGGTAGTGGTCGATGCGGTAAACCTGCCGCTCCTCGAACACCTCGTCGATGACCCGGTTCAGCTCGCGAGCGCTTTCGAGGTCGTGGCCGTAGGGCTTTTCGGCGATGATCTTCCGCCACCCGGCGCACGAGCGTTCGCGCCCGCCCAGCCCCGCCTTGCCGAGACCACGCACGACGACGGGCGCGAGGCTTGGCGGTATCGAGAGGTAAAACATCAGGTTACGGCAGGTGCGCCCATTTCCCTCGTCGCTCATGATCTCCTCGCGCAGCGCTTCGTAACCAGCCGGATCGTCGAGATCGACCCGGACGTAAAAGAGGCGGCGACAAAAGGCGTCGAGCCGCGCGGCGTCAGCGGCGGCTTCGGGCGAGTGCTCCAGCAGGCGACTGCTGACGCTCTCTCGGAACTCGTCGTGGCTCAGCTCCTGCCGCCCGACGCCGATCAGCCGGAAGCTCTCCGGCATGTGCCCCCAGCGAGCGAGCTGAAAGATCGACGGAAAGAGCTTGCGCGACGCCAAATCGCTGCTCGCGCCGAAGATGACGATGGTGAAGTTGTCGATTGCGCCGCTCATGCCTTCTCCTCCCCGGTTTCCGGTTTCTGGAACGCATGGCCGCCGAAACCGTGGCGCAGCGCCGCGACCACCTTGTCCGAAAAGTGCTCGCTCTTCTGGGAGCGGAAGCGCTCGAACAGCGCCCCGGTGATGATCGGCGCGGAGACGCCAAGCTCGACGGCGGCCTCGACCGTCCAGCGCCCCTCGCCCGAATCGGCCACCTTGCCGCCGAGCCACCCGAGTTGGCCGTCCCTGGCAAACGCTTTTTCAGCAAGTTCCATGAGCCAGCCGCGAATCACCGAGCCGTTCGACCAGACCCGCGCCACCGTCTCGTTGTCGAGGTCGTAGCCGCTCGCGCGAAGCAGTTCAAATCCCTCACCGATCGCCTGCATCATGCCGTACTCGATGCCGTTGTGCACCATTTTCACGAAGTGCCCGGAGCCGGAAGCGCCCATGTAGCCGCAGCCATTTTCGACGCAGAGGTCGCGCAGCATCGGTTCGACGAGGTCGTACGCCTCGCGCTCGCCCCCGGCCATCATGCACGCCCCGTGGCGAGCGCCCTCCAGCC
>JAAXXD010000033.1 GCA_013334655.1 Chlorobaculum sp. | reverse complement strand
AGGCGTACAACGAGCGGCGCGAGGCGGAGAAAGTGGGCGAATATATCAAGTCGATCCGTATGGCGCAGGGAGCCGAGTACCGCGCTTTCGCGATTTTTTACCGCACCAACGCCCAGTCGCGCGTGATTGAGGACGTGATGCGCCAGAACCGCATTCCGTACAAAATTTTCGGCAGCGTGTCGTTCTACAAGCGCAAGGAGATCAAGGACGCCGTGGCTTACATGCGGCTCGTGCTGAATGACCGCGACAGCGAATCGCTGCTCCGGGTGATCAACTTTCCGCCGCGCAAGATCGGGGACGTGAGCATCGGCAAGCTGAAGGAGTTCGCCGAGGAGCAGGGGATTTCGCTCTACGAAGCGGTGCGGCGCGCGGGCGAGGGGGGATTCCAGTCGCGCCTCATCAACGCGCTCGAACAGTTCGCGAGCCTCATCGAGGCGATGCGCCAGCAGGCCGAGACGGGCACGGCCTACGACGTACTTTCGATGCTCTACGAAACGACCGGCCTGTTGTCAGTGCTCAAGGAGGAGAACACCCCAGAGTCGCTCGCCCGCCACGAGAACCTGCAAGAGCTGCTCTCGATGACGCGCGACTTCGCCGACCACAATCCCAACTCGGCGACGCTCGCCGACTTCCTCTCGACCATCTCGCTCGCGTCGGACTACGACGAAACGCAGGAGTCGGACAACTACGTCTCGCTCATGACAGTGCACGCCGCGAAGGGTCTGGAGTTCCCGGTTGTTTTCGTGACCGGCATGGAGGAGAAGCTCTTTCCGCTCAACAGCTACGAGCCGAGCGAGGTCGAGGAGGAGCGGCGGCTGTTTTACGTCGCGATCACCCGCGCGCGCGAGAAGCTCTTCCTGTCGTGGGCGCAGAGCCGTTACATGTACGGCCAGCCGCAGATGTGCCTGCGCTCGACCTTCATCAACGAGATCGACCCCGATATCGTCGTCACCGAGGGTGGGCGAAAGCTCTCAGAAAGTCCGAAAAAGGTGGCCGCCTCGGCGATGGCCGGACGCCCGGTCTTCGGCTCCTCGCTCGCCAACCCCACGTGCCCCGGCGCTCCGGTTCCAAGCGTGAAGCCCGCAGGGTCGGCACGTCCCACCGGCGCGGCCAAAAGCGAGTACCGCCCCGGCACGCGAGTGCAGCACGCCATCTTCGGTCCCGGCGTGGTGCTCGAAGTGCAGGGCACCGGCGCGAAGCAGAAGGTGAAGATCAACTTCCGCACCGCCGGCGAAAAAACGCTGATGGTGCAATACGCGAATCTGAAGGTGGTGTGATAAAAGCTGCATGACTGGATGCTTCGCTCTGCTCAGCATGACAGACGCGCAGCATCCTCGAGCAGTTTCTGTCCACCGCGTTCACACCGTCCACCGGGCACAAAATCACTACGCCAGCTTATTCCCGCCCAGCCGCCGAGTTGAATCGCACGAGCTTTGGCCAGTCGATAGCGCCGCTGCTGTTGCAAGATCATTTTTTTGATCTGGCTGCTGTTGAGGCCGTCTCAAAAGTAAAAGCCGAATCGTTTTTTGCGCTATTTCGTTTACTTGAGGCTGTCATTCTGAGTCCGACAAAGTAGGGCGAAGAATCCAGAGAACTCTCGTATCGTCCAATAAATTATCCACTTAATGGTGATCTCAAAAAACTGGATTCTTCACTTCGTTCAGAATGACAAAGCAACGAAGTTCTGAATAATTTGCGGATACAAACCTTTTAAGACAGACTCAGGACTTGATGTTGACGATGTAGCGGGAGACTTCCGTGGCGCGAAGCAAAAGAAGAAAATCAACTTACGCATCGCCGGAGAAAAAACGATGATAGTGTGTGAGGTGAAAGCTGTTTGACTGGATGCTTCGCTTCACTCAGCATGACAGAAGCGCAACATCCGGGAGCCGTTCTTGTCCACCGCGTCCACAACGTCCACTTCGTCCACCGGGCACAAAGCCTGCAAGCCAGCAACCATTTCGTGATACTCCGGCATGATCTCGATGCCGATGGAGTTGCGGCGCATTCGCTGGGCGACGGCGTTGGTGGTGCCGGAACCCATGAAGGGGTCAAGCACGGTGTCGCCCTCCTTCGTGAAGAGCTTGATGAACCACTCGGGCAGTCCCTCGGGAAAGGCCGCGCTGTGGTTTTTGTTGTTGCACTCGGTGGCCAGATGCAGCACGTTGGTCGGGTAGGCCATGTCGCGCCGGAGCCAGTTGGAGATGTTCTTGCCGAATCCGCTGCCGACTTTCGATTCGTCGCGCGTCTTGTCGGTTTCGCTGAGATTTTTCAGGCGCGTCTTCGACCAGTCGCCCATTGGCACCATGACCTCCTCCTGGTACATGGCGAAGTGACGGTTCTTGTTGAACTGGATGAGCCGTTCCCAGGAATCCCTGAAGCGGTTTGGCCACTTGCCGGGATAGCAGTTCTTCTTGTGCCAGATGAACTCCTCGGTCCAGAGCCATCCCTGCCGACGCCGCATTTCGATGATCAGCTCCATCACGTAGGTGCTGCGCTCGCCGTTGACCACCTTCTCCTTGATGTTGAGCATGAAGGTGCCGGTTGGCTTGAGTACCCGCTTCAGCTCTGCCGATATTGGCAGGAACCACTCGACGTACTCGTCCGGATGGATGCCACCGTAGGTTTTTTTCCGCTGGTCGGCGTATGGTGGCGAGGTGAAGACGAGATCCACCGAATCGTCTGGCAGCGTTTTCAGAACTTTCTTGCAGTCGCCAAGAAGAATGTCGGTCTTGATTTCCATCAAACAAAAGGCTTGTCAGTAAAGTTATATGCATCGGCATCATGCGGGCCGGACCTTCGTAAACTTACACTTTTCTCCACTTCTCTCATATCTTCCGTGAATTTGCGCTTCAAGGGCGTTACCGCTTTGATGCGATGTTCTATATTTCCGTAATAATTGTAATTTTAAGCTATTGACATCCGGCCCCCGGAGCTTTGGGAAAATCGGGAAGTCCGGCGATAGGCATTAAACAAACGCAGTGCATGAAGATCCTTTTCGGCGTTCAGGGTACCGGAAACGGCCATATCAGCAGAAGTCGCGAGCTGGTCAAAAAGCTCAAGGCAGATGGTCATGAAGTTCAGGTCGTCATCAGCGGCAGAAAGGAGGAGGAGCTTCGAGAGATCGAGGTGTTCGCCCCCTACAAGGTGGTCAAGGGGTTCACCCTCGTGACGCGCAAAGGAAAGATGAACTACGTCGAGACCATGTTCCAGCTCGATTTCGTCAGCCTCTGGGCCGATGTTCTGACGCTCGACACCGCCGGCGTCGATCTGGTAATCACCGATTTCGAGCCGGTCACCTCGATGGCGGCGCGAATCAAGGGCCTTGTGAGCGTTGGCTTCGGCCACCAGTACGCCTTTCCCTTCCATATTCCGATGGCGCGGGGCAGTCTCTTCGAAAAGTACACCCTGCTCAACTTCGCTCCGGCCCGCTACAACGCCGGGCTGCATTGGGATCATTTCAACCAGCCGATCTTTCCGCCGGTCATTCCCGACACTCTCTTTCGTACCGTTCGCCCCAAAGTGGATCCGCAGAAGATACTTGTTTACCTGCCGTTCGAGGAGGTCGAGGATATCGATGCGTTCCTGCGTCCTGTCGATAACTGCCGCTTTTTCATCTACGGCAAGGTGACCGAGGATCGCGACGACGAGCATCTGCTGTTCCGCGCCTATTCGCGGGAGGGGTTTCTGCGCGATCTCATGGAGTGCAGCGGCGTGGTCTGCAACGCAGGATTTGAACTGCCGGGCGAGGCGCTGCATGTCGGCAAGAAGATGCTGCTCCGTCCGCTCGATGGGCAGATCGAGCAGGAGTCTAACGCGCTGGCAATGGTGGAGCTGGGCCACGGCATGGCGATGCACACCCTCGACAGCGAGGTGCTCAAAGAGTGGCTCGCCCTGCCGCCGGGCAAGCCGCTCAATTACGCCAGAACCGTCGATTACATCGCCGAGTGGATCGCTTCGGGCCGATGGGATGACCTGCGGCACTTTACCGACGCGGCCTGGAAGGACTCCTGCTGCGGGGAGGAGGGGCCATGAGGTTCAGGGAACTGGTGACCCGGAGCCGCAGCATCCGACGCTTCGACGAGTCTTTCGACGTCAGCGAAGCTACGTTTCGCGAGCTGGTCGAACTGGCATGCTACACGCCGTCCGCGGCCAACCGGCAGCCGTTGCGATTCCTGCCGGTCACTGGCGCTGACATGCTCGACAAGGTGTTTCCGTGCCTGAGGTGGGCCGGTTATCTCAAGGAGTGGTCTGGCCCGGAACCCGGCGAGCGTCCCCCGGCCGCTCTGGTCATGCTGTGCCGGAAGGATGCGGATGCGGATGCGGCTTGCGACAGCGGCATCGCGGCGCAGACCATCATGCTCGGCGCGGCGGAAAAGGAGCTGGGAGGCTGCATCATCGCCGCCATCGACCGGGAGCGGCTCATGGCCTCGCTCGGTATTTCCGACGGCTGGACGGTGTTGCTCGTCATCGCGCTCGGCAAGCCCGCCGAGACGGTGGTGATCGACCAGATCGAGCCGGGCGGCGACATCCGCTACTGGCGCGACCAGTACGGCATCCACCACGTGCCGAAACGGCGACTCGATGAATTGCTGGTGACGGCGAAAAAACTGCGCAGCGATGAGTAAGTTATTGAAAGGCTGTACAGCATGATACGGGTCGAGGATGTGCTTCGCGCCTACCGCCACGGGTTTTTCCCGATGGCCGACTCACGCGAGGGGACGGTGAGCTGGTGCCAGCCCTACCAGCGAGCCGTGGTGCCACTCGACGCCTTCCGCCCGTCGAGAAGCCTCCGGCGCATCATCGGCGACAAGCGCTTCACCATCAAAGTCGACTCGGCCTTCGAGCGGGTGATCCGCGCCTGTTCGCAGCCACGCGCGTCCGAGCAGGAGACGTGGCTCTCCGAAGAGATCATCGAGGCGTTCCTCAAGCTGCACCGTCTCGGCATAGCGCACAGCGTCGAGACCTGGCAGAACGGCGAACTTGCCGGAGGGCTTTACGGCATTGCGATGGGCGGTGCTTTTTTCGGAGAGTCGATGTTTTTTGTTCGCCCCAACGCCTCCAAAGTCGCCTTCGCCTGGCTGGTCGGCTATCTCAAAAGCAAAGGCTATCTGCTGCTCGACGCCCAGATCATGAACCCCCATCTCGAAAGTCTCGGGGCCATCCAAATTCCGCACGACGACTACATGCGGCAACTCGAACTGGCGCTCGCAAAGAAAAATCAGTTCGTCTGATGGTGATTCGACAGTTTTCTTGTCTTTACAACAGTTTGTATTCGATTCTTGTGTGCGATGTTCTGTTTTCAGTAACCTGAAACTATCAAGGACGGCTATCATGCAAAGCTTCACTTCGCGGAAACGAAGGATACCCCGCCGATCGGCGGTTATCCTTTTGGTCATGCTGCTTGTTCAACTTATGCCGCAATGTGAGGCATGGGCCGGAAATGATTCCCCGGCACCGCTCTCGCAAACCGTTTCAGGAAACAATCCTGATCAGAACAATTCTTCAAAAGCAGCCTTAGGCGATATATCGCCGGTAGTCGTCAATGTCAGTGTTGATTCCGCTCCTCAAAATAATGACCCCCTCAAGGCGCAGATCGCTTTGCGTCAGACAATCAGGGTCACGGTCAATAATCTCGTCGAGTGGATGGAGGCGGAGAAGATAAGCCGTGACAAGCTCATGCTTTATATCGATGGCATTCCGTTCAGGTCTGGCCAGGAAGACAACAATATCGAACCAGGACTGGTCAAAGATAACGTACTGGTGTTCGACCTCAGACGCGATGAACAGAACAAAGAGGCATGGACAAGGCTTCTTGGCAGAAATGTGAACAATTTTTTTGATATAAAGCGAACCGTGCCACTAACCGTCGGGCTTGAAAGCGGGGCACAGGCCAAATTTATGGATGTCACTCTTGTCCGTATCGATGCAAATAATCTCAACTATTTCCTCGTATTTATCGCGGTATTCGTTGTATTCTTTTTCGTGCTGGCTATACGAAGCGATATTCTTCGCGACAGTGGCGGTCAGCCGCATAATGGCGGGCGAAAAACCTATAGCCTCGCCCGGACGCAGATGGCGCTCTGGTTCGTAATCATCACGGTTGGATATATTTTTATCTGGATGGTGACCAGCGATATTTTCAGCCTTACGCAAGGCGTTGTCGGACTCATGGGTATCAGCACCGTGACCGCCCTTGGCTCCATCGCGGTTGACTCCAACAAATACAACCAGCTCAGAAATCAGCGAAACGAGCAGCTGGAGAAACGACTTGCCTGCGAACGTGAGGCTGAAAAATTCGGCAGCGAAATCGCATCGCTTACCCTGCTGGACGCAGCGGCTCCTTGCTCTGAGTCCCAGAAAGCCCTGTCGGAAAAAAGGGCAGCGCTGGCAGGCAAGATAAAGGAGATTCAGCAGCTCGATAACAACATCCAGAAAATCGACAAAGACATTGAACCGAAATCATCGAAGGGATGGTACAAGGATCTCTTTTACGACGATGAAGGGATCAGTCTTCACCGGGTGCAGATCGCGGTCTGGACTCTGCTCCTTGTTGGCATCTTTATCAGCAGCGTAGCCGATACCTTGACCATGCCGCAGTTCGATCCGGTACTGCTGGCGCTCATGGGGATCAGCGGTGGAACCTATGTCGGATTTAAACTGCCCGAGAAACAGGGTTGAAAACAAACGGGGAAAAGCGCTACATTTTGCTATAAGTACAAGTTGTTCTGACAAATCATGCAAAAATGCTGACGAGGTATTGTCAATTGATTTGTCCATAATGTCACGCTCACGTGAACCAACAAGACAAGACTCCCATGAAAAAGAAATTTTTACCCGGTTTCGTCCTCGCGCTCGCGATGAGCGGCGTTTTTGGTGATGTGTCGTTTGCTGTCGATATGGCGCTTCCCGCCGCAAGCCAGGCTGGTGCCGCGCCTGCTGCATCAGTGATGACAGATGTCCCGCCTGTTCTGAAAACCGGAGGCTGGTCGAAGTTCGAGCTGCTCTCATCTGCGGACAAGGCGGTGTTCATCGAAGCTCTGGCTGGTCTTACCGGGGTGAACTATGAGCCGCTCGTGGTCAGCAGGCAGGTGGTCGCGGGCATGAATTATGACTTTTTCTGCAATGCGAAGGTGGTCTATCCTGGCGCTGAGTGGTATCCGGCAATGGTGCGAATCTACAAGCCATTGAAAGGCAAGGCCTCCATCGCGAAAATCATCAAAATCGAGATTCCCTGAGCTTGGTCATTTATGCTTGCCATGACAAAGGAACGGCGGCTGTTTCGATTCGCATTCGAGGCGGCCTTCGTTTTTTCAAACAATACTTCCCTCCCGACTCCTGATCGAGGTTATCTGACATTCTCAGAACGAGTTAACGATGTTTTGAAAATGTGACGATAAAAGTGCTAACTTCACACTTCGTTTTATCGGGATCATTTTTCATCTCGTATCAAAGGAGAGTACCGCATGCTGTCGAGGGATTTAACCGAAAACCAGTCTCAACCGAGGGTTATCATCTATTCCGGCAAGGGCGGAACGGGTAAAACCACCATCTCTTCATCGACCGCCGTCGCTCTTGCGCGTCAGGGCAAGCGGGTGCTGATCATGTCATCCGATCCGGCGCACTCGCTTTCGGATGTTTTCGATGTGCAGATCGGGCGCAACGAGCCGCTCAGAATCGAGAAGAACCTCTACGGCCTCGAAGTCGATACCATTTACGAGCTGAAAAAGAACATGTCGGGCTTCCAGAAGTTCGTCTCTTCGTCATACAAGAACCAGGGTCTCGACAGCGGTGTTGCTTCCGAGCTGACGACGCAGCCGGGCCTCGATGAAATTTTCGCCCTTTCGCGGCTGCTCGATGAGGCGCAGTCCGGCCGTTGGGACGCCGTAGTGCTCGACACCTCGCCGACCGGCAACACGCTCCGCCTGCTCGCCTATCCCGAGATCATCATCGGCGGTAACATGGGCAAGCAGTTCTTCAAGCTCTACAAGAGCATGTCGTCGCTCGCCCGTCCGCTCAGCGGCAACAACATTCCCGACGACGACTTCTTCAACGAGGTGAACGTGCTGCTCAAGCAGATGGAGGATATCAACAGGTTCATCCTCAGCCCGGAGGTCACCTTCCGGCTGGTGCTGAACCCCGAGAAGCTCTCGATTCTCGAAACGAAGCGCGCCTACACCTTCGTGCATCTGTACGGCATCAACATCGACGGCATCGTCATCAACAAGATTCTGCCGACCTCGCGCACCGTGGGCGAGTACTTCGAGTTCTGGGCCGACCTGCACAGCAAGTACCTCATGGAGATCGACAACTCCTTCTACCCGACGCCGGTCTTCCGCTGCCACCTCCAGCGCACCGAGCCGATCGGCCCCGACGCGCTCTACGAAATCAGCCAGATGGTCTTCGGCGCAGAGGCTCCCGACAAGACCTTCTATTCCGGCAAGAACTTCTGGATCGAAAGCCAGAAGAACCAGGTGACCTCCAGCCACCGCGAGGTGCTCTGCATCAAGATTCCGTTCCTGAAGGACGCCGAGGATGTTTCGGTCGAGCGCATGGGTACCGACATCATCGTCACGGTAGACCGCGCCCAGCGGATCATCACCCTGCCGAGGGCGCTCTACAGCCTCGACATGGAGAAATTCATCCGCGAGGAGAATATGCTCAGGGTGATTTTCAAGGAGGTTCAGGTAGACAAGGAGGAGATGGAGCTGAACGTCAACAAGAACGTGCTCGACAAGCTGCGTTCCATGCGCCGCCTGAAAATCTGACGGCAACAGTGTAAAGCCGCGTCTCTCTTCATGTCGATGGCGCGACTGTAGCATCAATCCGGTTGATCTCCGCGTAGCGGCATCTGTGGTATCGCTTTTCCGTAAGGATGCAAATTTTACCGGTAAGTGTTTAACAATTCACCGGAAACTTGTATCTTGACAGCTTTGAACGATCATCAAAGGGGTAGCTGATACCCTTATTTTCTGAAAAGAATAAGATTGTACCATGCCCGAGAAAGCGCACTATGGTCTTTTGAAAGGGAAAAAAGGAATTGTGTTCGGCCCGCTCGATGAAAGCAGCATCGGCTGGCAGATTGCGCTTCACGCTTACCGCGAGGGCGCACAGATCGCTCTTTCCAACGTCGCGACCGCCATTCGCTTCGGCAATCTCCAGGAGCTGTCCGAACTTTGCGGCAACGCTCCGGTTCTCGTCTGCGACGCCTCCAAAAACGAGGATGTCGATAACACCTTCAGGGAGCTGAAAGAGACGATGGGATCAGTCGATTTCATCGTGCACTCGATCGGCATGTCCCAGAATATCCGCAAGCAGGTGCCGTATGAGGAGCTGAACTACGAGTGGTTCATGAGGACGCTCGATGTCTCCGGCATTTCGTTTCACCGGCTCGTCGCCTATGCGCTGAAGAACGAGGCGCTCAACGATGGCGCAAGCATCGTCGCGCTCTCCTATATCGCGTCGCAGCGCAACTACTGGACCTATTCCGACATGGGCGACGCCAAGTCGCTGCTCGAATCGATTGCCCGCAGCTTCGGCCCCCGGCTCGCGACGCGCGGCATCCGCATCAACACGATTTCACAAAGCCCGACCTATACGAAGGCCGGCAGCGGTATTCCCGGTTTCGAGAAGATGTACGATTACGGTCAGCTGATGTCTCCGCTCGGCAACGCCAGCGCTGAAGAGTGCGCCGAATACACCATGACGATCCTGAGCGATCTGACGCGCAAGGTGACCATGCAGAATCTTTTCCATGACGGTGGTTACAGCTCGATGGGCGCGACCATCCCCATGATCAAGCTCGCTTCCGAAGTGCTTCATGACAAGGAGCTTGCCGAGAGGATCGGACTCGACAACCGTCAGTAATCCAGATACGTTTTGATGGAGCGCCGGTGTCCGCCGGCCTCCCGTTCTCCTTCATCACTTTCAAATCCATTCGTCAACAGGGCCTTGCTGACCAGGGCCTGAAGGCAGGTTCACCTTTTTTACGGGTGGACTGCAATTCCATGGAAGTGAGCGTTTTTCAGGCCCTTGAGGTGCATTTTTCAGTACGGCATTTGATCCCGTTTTCGGGAATATACACAGCAGTTCACTTTACTGACAGGGGGTAGTGCGGCTCCTGTCGGATTATCAGGCTTTCTTTTTTCCAGAAGTCAATCATAACCACAGACCTTTAATTTCATCGATATGGCAAGCAAATCGACCATCATCTACACCAAGATCGACGAAGCTCCGGCTTTGGCGACCTACTCGCTGCTTCCGATTCTCCAGGCCTTCACCCGCGGCACCGGCGTCGAGGTCGAGACGAGGGACATCTCTCTTGCGGGCAGGATCATTGCCAACTTTCCGGAGAATCTGACCGAAAGCCAGAGGATTCCCGACTACCTCGCCGAGCTTGGCGAGCTTGCGCTCACGCCCGAAGCCAATATCATCAAACTGCCCAATATCAGCGCCTCTATTCCCCAGTTGAAAGCCGCCATCAAGGAGCTTCAGGATCACGGTTATAACGTGCCGGACTATCCGGAAGCGCCGACCAGCGACGAAGAGAAGGCGATCAATGTACGTTACGCCAAGGTGCTCGGCAGCGCCGTGAACCCGGTGCTTCGCGAGGGCAACTCTGACCGCCGCGCTCCGCTCTCGGTCAAAGCCTACGCCAAAAAGCATCCGCACAAGATGTCCGCATGGAGCGTTGATTCGAAGGCTCACGTCTCGCACATGACCGATGGCGACTTCTACGGCACCGAGCAGTCCGTAACGGTGCCTGCCGAGACCTCCGTCCGCATCGAGTATGTCAGCGGAGCGAATGAGGTGAAGGTGCTGAAAGAGAAAACCGCGCTGAAGGCTGGCGAAGTGATCGACTCTTCGGTCATGAACGTCCGCAAGCTCCGCGAGTTCTACGCTGCCCAGATCGAGGATGCCAAGGAAAAGGGCGTGCTCCTGTCGCTGCACCTGAAGGCCACCATGATGAAGATCTCCGATCCGGTGATGTTCGGTCACGCCGTCTCGGTCTTCTACAAGGAGGCGCTCGAAAAACACGCCGCCCTGCTCGCCGAGCTTGGCGTGAATCTCAACAACGGCCTCGGCGATCTGTACGCCAAAATCCAGTCGCTGCCGGAAGAGAAGCGCGCCGAAATCGAGGCCGACATCCAGGCGGTCTACGCCAAACAGCCCGCACTCGCGATGGTCGATTCCGACAAGGGCATCACCAACCTGCACGTGCCGAACGACATCATCATCGACGCTTCGATGCCGGTCGTCGTGCGCGACGGCGGCAAGATGTGGGGACCGGACGGCAAGCTGCACGACTGCAAGGCCGTGATTCCAGACCGCTGCTACGCCACCATGTACGGCGAGATCGTCGATGACTGCCGCAAGAACGGCGCGTTCGATCCGGCCACCATCGGCAGTGTGCCGAACGTTGGTCTGATGGCGCAGAAGGCTGAAGAGTACGGCTCGCACGACAAGACCTTCATGGCCCCCGGCGACGGCGTTATCCGCGTGGTCGATGCCTCTGGCGCGGTGCTGATGGAGCAGAAGGTCGAAACCGGCGACATTTTCCGCATGTGCCAGGCCAAGGACGCTCCGATCCGCGACTGGGTGAAGCTGGCCGTCCGCCGCGCCAGAGCCACCGGCGCTCCGGCCATCTTCTGGCTCGACAGCAACCGCGCTCACGACAGCCAGATCATCGCCAAGGTCGAAGAGTACCTTAAAGAGCATGACACCACCGGCCTTGAAATAAGAATCCTTGCCCCGGTCGATGCGATGAAGTTCAGTCTCGCCCGCTTCCGCGCCGGAGAGGACACCATTTCCGTCACCGGCAACGTGCTTCGCGACTACCTGACCGACCTGTTCCCGATCATTGAGCTCGGCACCAGCGCCAAGATGCTCTCCATCGTTCCGCTGCTCAACGGCGGCGGCCTGTTCGAGACCGGCGCGGGCGGCTCGGCTCCCAAGCACGTGCAGCAATTCCAGAAAGAGGGCTACCTCCGCTGGGATTCGCTCGGCGAGTTCTCCGCTCTGGCCGCATCGCTGGAGCACCTCGCGCAGAGCTTCGGCAACCCGAAGGCGCAGGTGCTGGCCGACACGCTCGACCAGGCTATCGGCAAGTTCCTCGACAACCAGAAGTCGCCCGCCCGCAAGGTCGGCCAGATCGACAACCGCGGCAGCCACTTCTACCTCGCCCTCTACTGGGCCGAAGCGCTGGCCGGTCAGGACGCCGATGCCGAGATGAAGGCACGCTTCGCCGGTGTCGCCAAGTCGCTTGCGGACAACGCGCAACTCATCGATGCCGAGCTGATCGCCGCGCAGGGCAGTCCGGTGGACATGGGCGGCTACTACCAGCCCGATGACGTGAAGACCGCCAGAGCCATGCGACCAAGCGGCACACTCAACGCAATCATCAACGCCATGTGATTTGTCGCGAGACACCACAGCAAAGCAACGAAGCCCGGTTCATCGCCGGGCTTCTGTGTTTTATGGGATATTGGAGAATGAATGAGTTCTCTCCGTCGATAATGTTTTTGACGTGTTTTATTCTGTCATTCTGAACGGAGCAAAGCGAAGTGATGAATCCAAGCTTTTCACGGTTTAGTGATAAATAATTAATTTAAAATATCTTATTCCAAATTTCAATTCAATAAGGCATTTATGATCTAATGCCATGCGACGATGGAATGAACTCTTGCCGTGTCTTGCTCCATCGCCTTCAACGATGCGGCCAAGTAGTCTTCAAGTGCATCGATGCTGTCGAAGACCACATTGTCGAATGCTTTTTCGCGAAGTTCGTCCCACAAATGCTCGACGAGGTTGAGTTATGGCGCATAGGGAGACAATGATACAAGTAGCATGTTCTCCGGGATTTTCAACGCGGACGTCCGGTGCCAGCCAGCTCCATCGAGAATCATCGCGATGCGCACGTTCGAGTGCCTGGCAGCAACTTCATCGAGAAAGCGTTGCATACATTCACGGTTAACATGCGGCAGAATCGGAGTATCGAGCACGCCATCGCTGACCGACACCGCTGCGTAAGCATACGTATATTCTTGCGTTACCATCGCCATCGTCAACGGATGAATCGGGCGCGGACGCCAGCATCGCCGCGTATCGGAAATCCGGCCAAACCGGGCTTCGTCCTGAAACATCACCCGAAGTGGTGCTTGTTTGTTGGGGCCTGACCACTCATTGTCGACCGGGGCGATCAGTTCCGGGAGTTTTTTTTAAACTCCTCTTGAGCTTCGGGATCGCTGTTCGGATGCCTTTTGTCCGGCGCGAGCTTGCGCAAGTTGTTCTGGTGCAACAGATTGCAGGTCGAAGTCAGGGCTGTGGTGCGGCCCAACCGCTGGTCGAGCGCTTGCTTGATTTCGCAGACCATCAGGATGCCGCCGCGGGCCGCTTTTTCGAAGAACGGCGCAAGAAAAACAGTTTCTTGTTGAAACGTTATATTTTCTCGCCGACGTCCACCCTGCGTCGGTTTTGTCTCCGGCATCACGCCACCTTGCCTGATAAACTGGCATCTCAATTTGCACGCCCAGCTTTTTGAAATACCCGGCACCGAAGCGACCTGATCCATCGACAATCCCTGCTCCAGCGGCAAGATCACCGCTTGTGCCTGGCGCAGTGCCTGGGTTGTTCGAACCGTTGCCAAAGCCTCTTTCGTTTTTGTCAAGACTTCCTTGCCTGTTGCCGGTCTCGCCATTTACCCTTCTCCTTTGGTTTATGGGAATATTATAGCTTATCCGCCCTGCAATTGGGATTACATCATAAAGTAGTAAATCCTATGGCGTATTCTTCTGGTGGCGGCGAAACAGTTCGCGCTCGATCCGCTCCTGATGCTCGGCCAACCACGCCAGGTCGTGCTTGTGCTGCAACGCCAGCCTGATCGCCTCGATCTCGGCGAACGAACAGTGCGACAAGCTGGCGATGGTGCGATTCTTGAACTTGCCGTTTTCCCGATAAGACTCGCAAAGCAGGTGCCATTGGTAGGTTTGGCCGTTGATGGTGGTTTTGCTTGAGTCGAGATACATTGTGACAGCGAGATGGGTTTATACAATGCTTCAGGATAGGCGATATTGTCGAGAAATATCGATTGATTAGTGACTACAACTATGGTAACGTTTACCCGATAACTGACTATATTCTATAGTTTTACCGATTATTGCCGCTGGAAGATCAACTTCAATTTCGATACGGGGAAGAGAGTGCGCTTTCGATGGCTGTTGCGTCACAGAATAAAAAAAGCCATCCCGAAATCTCGGGACGGCTTTGTCAATGCGGGATGCTCCGTAAGAGCAGAGGTTATTTCTTCGTCTGCTTGAACTCGATTCTTACCGAGGTGTGCGGCACGGCTTCGAGGCGTTTCTTGGGGATCGGCTTGCCCGATTTGGTGCAGATGCCGTAGGTTTTGTTGCGGATGCGGTCGAGCGCCTGGTCGACATAGTGCAGATATTTCTCGTCGCGGGCGATAAACATGAAGCGCTGTTCGCGATCCATGGTCTCGGTGCCGTGATCGGCCATGTGCATCGAGTAGTTCGAGTTGATCGAATCCTCGACGCTCTCTTCCGACAGGGATGAGCGCAGAATATCGAGGTCGCGCAGCACCTCTTCACGCCGTTTCAGCAAAAGCTGCCTGAAGTGTTCTAGCTCCTCGTCGGTCAGATAGGTTTTGGTCAGCCTCGTCTCCTCCGACGGTTCGACCGGGCTTTCCTGCACAGGAGTGGTTTTCTTCGACATGCTGGTCATGGTTTAGAGGTTCCAACGGCGAACCGTAAAAAAAAGCTAATGCTTATAATACGATCATGAACCGGATTTTTCAAGTGACAGGCGGCACAATTCATTGTTGACCTGCTCCGCGCCGTCGCCCGGCTGCGCGGCGTCGAGAGAGAGAAACACGATGGAGGTAGCGAGCGTTTCATCCATGATGTAGAACTCGCTCTTCCGCGCCGCCGCCAGCAGCTTTTCGCTGCCCTCCACCGTGAGCGCGATGCGGTCGGTGATTTCGAGGCCGCTCTCCTTGCGGAGGGTCTGAACCTTGCTCACCAGCTCGCGGGCCAGGCCGAGCATCTCAAGCTCTTCGGTGATCTCCGTGTCGAGCGCCACCATGATGCGGTGCGCGTCGTCCGCCGCCACGAGCCACCCCTCGATATCCTCGTGTACGATGTCAACATCCGTCCGAAGCACGGTGCAGATGCGTCCGCCAAGATCGATCTCGATGGAGCCTTCGGTTTCGAGGCGTGAAATCTGCTTGTGGCTCATGATCCTGATCTCTTCGGCGAGCAGCTTCATCTCCTTGCCGAAGCGTGGGCCGAGCGCCTTGAAGTTCGGCTTGGCCTTCTTGCTGATCACCGAGCCATCCTCGTCCTCGACATACTCGATCTTCTGGACGTTGACCTCCTCGCGGATAATGTCCGACACCAGCTCGTAGGCAGTGCGCGAACCGGGTTCGGCGGCGGCGAGCAAAATGCGCCTGAGCGGCTGGCGCACCTTGATGGTGGCCTTCTCGCGCATGGTGCGCACCAGCGAGGTGATGATCTGCGCCTTCTTCATCCGCTCTTCGAGCGCCGCGTCGATGCAGCTTTCGTCGGCCACCGGCCAGTCGGCCAGGTGCACCGATTCAGCCTCGCCTTTATCGCTGACGCCGGTGAGGTCGAGCCACATTTTCTCGGCGATGAAAGGAGCGAAGGGCGCGAGCAGCTTCGAGAGCGTTTCGAGCACCGTCGCGAGCGTCTGGTAGGCCGAGAGCTTGTCCGGCCCCATCTCCCCTTTCCAGAACCGTTTGCGCGAGCGGCGGATGTACCAGTTCGAGAGATCGTCAACCGTGAAGTCGCCGATCAGGCGGCACGCGCCGGTGAGGTCGTACTGCTCCATGCGGCGGGTCACTTCGGCGATGAGCGTGTTGAGGCTGGAGAGGATCCAGCGGTCAAGCTCCGAGCGCTCGGCGAAGGGAATCTCCGGTTCAACGTTGCGGAAGCCATCGACGTTCGCGTAGAGCACGAAGAAGTTGTAGCTGTTGATGAAGGCGCGGAAGAACTTGCGCTGCTCCTCCTCGATCTCGGCGGCGTTGAAGAGCTTCGGGCGCCACGGCGGGCTGGTGATCATGAGGTACCAGCGGATGGCGTCCGCGCCGTACTTCTCCATCGACTCGAAGGGATCGACCACGTTGCCCTTCGACTTGGACATCTTCTGGCCGTTCTTGTCGAGGATGTGGCCGTTGACGACGAGGTTCCTATAGGCCGGGCGGTCGAAGATGAGCGTCGCGATGGCATGCAGCGTGTAGAACCAGCCGCGCGTCTGATCAACGCCCTCGGCAATGAAGTCCGCCGGGAAGGTCTTCTCGAACAGCTCCTTGTTTTCGAAGGGATAGTGCAACTGCGCGAAGGGCATCGAGCCGCTGTCGAACCAGACGTCGATCAGCTCCGGCGTGCGGTTGAAACGCCTGCCGTCGCGGATAAAGTAGATGCGATCCACGAAGGGCTTGTGCAGGTCGAGTTCGACGAGACCTTTGTCGAGCGCCTCGCCGAGATTCATCTGCTCGCCGTCGATGTCGATGAAGCCCTCGCGCAGCTCCGCGACAGAGCCGACTGCGAAGAGCTTGCCGGAATCGGGGCCATCGCCGATGGCGAAGTCTTCGGCGACCCACACCGGCAGCGGCGTGCCCCAGAAGCGCTCGCGGGAGAGCGCCCAGTCCTTGTTCTCTTCGAGCCAGTTGCCGAAGCGCCCCGCGCCGATCTCGGAGGGGTTCCAGTTGATTGTTTTGTTCAGCTCCACCATGCGCGGCGCGATGTCGGTGGTGCGGATGTACCACGACTCGCGGGCGTAATAGATCACCGGCACGTCGTAGCGCCACGAGAAGGGGTAGGTGTGCTGGATCGTCTCGCGGCGGTAGAGCTTCCCCTCCTCCCTGAGGCGCTGCATGATCGGCTTGTCTGCATCCTTGAAGAACATCCCGGCGTATTCTGGCACTTCGGCGGTGAAGCAGCCGTTGCGGGCCACCGGCTGGAGCATCGGAAGCTGGTACTGTTTGGACAGTTCGTAGTCGTCCGCGCCGAAAGCCGGGGCAATGTGCACGATGCCCGTGCCGTCGCCGGTCGAAACGAAGTCGCCGCACGCTACGTACCAGGCGCGGCGCTCGGGAGCGAAGTATCTGAAAAGCGGCTCGTAGTCACGCCCTTCGAGGTCACTACCCTTGCAGCGGTCGATCACCTCCCACGCGGACTCTTCGCCGATCTTCTCGACCAGCACCGACAGGCGCGATTCGGCCAGAATCAGCACCTCGCCGGTTTCGCGATGCTTGACGCGCACGTAGTCGATGTCGCGACCGACGGCAAGCGCGACGTTCGAGATGAGCGTCCACGGCGTGGTCGTCCAGACGAGAATGCTTTCGTCGGAATCCTTCAGGCGGAAACGGACGTAGACGCTCGGATCCTGCACCTCCTTGTAGCCGAGCGCCAGCTCGTGCGAGCTGAGCACGGTCTCGGATTTCGGGTCTTGGGGCACGATCTTGTAATCCTTGTAGATCAGCCCCTTGTCGAAGATGGTCTTCAGCGCCCACCAGACCGACTCGATGTAGTTGTTGTCGCAGGTGATGTAGGGGCTGTCCATATCGACCCAGTAGCCCATGCGCTCGGTCAGCTTGCCCCACCCCTCGCGGTTGTCGTCGATGTGGTGATAGACCAGCGAGCGCGCCTCGCGGTTGAACTCGCCGACGCCGTACTCCTCGACATGCGACTTGTTCTTCAGCCCGAGCTTCTTCTCGACCGAAATCTCGACCGGCAGCCCGTGCGTGTCCCAGCCCGCCTTGCGCGGCACCTGGAAGCCCTGCATGGAGTGGTAACGGCAGACCACATCCTTGATGGTGCGACTGAAAACGTGATGCACGCCCGGCTTTCCGTTCACCGTCGGCGGCCCTTCGTAAAAAGAGTAGATGCCTTTGGGCGCATCCTTTTCGAGGCTTTTGCGGAAAATGCCCTGTTCGTTCCAGAACTGACGGACGCGGGCCTCCATGGCGCTGTAGGTAAGAGAGGACGGATACTCGGGATAGATATCGGGCATGATGGTCAGAATGTCAAGCTGGAAATATCGTGAGCGGAGGGAACTCCTTCGCGAAAAAGAGGGAATATACAAGAATCGGCAGGAAAAGAGAAAGGCAGCCCGATGGCGATAAACCGGACTGCCCCTCGGATGCCGTGCGCGGGAAAATCCCGGCGACGCAACCATCAACGGATGGTCACTGATGCCTGTTACCGGCGGCGGAGTTGTTGATGCCGTCGAGAATCTGCTTGGCCACGACCGTCATCGAATCGAGCGCCGAGGCGACGACCTTGCTCAGAGGCGTCAAAGCTCCGTC
This sequence comes from Chlorobaculum sp., assembly GCA_013334655.1. Classification (GTDB taxonomy): domain Bacteria; phylum Bacteroidota; class Chlorobiia; order Chlorobiales; family Chlorobiaceae; genus Chlorobaculum. Next base: position 6,839 of record JAAXXD010000033.1, on the reverse strand, counting down.
GAGCATCGTGCCCAGACCGACGAGAATGGTCGCGAAATCACCTTTCACGACGTCACCGACCTGCTGCCCCTGGTTGGGCGATCTCATTTCTTCAGACATATGCTACCGGGATTTGGATTTGAATCGTAAATATCTTGCCGCAATACCAAAACAGATCAATGTATCACAATAATCGGTGCCATACAAGGTGACCGCTACGCTATAAGTCGAATAGGACATACAGGACTTACAAGACCTATATATCCTATAACGCTACAACATATACAGAGCGCTCACAGTCGCCCGTAATGATCCTCGAAGCGGACGATGTCGTCTTCGCCGAGGTAGTCGCCGGATTGCACCTCGATGAGTTCGAGCGGCTCGTCGCCGGGATTTTCGAGGCGGTGCTTCTCTTCGAGCGGAATGTAGATCGACTCGTTCGCTTCGAGCGGCACCTGCTTTTCGCCAACCGTCACCAGCGCCTTGCCGGTCACCACGACCCAGTGCTCCGCGCGGTGATGGTGAAGTTGCAATGAGAGCGCCGCTCCGGGCTTGACCGTGATGCGCTTGACCTTGAAGTGATGACCTTCATCGACGGTCTCGTAGGAACCCCAAGGGCGGTAGACCCGACGGTGGAAGAGCGGCTCCTCTCGCTCCTGCAAACGGAGCTGCTCGACAATCGCCTTGACCTCCTGCACCCGATCTTTTGAGGCGACAAGCACCGCGTCGGCGGTTTCGACGATCACATGATCTTCGAGACCGACCGCCGCCACCAATCGGCTGGTCGAGTGGATGTAGCTGTTTCGCACCCCGTGCGTCAGCACGTCGCCCCGCTTGACGTTGCCCTCGGCATCGCGGTCATGCACATCCCAGAGCGCCGACCATGCGCCGACATCGTTCCAGCCAGCCTGCATGAGCACGACCACCGCGTTGGAGGTTTTTTCCATAACGGCAAAGTCGATGGAGTCTGAGGGACAAGCTTTGAATGCCTCGGTATCGAGACGCAGAAAATCAAGATCGCACCGGGCATTTGCGAAAGCTTTGCGACACGCTGCGACCATCTCGGGAGAGTTGGCTTCCAGCTCGGCGAGATAGACCTCAGGTCGGAACATGAACATCCCGCTGTTCCAGAAATAGTCACCAGACGCGACGTAACGTTCCGCCCGTTCGAGCGATGGCTTCTCGACAAACTCGGCAACAGGCCGGATAGCGCCCGTCGAACCGGCAACCGCCCTGATGTAACCATACCCAGTTTCAGGAGCGGTCGGAACGATGCCGAAAGTCACGAGACCTCCCTTCTCAGCCGCGCTTCGAGCTGACTGGATCGAAGCGGCAAAAGCTTCGGAGTCGAGAATGATATGATCGGCAGGCATGATGAGCATCAGCGAATCCGGATGCTGTTCGAGCAGCATCAGCGCGGCAACCGCAGCGGCGGGGGCGGTATTGCGCCCGAAAGGTTCGAGAATGATGGTTCCGCCGACATCGATATGCCGAAGCTGCTCGGCGACAAGAAAGCGGTGATCATCGTTGCAGACGCAGATCACCGGCCCCGTCTCGGCAACCGAAGAAATACGCAGCACCGTATCTTGTAACATCGTATTTTCGCCGAAAAGCGGAAGGAGCTGCTTGGGATACATCGCCCTCGACAGTGGCCAAAGACGGGTTCCGGAACCTCCGCTGAGAATGACAGGAATAATCTCGCTCATATTGACGCTACTGATTTCAGGATAGTTGCTGCGCGGCGTTCAGCGCCCCGCGTACATCTTTTCATAATAGTGCTGATAGGCTCCCGAGGTGACCTCGTCGAGCCACGACTGATTTGTAAGATACCAATCGACCGTCTGTTCCAAACCCTGCTCGAAGGTCACGGAGGGCACCCAGCCAAGCTCGCGTTGCAGCTTCGTCGCGTCGATGGCGTAACGGAGATCGTGGCCCGCGCGGTCGGTCACGTAGGTGATGAGCTTCTCCGACTCCCCCGCTTCCCGGCCAAGCTTCCGGTCCATGATGCGGCAGAGCAGGCGGATGAGATCGATGTTCGTCCATTCGTTATGCCCGCCGATGTTGTAGGTCTCACCCGCCTTGCCCTGATGAAAGATGACGTCGATAGCGCGGGCGTGATCCACCACCCAGAGCCAGTCCCGGACGTTGAGGCCCGCGCCGTAGACCGGCAGTGGCTTCTGCAGGCGGATGTTGTTGATGAAAAGCGGAATCAGCTTTTCGGGAAACTGGTGCGATCCGTAGTTGTTCGAGCAGTTGCTGATCACCACTGGCAAGTCGTAGGTATCGTGGAACGCGCGAACGAAGTGGTCGGACGAGGCTTTCGAGGCCGAATAGGGGCTGTGCGGATCGTAGGGCGTGGCCTCGGTAAACATCCCCTCGCTGCCGAGCGAGCCATAGACCTCATCGGTCGAGATGTGGTAAAAGCGCTTGCCCTCATACGCGCCATCCCACGTCGCCCGCGCCGCATTGAGCAGGTTCACCGTGCCCAGCACGTTCGACACCACGAACTCGACCGGACTCTCGATGGAGCGATCCACATGCGACTCGGCGGCCAGATGAATCACCGCATCGAAGCGATGCTCCCTGAACAGATCGAGCAGAAACGCGCCATCGGCAATATCGCCCTTGACGAACCGGTAGTTCGGATTCGACTCGATATCACGCAAATTAGCCAGATTGCCCGCATAAGTGAGCTTGTCGAGATTGGTGACAACATACTCGGGATAGCACCCCAGGAAATGCCGAATAACATGCGACCCGATAAACCCCGCCCCGCCGGTTATGAGAATGTGCATTGCTCTAATTGATAATGGATAATTGATAATGGACAATGGTTTTAAGAATCCTGAGGGATCACCTCAGTCTCTCTTCCTGACCCATCCGTCCCATAAGTCCCATAACAACCAAACTCACGAGCTGCCGCCAGCCTCCCGCAGCATCTTCAGCAAACTCTCGCGCCAGTAGGGAATTTCAAGACCCCAGGCATCCTTGATCTTTCGCTTGTTCAGCACGCTGTATGGCGGTCGCGTCACCGGCGTCGGGTACTCATGGCTCTCGATGGGCAGAACCCGGCACGGCAGTCTGGCGGCATCCATGATCTCCCTGGCGAAATCGTACCACGAGCAGACCCCCTCGTTGGAGTAATGAAACGTCTCTGCATAGCACCGCGACGGATCGAACCGGTCGAGGATCGACACGATGGCCCCGGCAAGATCGGCGGCCCAGGTTGGCGTGCCCGTCTGATCGAAGACAATGCTGATCGACTCCCGATCACGCCCAAGCCGAAGCATGGTTTTCACGAAATTGTGCCCATAAGCCGAATAGAGCCAAGAAGTTCGAACGATGAGATGCGAGCAGCCGATTGAGCGGATCGCCTCCTCGCCTTCCCACTTGGATTGCCCGTACACCCCGCAAGGTGTCGCCGGATCATCCTCCCGGTAAGGGCGGTTCGTGCTGCCATCGAAAACGTAATCGGTTGAAACATGCAGCAAAAGCGCTCCCGCCGCCTTTGCAACCGACGCGAGCGCCGCCGCGCCATCGCGATTCACCCTGAAGGCCGCATCGACGTCGCCCTCGGCCTTGTCCACCGCCGTGTATGCCGCGCAATTGACGATCGCGCCGATGCATCGTTCACGACAAACAGCCGCCACCGCCCTCGTATCGGTAATATCGAGCTCGGGCAGATCCATGAAAAACCATTTCTCCCGCTGCTGAATCTCCCGGATTTTTTGCAGTTCGGAACCGAGTTGCCCGCGACTGCCGGTAACGAGAATGTTCATTCCAATCCAATCGGTATAAGCAATTCGAAAATCAAATTACGATTCGAGCACAACGCCTTCGATCTCGCGCAACATCGGTTGACGGAGATCCTTGTCTGAAAGACTTACCTCCGCCTCCGGCAATTGCCAGTCAATACCGAGGGCCGGATCGTTCCAGAGGATTCCGGCATCATGTAACGGAGCGTAATAAGCATCGCACTTGTAACTGAACAGTACGGTCTCGCTCAACACAGCAAATCCGTGAGCGAATCCTCGGGGGATCCACATCACCAGACGATTCTTGTCGCTCAGCAACTGAGCAACATACTGACCAAAGGTTGGCGACCCTTTGCGAATATCGACGGCCACATCGAGCACCTCTCCCCGAATCACCCGCACCAGCTTCCCCTGAACGTGAGGCGGCTTCTGGTAGTGCAGACCGCGAACCACGCCGTATCGCGAGAAGGACTCGTTGTCCTGCACGAAACGGTGGCATCCGGCGTGCTTCTCGAATATATCCTGCCGGAAAGACTCGAAAAACCAGCCGCGATCGTCGCCGAACACTTTCGGTTCGAACAACAGAACCTCAGGAATCGAGGTTTGTATAACCTGCATAGACTACAGAATTACTGATGAATTCATAAACACAAGCAATCGACAGCGTCAGTTCCTTCGCTCCAGAAGTTTGAGAAGATATTGCCCATACTGGTTCTTGATCAGAGGAGCCGCGAGGCGTTCGATATCCGCATCACCGATCCATCCATTTCGCCAGGCGATCTCTTCGGGACAGGCAATCTTGAGACCCTGCCGTTTTTCAATGGTTTCGATAAAGTTACCCGCCTCCTGGAAGGATTCATGCGTTCCTGTATCGAGCCAAGCAAATCCGCGGCCCATGAGAGAGCAGACCAGATCACCCCGTTCGAGAAACGCTTCGTTGACCGAGGTAATCTCAAGTTCCCCTCTCGCCGACGGCTTCACATCAGAGGCAATTGCGATCACATCGTTCGGATAAAAATAGAGACCAACGACCGCATAGTTCGATTTTGGGTTTTTGGGCTTTTCAATGATGGAGAGCGCCTTGCCATCCTCATCGAACTCCACCACGCCATAACGTTCTGGGTCACTCACATAGTAACCGAAGACAACGGCTTTTCTCCGGCTCTCAACGGTGCGAACCGCCTCTTCAAGCATGCCGCTGAAGCCGTAACCAAAAAAAATGTTGTCGCCAAGTACCAGACAAACAGCGTCGTCTCCGATAAATTCCTTTGCGAGAATGAACGCCTCGGCTATACCGAGAGGAACTGGTTGAACCGCATAGCTGATGCTGAGGCCCCAGTCACTACCGTCACCGAGAAGCTTGACGAATATCGGCTGATCTTCGGGCGTGGTGATCACGATGATTTCCCTGATTCCGGCAAGCATCAGGGTCGTCAGCGGATAGTAAATCATCGGTTTGTCGTACACCGGAAGCAATTGCTTCGACACGACCCTGGTCACCGGATAGAGCCGGGTGCCCAGCCCTGCGGCAAGAATGATGCCTTTCATGGTGGTTGATGAGTTTTGATCAGCGATTGACAAATTGACTATTTGCCGCTTTCCATGTCGGCGACTTTTTAAATATAGATAATTTATCCCCTGTATTTTTGCGCATTCAGACTAATTGACTGTCGAAAACGTAAAATCCTCAAATTGACTGATACAGAAATTGCTCATTGAAATAACACTTCCATTACTAAAACCGGTGTTTCTGGCGGAACCGATAATTGTGTAACTTCTTTCCACATCTGAAAAATCCTGAGATCGCAAAGCCCGCCATATGAGTACCGAGAACCGTCATTCCGCCAAAGAGCACTTCTACATCAACCGGATGGCGAGGGATCGCTATCACCTCGACGATCCCGAGCTGCTGCTGCTTCCGGTTCACCGGCGGGAGGCGATGGCGCTTGCCGAGCAGCAGACCGAAGCGATCAATCGCCGTCTGCGTCTGGTCGAAGGTGACAACGCCAAAGAGTTCTTGCCCGCGCAGTTCCACGGCATGAAGCTGCTGCACGAGCTGTTCCACCGGATTATCGAAAAAATTGCCGGACTGCCGGAGCTGGCGCTCAACCATCTCGACCGCGAAACCTCGCGCTGGCATACGCTCGAGTATCTCGGCGACTTCGTCGAAAGCTTCCCGCCAAGCGAAGTGTACCGTTCGGAAACGACCGCCGGGGAGTATCTGAAGGCAAACGACAATCTTGCGGACGTGCTCGAAGAGGCGTTTCTGGTCTGGGTCAACAACCAGAATCCGGCGCTCGAACCGTTTTCGGCGCTGCTCTCCGACCACGAGCTGCGCAAAAGTCCGGCCTACCCGCATCTGGTGCGAAGCATGAAGCTCGCCATTCAGGAGTCCGGGCCGGTCGGCAACGAGCTGCCCGATCTCGAAGCACTGCTCATGCTGCCGATGCGGCACGCCTCCGATTCGCTGCTCGACCAGCTCCGCTTCATCAGGCTGAACTGGGAAGGATTGCTCGCCGACTCTCCGTTTTGGGCGCAGCTCGACGAAGCGATCGTGCTGATCGAGGATGAGGATCGCTACCTCTTCTTCGAGAATCTCGCCCAGCATGGAGGCGGGCAAATGCACGGCATGGGCGACAAGGAGGCGCATGTGCCCTCGTACGCCGACCTCGCCAACGCTCCGGCGCGCTACTCGCACGACTCGTCGTGGATGCCCGAGGTGGTGATGATCGCCAAGAGCACCTACGTCTGGCTCGACCAGCTTTCGCGGCAGTATGGCCGCCACATCGCGCGATTGCAGGAAATTCCCGACGAGGAACTCGACATGCTCGCCGGGCGCGGTTTCACCTCGCTGTGGCTCATCGGCCTCTGGGAGCGGAGCCACGCATCGCGGAAAATCAAGCAGTTGCAGGGCAACCCCGAAGCCAAGGCGTCGGCCTACGCGCTCGAAAGCTACGACATCGCCGGTGAACTTGGCGGATACGCGGGCTATGTCGATCTGCGCAACCGTGCATTGGAGCGCGGCATCCGGCTCGCCAGCGACATGGTGCCGAACCACACCGGCATCGACTCGGAGCTGGTGCGCCAGCGCCCCGAGTGGTTCCT
>JAAXXD010000106.1 GCA_013334655.1 Chlorobaculum sp. | reverse complement strand
CCGCAGGAAGCGATCACGCGCTACCGCGACAACCCGGCAGGCGAAAAAGTCTATACAAACTACGCCAAATGCGTCGGCTGTCACCTCTGCTCCCTGGTCTGCCCCTGCGGCTACATCCAGATGGGCATGGGCGACGGACTGTAACTTATTTAAACCTCTGAAGAAAGAACCGAAGATGAACATAGGAATCCTGCTCAAAGAGGGGCCTTACAACCATCAGGCGTCCGACACGGCCTACAAGTTCGCCGAAGCGGCCATCGCGAAAGGGCACAAAGTCGATGCCGTTTTTCTCTACAATGACGGCGTTACCAACGTGACTAAACTTGGTGATCCGCCGCAGGACGATCGCAACGTCGCTGCCCGCTGGAGCGAGCTGGCGAAGAAGAATGACTTTAAGGTGCTCGCCTGCATAGCAGCTTCGAAGCGCCGCGGCATCAACGACGACGTGCTGATCGATGGCAGTGAAATCACCGGCCTCGGCACGCTGACCGACATCGCTATCCGCAACGACAGACTTTTAACCTTCGGAGACTGAACATGGACACAGATATCAAGAAGATCATGCATGTGATGCGCCGCGCTCCGCATGGTTCGATCTACACTTACGAAGGTCTCGAAATGATTCTGATCATGGCGGCCTACGAGCAGGATCTTTCCCTCGTCTTCATCGGCGATGGCATCTATGCCCTGAAAAAGAATCAGGATACCACCGGAATTGGCATCAAGGGGTTCTCCAGAACCTTCATGGCCCTCGACGGCTACGATGTGGAGAAGCTCTACGTGGACAGGCAGTCGCTCGAAGAGCGCGGCCTGACCGAAGACGATCTTGTTGTCGATGTCGAGGTGATGGATGCCTCGGAGATCGGACGACTGATGACCGAGCAGGATGTCGTCATCCACCATTGATCCGGCCCGCCATTTCGGGGTTGAATAACGAGCAACGAACACAGAAACGGTAACTTACATCATGTTACATACCATCAATAAATCACCGTTCGAAAACAACACCTTCACGACCTGCGTCCGGTTCCTGCAGCCGGGCGACCCTATTCTCTTCATCGAGGATGGCGTTTACGCAGTACAGGATGGCAACCGGTTCGGAGCGCTGATCCAGTCCATGCTGAAGAAAAACAATCCGGTCTACGCGCTCAAACCGGATATAGATGCTCGCGGCATTTCCGCTGTCGCCGATGGGGTGAGGATGGTCGATTATGCCGGTTTCGTTGATCTGGTCGAAGAGCACCAGGTCAACAGCTGGCTTTAATGATTATCGAAGAGTGCGTGCGCCTCTGATTCGTTGATCGATCCGTTCGGAATGCCGGTGATTCCGGTTTCGATAGCATGGCAAATGCGGGCGATGGCATTTTCTCCTGCTGTTCAGAGGCTATGAACAGAGACGCACGCGGCCGTGGCTGATGGCTGATTCGAAAGGAATTTCGCCGGTTCAGCAATGCTTTTTAGAGTATTTCTGAGTCACAAGCAGATCGTGTGTCGGGGAAGCATCAGAATGGGCGTGTCTTTACGTGAAAAATGTCTCGGGAGGCGCATTTTTTCGTCATTATCCGGATGAATGACGCTCCGTTGACGGGGAATTTTGATCGACAAGTGATATATTGTTGCTCTTCTCTTATTTAGTAGCAATTCGCATTCAAGTCATTCGTCGGCGGGAACGTCAATGTTGCTATTGTTTTGTCTAAACGCAAAGGCCTTAATTCTTATGGGTTTGAAAAACATCAAGGTCAGGTTATTACCAGGTGTTCTTGCCACATTGCTGTTTCTGATGCCCCAGCTTGCCTTTGCCGCAAGCGCGACGCCGGTTGACACGGCAGCCTGGTGGGTGTGGGTACTTGGCCTGTTTGTTTTTACTTTTTTACTTGGCATCGTTGCGGTCATTGCCGGTGTCGGTGGTGGCGTACTCTACGTGCCGATTGTCAGCAGCTTCTTTCCATTCCATATCGATTTCGTCAGGGGAACCGGTCTTCTCGTGGCACTCGCTGGAGCGCTCTCGGCCGGGCCGCCGCTTCTGAGAAAAGGGCTTGCCAACCTCAAGCTCGCGATGTCCATGTCGCTGATCGGCTCGATGAGCTCCATCGCCGGAGCGCTGGTCGGACTCGCCCTGCCGGAGAAGTCCATCCAGATGGCGCTTGGCCTGACTATCCTCGGTATAACGGTCATCATGTTTCTGTCAAAAAATTCTGCCTATCCCCAGATCGAAAAACCGGACACTCTTTCAAAGGCGCTTCAGATCTATGGCATCTACTATGACGAGCATCTGAAAAAGGATGTTGACTGGCAGATTCATCGTACGCCGGTCGGTCTTGTGCTTTTTATCCTGATCGGGTTTATGGCGGGCATGTTCGGGCTTGGCGCTGGATGGGCGAACGTGCCGGTGTTCAATCTCGTGCTTGGAGCACCGCTGCGGGTTTCCGTCGCGACCAGCGTGTTCGTGCTCTCGATTAACGACACCGCGGCGGCCTGGGTTTATCTTCACAAGGGCGCGGTTTTGCCGCTCATCGCCGTGCCATCGGTCGCAGGCATGATGCTTGGCACCAAAATCGGCGCGAAGTTGCTCACGAAAGTCCATACCAACGTGGTGAGACGGGTGGTGATCATTCTGCTTGCCGTTGCCGGACTTCGCGCACTTCTCAAGGGATTCGGAATCTGAAACCGCACACTATGAAACAGGAAACAGTACATGCAGACAAGGTGCAGCTCGCCTACGCGGGAATTCTCTCAAAGGCGACGACGCTCGGCATGATTCTTGTCGCCATCGGGTATATCGTCTATGTTTTTCAGTTGTTGCCGCTCTCCGTGCCGATCGATCAGGTGGCTGGAAACTGGGGCTTGCGCGCCTCTGAATTTCATCAAAAGGTTCCCGGCGCTCCATCGGGCTGGAGCTGCTTCAGTCATGCGGGACAAGGGGATATGCTGAGCTATATCTCCATCATCTACCTCGGCATCGTCACCATGATGTGCCTCGTGGCGGCCGGTTTTGCGTTTTTGCGTGAAAAGAACATGATCTACACACTCGTTTCTTTTGCACAGATAGCAGTACTGATCCTTGCCGCCGCCGGTGTCGTCTCCGGGGGGCACTGAAAGAAAAGGGAATCGACCAGATAAACCATTTCAAATAAACTTCAAGTCAGTCTTATGTCCGATACAAAAAAACTCGCGATTATCGCCTCCAAGGGGACGCTCGACTGGGCCTATCCACCTTTCATTCTCGCCTCGACAGCAGCGGCGATGGATATGGAAGCCGTGGTGTTTTTCACCTTTTACGGTCTACCGTTGCTGAAAAAGGAGATCGACGCCAAGGTGACGCCGGTCGGCAATCCCGCCATGCCGATGCACATGCCTTTCGGCAGCAAGGAGTTCCAGTCGATCAACTGGCCGATTCCCAACCTCATTTCAGGCAATGTTCCCGGATTCGACACGCTGGCCACAAGCCTGATGAAGGAGACCTTCAAGAAGAAGGGGGTCGCCACCATCGAGCAGCTTCGCGAAATGTGCATCGAGTCGGGCGTCAGGTTCATCGCCTGCCAGATGACGATGGAGGTGTTCGGATTTGACAAGTCGGAGTTCATCGACGGCGTCGAGTACGGCGGCGCGGCCAGCTTCCTCGAATTCGCGGCGGACGCCAATATTTCGCTCTTTATCTGACCTGAACAGAGACGACAGAAATTGTTGTGACGCTTCCGGTTTTATTGTTTATTTTGTATGATTATATAACTATAAACCGGAAGCTCGCATCAGGAGTACACGATCACGAAAGTAACGGAATTATAGGGACTTAGCGGCGGACGCGCGTCGTTGTGGTTTCATGCTGAAGGTGATCAAAGGTTTTATTGCGGTTCAATGACGTCCAAAGCAGGAGCGCTTGCCGGTATTTTTAACGGTCTATCGATTTTGAGATTGCGGTGTTTGGTAAATAAATCAGGATTCGATAACATGGCATCTCGATCCGGCAACCCTTTCAGGCAGGACTTTCGCTTTTTGACGGCCTATATCCGCAAGATTCTCAACAACTTATTCTAACAAGGAATCTCATGGCGTTAGTCAATCCACACGGAAAGGATAAAGTGTTAAAACCGCTGCTGCTCTTCGGCGATGAGTTGCAGAACGAAATGGCGCGGGCGCAATCCATGAAGCAGGTACGGCTCTCCTCCCGCGAGACGGGCGACCTGATCATGCTCGGCATCGGCGGCTTCACTCCGCTGACCGGCTTCATGGGGCAGGCTGACTGGAAGGGAAGCGTCGAAACCTGCACGATGGCCGACGGCACCTTCTGGCCGATCCCGATCACCCTTTCGACATCGACGGAGCTGGCCGACACTCTCGCCCTCGGCGAAGAGGTTGCGCTGATCGATGACGAGTCCGGCGAACTGATGGGCAGCATGAAGATCGAGGAGAAGTACTCCATCGACAAGGCGCACGAGTGTCGCGAGGTGTTCAAGACCGACGATATCAAGCACCCCGGTGTGCAGATGGTGATGAACCAGGGTGACATCAACCTCGCAGGCCCGGTCAAGGTGTTCAGCGAAGGCTCCTTCCCGAAGGAGTTCGAAGGCATCTACATGACCCCCGCAGAGACCCGCAAAATGTTTGAAGATAACGGCTGGAGCACGGTTGCCGCTTTCCAGACCCGCAACCCGATGCACCGCTCCCACGAATATCTCGTCAAGATCGCCGTTGAAATCTGCGACGGCGTGCTCATCCACCAGCTTCTCGGCAAGCTCAAGCCCGGCGACATTCCGGCAGACGTCCGCAAGGATTGCATCAACGTCCTGACCGAAAACTACTTCGTCAAGGGCACCACCATCCAGGCAGGCTATCCGCTCGATATGCGCTATGCAGGCCCGAGGGAGGCGCTGCTTCACGCGCTCTTCCGCCAGAACTTCGGATGCAGCCACCTCATCGTCGGACGCGACCACGCTGGCGTCGGCGACTACTACGGCCCGTTCGACGCGCACCACATCTTCGACCAGATTCCCGCTGGCGCGCTCGAAACCAAGCCGCTGAAGATCGACTGGACATTCTACTGCTACAAGTGCGACGCGATGGCCTCGATGAAGACCTGCCCGCACGAACCGGCAGACAGGCTCAACCTGAGCGGCACCATGCTGCGCAAGATGCTCTCGGAAGGTCTCGAAGTGCCGGAGCATTTCAGCCGTCCTGAGGTGCTTGAAATCCTGAGGAAGTATTATGCCGGTCTCACCGAAAAGGTGGACATTCAGGTGCACTCCCACGCAGTTGGGAAATAACGGTTTCCGGGCGACCGGGAAGACAAGGGTTTTTTTATCTCTCTTATATCCAATGGCTTAGTAAATCGCGGGCTTTTCCCGCAAATTTTTCGGTTAAAGGAGGACAAATTATGCC
>JAAXXD010000032.1 GCA_013334655.1 Chlorobaculum sp. | reverse complement strand
GTGCGAAAAGCAGGGATTCATGTATTCGAGCTTCGCCATGAACCGGGCGCGTTTCTGCCGGGTAAGCTGCTTCATGAGAACCAGCGGAGTGTTGTCCGATATGTCGAAAATGTCGTTGGTCATGGCGTGCGATGCTCTGATGATGGTTTTTCGTGAATAATAATACATATAACAATAATTGTCCATTTCCGTCTGCGGATCGCCATTGTTTTGACAATCCGGCGCAAAAAGCGTTTTTTTAGAGCATGTCCGGCTTCCGGCATGAACCTCAACCATCCGTCACCCTTGTGAGCGCCAGTAAAGATCAGAACTTCGCCGCCGCGCCGAACGGCCCCAACCTCTCGGAAGCGCTCATCTCGCTCGACAATCTGCGCCACAACCTCGCCTGCATCCGCGCCATCACCGGCCCGCAATGCCGCATCATGGGCATCGTCAAGGCCAACGCCTACGGCCACGGAGCCGCGCAGGTGACGGCGACGCTCGAAACGGAGGGGGTTCGGGATTTCGGCGTGGCCAACATCCACGAAGCCATCGAACTCCGGCAGGAGCACCGGATGCAGCCCGACTCGCGCCTCCTCGCCTTTGCTTCGCCTCTCGTCGAGCACATCGCCCTGTACCTGCAACACGGCGTGGAGATGACCGTCTGCGATCATGACACGGTTCGTGCCGCCCAGGCGATAGCCGCTGCGGACGGGGGACGGCTTCGCGTGCAGGTGAAGGTGGATACCGGCATGGGGCGTCTCGGCGTCACGCCTGAAGAGGCCACCGAACTGCTGGAGCTGATCGAGGCCAGCCCGAACCTCGAACTCACGGGCATCTACACCCACTTCGCCGAAAGCGACAAGCCCGAAGGCTTCACCGCCCGCCAGCGCGAGCGCTTCCTCGCCGTGACCGGCGCGTACGAAGAGCGGACGGGCAAAACCGTCACGAAGCACGCGGCCAACAGCGGCGCGATCGTCTCGATGCCCGACGCCCGCTTCGACATGGTACGCCCCGGCATCCTGCTCTACGGCTGCCACCCGGATGACGCCGCGCCGTCGCCCGTGCCCGTCAGGCCGGTGATGCAGTTCCAGGCGCGGGTTATCTTCGTCAAGGCGCTGCCCGCGGGCGCATCGGTCAGCTACAACCGCACGTGGAGCGCCCCGGATCCGACGCGCATCGCCACCGTCTCCGCCGGATACGCCGACGGCTTCCACCGCACGCTCTCGAACAAGACGCGGATATGCATCGGCGGCAAAAGCTTCCCGCAGGTCGGCACAGTCACGATGGATCAAACGATGGTGAATCTCGGCAACGACGACTCGGTCAAGGTCGGCGACACGGCGGTACTCTTCGGCTGGAGCGGCCCGACAGCAGGCCAGCAGGCCATCGCCGCCGGAACAATCAGCTACGAACTGCTCTGCTCGGTCTCGCGCCGGGTGAGGAGGATTTTCGTGTAAAGAACGTGTAAAGAATAAAAGGGCAGGCGCAAGACCCGCCCCTACAGAAGAAAATGACAGGTTTTTGTGCCCGTTAGTAATTCAGGACTTTCTTGTTTTGTCATTCTGAACGAAGTGAAGAATCCAGTTTTCGGAGATCACCATTAAGTGGATAATTTATTAGACGTTACGAGAGTTCTCTGGATTCTTCGCCCGACTTTGTCGGACCCCCGACAGGTCGGGGCAGGAAAAATCATGTTCAAGGTTCGTGTGCGGTATCCTGCCGGATGCGGAAGATTTGCGATATTCTGATTACCCCTTACAACAACAGAACTTTCAACCCCTATGAAATTTCTGGACAACCTCGCCGTGAAACTCGGCGTCACCAAGACGGAGATGACCGCCGTCACCGTGCTCACCTTTTTCCTCCTGCTCGGCGGGGCGCTGAAGTACAGCGGCTCGGTGCAGGATGCCGACCAGGCCATCGCGAAAGCCGAGGCGGCCCGCTACTCCGAGGCCGAGGTGGACAGCCTGCTCAGTCTCGCGATGAAAGCGGACAGTCCAGCAGCAGCGGACAGTACCGGCACCGTTGCAGTCAGTGAGGAGGAGGAGGAGTCCGCCACGAAATCATCGGGAAGGCATCCATCGAAGAAAAATTTCAGCGGAACCATCGTCTTCAGAACAGCTTCCGCGTCACAGTTGCAGATGATCTCAGGAGTCGGCCCGGTGATGGCCAGGCGGCTCATCGAGTTCCGCAAAGAGAGAGGGGGAAAAGTCGAACATTTTAACGATTTTCTCAAGGTCAAAGGAATCGGCAAGAAAAAGCTTGAACTCCTCCAAAAGCATCTTACCCTCGACTGATGAGCCGAAGCCTGATCGCCTGCGCGCTCGACGCGGGCACAACCACCGTGGCGCGAGTCAAAACGACCAGCCACGGCGCATTCACCATGACCATGTGCAGCGGCATCGATGGCGGCTTGGACGACTTCGCCACCCCGAGTGGCGCGAAGCTCGCCGGGAAGCTTGTCGCAGCGCTCAAGGAATGACGTGACGAACCGGTCGCGCTCAGCTTTTCGCCCGCTGAAATCCTGACCGTGCCTGCCTGCCTGCCTGCCTGCCTGCCTGGTTCCCTGCGGATTCCTCCCCGGCTGATCGCGACAATCTGTGCAACATCGAGGCGGGCTACTTTCTCGACAAGACAGACGCCTGGCAGTGGCACGACCTGGCGCTGGAGCCGGAGGCGCTTCAGCCCGCCGGACTCGACCGGCGGATGCTGCTTTTCTATCCGCTCAAACCGGCGCGATTCATCGAAAGCGAGCTGCGGAAGCATCGCCCCATAGCCTGGCGCGGGGTGCACGTCGAAGCGGTGGCCCGGCTCTCATCGATAACCGGCAATACACTGGCGGTGATGGAACCGAAGAGCGCTACGCGGCGCTCTCCATCTCGGCGAACGGCAAACTCCTCTATTTCCGATACTGGCCGGTGAAGAATTCGAGCGAGCGGGAGTACTTCGCCGTCACGGAGCTGACCGAAAAGCAATTCCCTCTTCTCTTCCTCCCATAAGCCCCATAGGCATCATTCGTCCCACAACGCCAACCCCAAACCTTCGCCCTAAACGTTGCTCTCGCGCAACACCTTGACCGGCTCCAGCCTTGCGGCGCGTAGCGAGGGGATCGCAGCGGCTATCGTGCTGATGAGCACCGTCACCACGATGACGAAGAAGAAGTACCAGGGGTTCCACGACATGCTGATGCCGCTTTTGGTCAGCGGGCCCTGCGAGCTTTCGATGTGCAGACTCGCAATCAGGCTGATGGTGCCGGTGGCCATGATGCCTCCGGCGATCGCGCCGCCAAGCCCAACCAGAAAGCCTTCGAAAACGAACAGCCCGACCATCTGCGCCGACGAGAAGCCGAAGGACTTCATGATCGCGATGTCGCGGCTTTTCTCGAAGACCGTCGTCACGAGAATATTCGCCACGCCAAATCCCGACACCACGCCGACGAACCCCACCAGCGACAGCACGATGGAGCCGATCCGCTTGAAAAGCACCAGCACGCTGGCGTTCTCCTCCTGCCAGGTCAGGCAGCGGTAACCGGTCATTCGTTCGAGGTCATGAGCGAGTGGCGCGTCGTCGAGCGGATCGGTCACCTTCAGCGAGATGCCGGTGACTTTGTTGGTCGGCAATCCCTCGACGATCTGGCCGAGCTTGAGCGAAGCGAGGATGCTGTTATCGACGGCATTGATGCCGGTAAAAAAAATCCCGGCCACCTTGCCCTGACGACTTTTACCATCGGGCGAGATGATGGTGATCTGGTCATTCAGCTCCAGGCCGAGATCGGTGGCCACGGAGCGCCCGACAAGCAGGGCGTCGGGGGTTTTCCGAAACAGCAACAGATCGCCGGAGACGAGGCTGCGCCCGATGTGACTTATGCGCTCTTCACGGTCGATCTCCACCCCTTTGAGCAGCACCGGCTGGTTGCGGTTCCCCTTGACAACCATGATCTGCGAATCGACGAACGGCGAAGCGGCGGTAATCTTGCCGGAGAAGGCTGGAGAGGAAACAATCTCGAGAATTCTCCCGTAGTTGCGCACCTGTTCGGGTTCATCCCTGCCGATATGATCCGCCACGAAGGCCATTCCCGCTCCGGTAACATCGAAAAGATTGGTCGGCACCGGATCGATCTTCTCGCCCTTGATGCGGATGTGGGGCGCGGCGTCGATGATGGTGGCGGTAAAGGAGTCGAGCAGCCCCCGGGTCATAGAGATGGTGGTGATGAGCACCATCGTGCTGACCGAAACGGCGAGCATGGTGGTCAGCGTCTGGCGTCTGCGCCCGAGAATGTGCCTGATGGCTATGTCGAACAGGGTTCTGAACATTCAGGACGTGAATCGGGAGGCTTAGAAAAAGTTTGGTATGTCAGCCATAAGTTATACTTTTAAGGGCACCTCTGAAAATCATCCCGGATCAAGGAGCGTATCACAAACAGCCAATGCAAGAGACAAGCGCCGCAATAACCGCCGAACGCAAGCACAGCCACGTCGATATCTGTCTGCACCGTGAAGTCTGTTTCGACCGTCAGGATACCGGCCTCGGCGCGTGGCGGTTCGAGCACAACGCCGTGCCCGAAATCGACGCCTCGGCAATCGACCTTTCGACGGAGTTCCTCGGCAAGAAGATCGGGCTGCCCTTCATGATCTCCTCGATGACCGGCGGCTATGGCGACGCGCTCGCCCTGAACCGCACCCTCGCCGAAGCCGCGGAGCGATTCCAGATTCCGCTCGGCGTGGGCAGCATGAGGCAGGCGCTCGAAGGAACGGCGCACCGCGAGAGCTTCTCGATAGTCCGTAAATCCGCTCCGACGGCTCCGATCTACGCCAACATCGGCGCGCCCGAAGTGGCCGCCGGACTGAGCCGCGAGCAACTTTCGATATTGATCGATCTCATCGAAGCCGACGCGCTGATCGTCCATCTCAACCCGGCCCAGGAGCTGTTCCAGCCGGAGGGAAGCACCGATTTCAAGGGATTTCTCGACCGCCTGAACGACCTCACGGAGACCATCTGCGTGCCGGTCATCGCCAAGGAGGTCGGCTGCGGCATCTCGGCGCAGGCCGCGAGAAAGCTCGCCGACGCGGGCGCCCGTGCCATCGACGTGGCCGGAGCGGGCGGCATCAGCTGGCAGAAGGTGGAGGAGCATCGCTATCTCGACCGCTTCGGCAACGACGGGCGCTTCAGCCCCTCGGCGCTCGACGAGCTGCTGAACTGGGGCATCCCGACCTCGGAGTGCCTGACCGGCATCGCGGCGCTGAAGCAGCGAAACCCGGAGTACGGCGCAATCGGCGTGATCTCGTCGGGCGGCATCCGCAACGGACTCGACGTCGCCAAATCGCTCGCCCTCGGCGCGGACATCGCCGCTTCCGCGCGGCATATGCTCGTCGCGCTGCACGCGGGAACGCTCGACGAGATGATCCGCGCCTGGTCCAGCGACCTCAGGGCGGCGATGTTCCTGACCGGATCGGCCACCATCGAAGAACTGAAACGAGCACCTATCAATCACAAACCCTGAGCACCGGAGCCATGACTTTACAGATAACCCAGGAGCAGGTTGAATCCAAGTACCGTCAATACCACTCGCGAATCAACGAAGCGCTCGCCCGGTGCTTCCAGAAAGAGAGTCCCGCCACGCTCTACGGCCCGGCTCGCTACATCCTCGAAGGCAAGGGCAAGCGCATCCGTCCTTTCCTGACGCTGCTCGCCGCTGAAGCGGTCAGCGGCTCCTCCGACAACGTGCTTGGCGTCGCGCTCGGCGTCGAGGTGCTGCACAACTTCACCCTGATGCACGACGATATCATGGATGCTGCCGATCTGAGGCATGGCCGCCCGACCGTGCACAAGCAGTGGAATGTCAACTCCGCGATTCTCTCCGGCGACATGATGATCGCCTACGCCTACGAGCTTGCGCTGAAAGCGCTCAGTGCGCGCCACGCCGAGGTGATCCACATCTTCAACGACGCCAACATCACCATCTGCGAAGGGCAGGCGCTCGACATGGAACTCGAACAGCGCACGGATGTCTCCATCGCCGACTATCTCGACATGATCGCCAAGAAGACGGGACGCCTCATCTCGGCGGCGCTCGAAGCGGGCGGCGTGGCCGGAAACGGCACGCCGGAGCAGGTTGCCGCGCTGGTCACCTTCGGCGAGAAGATTGGCCGCGCTTTCCAGATTCAGGACGATTACCTCGATATCATGGCCGGAGACGGCAAGTCGGGCAAGGTGCCGGGCGGCGACGTGATCAACGGCAAGAAGACCTGGCTCCTGCTCCGCTCGCTCGAACTGGCCGAAGGCAGCGACCGCGAGCTGTTGCAGTCGATCTTCGACAACAAGGGCACCTCGCCCGACAACGTGCCTGCGGTCAAGGCGATTTTCGAGCGCTGCGGCGTGCTCGACGAGACGAGAGCAAAGATCAACGAGGATACCGAAGCGGCCTTCGCGGCGCTCGATGCGCTTCCGCTGGAGGAGGGGCGCGGCTACCTGCGCGGGTTCGCCAACATCCTGATGAAACGCGATTTCTGAGATTTTTCCGGGGGGAAACCCCTCCCCCCGACTCTCTTCACTACCCCTGACCCCGATCATGACCACGACCCCCGAGCAAAGCGTCCCGCTTTTGCTGCTCATCATCTCGCAACTTCCCGGCATCGGGCCGTCCAGAGCGCGCGCCCTCGTCAACCGTTTCGGCGCGACCCCCGCGCTGCTTGAAGCGAACTACGAGGCGCTGCGCGAGATTCCCGGCATCGGCGAGACCATCGCCCGCGAAACCGCCGAGCGGCTCGCCAGTCCGGCGTGGCGAGGGAAGGCTCGCGAGGAAGCGGAAAAGCAGCTCGAACGGACGGAGCGGCTGCAAGCGGCGGTCGTGACGATTCTCGACCCCGCCTACCCGCCGCTCCTGAAGGAGATTTACGATCCGCCGCTCCTCATCTTCGTACGCGGCAATCCCGGGGCGCTCTCGCTCCCCTCGCTCGCCGTCGTCGGCACCCGCAAATCCACGGGTTACGGCAAGCAGGCGACCGAAGTCATCTGCCGCGAAATGGCAAGTAATGGATACGCCATCTTCAGCGGTTTGGCGTACGGCATCGACATGATGGCGCACCGGGCGGCGGTGGAGAGCGACGGCGTCACCGTCGCCGTGCTCGGCTGCGGCATCGACCGCATCTACACCGACCCCGCCGGGCGGCTCTGGCCGCGAATGCTCGAACGCGGCGCGATCGTTTCCGAGGAGTGGATCGGCAGCAAGCCCGAGCCGGGCAACTTTCCGCGCCGGAACCGCCTCATCTCCGGCCTGACGCAGGGCACGCTGATCGTCGAGTCGGACATCAAGGGCGGCTCGATGATCACGGCCACCTGCGCCCTCGAACAGAACCGCGAAGTCTTCGCCATTCCGGGAAGCATCTTTTCGGCCGCCTCGCGCGGCGCGAACCGGCTCATCCAGCAGAACCAGGCAAAGCCGGTGCACTCTGCCGAAGACATTCTCGCCGAACTCGATCCGGCGCGCAATCCCGCGCTGAAGAAGAAGGCGGAAGCTCCCGAGCCGCTTGCGCTGAATATCGAAGAGGCGTGCATCGTCGAGGCGCTTCAGGCAGGCGCGATGCACATCGACCTCATCGCCGACAAAACCGGCCTGAAGATCGACGCTCTGCTGGTGCATCTTTTCGAGCTCGAACTGAAACGAATCGTCGAACAGGAACCCGGCCAGATATTCAGGAAACGCACCCCGTAAGGCGCACAAAACCGGGAGGCGATGACGATAACGATGAATGTCACTCTTCCTTATCCTGTTTTTCTCTGCTGCCATAGTATTTTAAAACCGGAATTATTACTTTGCGAAGTATCGATTCGATGAAAGACAAAGAACCGTACGCGCTGTATCACGAAAAACCTAAACTCACCGATAATGACAGACTTCAAAAGAATGAAAAAAGCGGTTTCAGGATTTCTGTTCATGTCTCTCACCCTTGGCATGACCTTCACGGCTCCTCAGGCTTTCGCTGCTGAAAGCGCTCAGAAAATCGGCGTAGTCGATTACGGCAAAATCTTCCAGATGATGCCCGAAACCAAAGCCGCCGATCAGACTCTTCAGACGATGAAAAACCAGACTGGCGCGGAACTGGCCAAGCAGCAGACCGCATTCCAGCAAGCTGTCCAGGCGTATCAGAAAGCAGGCAAGGCGAATGCCGCCAAAGAAAAAGCTCTTCGCGACCAGCAGGAAGCCTTGCAGAAAAGCGCCTTGGAAAAACAGAGTCTTCTTGCTAAAAAGGAGCAGGAGCTGGTCGCTCCGATCCGTCAGAAAATCGATGCTTCCGTCGCTTCGGTCGCTCAGAAAGATGGCTACAGCATGATCTTCGACAAGAATGCCCGCGTCTACGGCGATGAGCAGTCGGACATCACCTACAAGGTGCTCGATCAGCTGAATATCAAGTAACACACTCCTGGAAGTCCCTTGCATTCTCGCCGGACAACCCTTTTATTTCTGGCAATAGTGTTCAGCGCCGCCGGCTGCAGCGCTCCGAAAAAGGAGCCTCTCAAGCCGGCGGCAGCTGTTATGGCAAAAGATATGCCTGCCCAGGAGAGCTGGAACGTCACGATCGTGGTTTCGGATAACGGCAGAACCAAAACCGTTGTCAGCGCACGTCATGCGGCTGAGTACCGTCAGGGCGAGAAACAGGAAATCCGTCTTGATGGCGGGGTTAACGTACAACTGTTCAACCGCGACGGCACCGCCACCCTCCTGACGGCAGGCCGGGGCATCGTGCATGACAACCGCGATATTGAAGCATTTGACAACGTCGTCATCCGTTCGGCGGACGGCACGGTCATTCGCACCGAGCATATCTCCCGAACCGGCAGCGACCGTATGATACGCTCCGACAGATATGTCACGATCACCGGCCCCACGCGCTCCATTCGGGGTTATGGCTTTGAAAGCGACGAAGCCATGAAACGTTACAGGATTTTCCACGCCAGCGGTGAAGCCTTATCCAAATAATTCGACTCTGATTGCACCAGTATGAAATTACACATGCTCAAATCCAAGATCCACAACGCCATCGTCACCAGTGGAGACCTTGAATATGAAGGAAGCATCACCATCGACAAAGAGCTGCTCAACATGGCAGATATGATCGCCAACGAGAAGGTGCTCGTCGTCAACAACAACAATGGCGAGCGGTTCGAGACCTACATCATCGAGGGCACCCATGGTCTGCGCGAAATCCAGCTCAATGGCGCGGCAGCCCGCTGCGCCTTGCCCGGCGACGAAATCATCATCATGACCTTCGCCGAAATGGAGCCGGAGGAGGCTCGTGCATGGAAACCGATGGTGCTGATCGTTGACCGGATGAACAATCCCAAGCGCCGCCATCGCGTCGGTACCGAAGACGAATATCTTGGCTGAAACTCATCAACCTCTCGACAAGCAACTCTATGAGCCTTGCAATCGTCATCATGGCTGCCGGTAAAGGCACGAGAATGAAATCGGATCTTCCGAAGGTACTGCACGAAGCGAACGGCAAGCCGCTCGTGGCGTATGTCATCGAAAAATCACAGTCGCTCGACCCGGCAAAGATCGTGCTCATCGTCGGCCACCAGGCCGAGCTGGTTCGCCAGGCAACCGCAGATTTTCCGGTTGATTACGCCTTGCAGGAGCCGCAGCTCGGCACCGGCCACGCCGTCATGCAGGCCGAACACTATCTGAAGGATTTCGAAGGCGAGATCATCATCCTCTCAGGCGATGCGCCGCTCTTCACCGCGCGAACGCTCAGGGAGCTGATCGACTTCCATCGTTCGCGGCAGGCAGTCGCGACAGTGTTGACCGCAGAAATGGACGACCCAACGGGATACGGGCGAATCATCAGGAATGGCGGCGGCGAAGAGGTGCTGAAAATCGTCGAGCAGAAGGACGCCACGGAAGAGGAAAAAGCGGTAACCGAAATTAACTCCGGCGTCTACGTCTTCAACGCCGCCGAACTCTTCACGGCACTACATGGCATCACCAACAAGAACGCCCAGGGAGAATACTACCTCACCGACGTCTTCGGCATCTGCTTTGGCAAAGGTAAAAAGGTGTGCGCATTCCGGGTGGCCGACGCCAACGAAATCCGCGGCATCAACACCCTCGAACAGCTCAGGGAAGCCGAACTGCTCCTGCAAGGCGAGGGGTATCTTTGAAGAAAAGGACTTAATGGACAACAAGGACAAAGAGGGAACAGGCTGCAAGCTACAAGTGAAGCTCTTCCCTCTTGCGCTATAAGTCCTACACGACCTATACGACCTATTGCACCAAACCCGCATAATCACGCAAATTTGCCAAGCCGCCGCGCAATCGCGCTAATACAAAAACATCGGCTTGCCCATAACGCTTCGCATCTTCGGGCGGTAGCTGCGCAGGTCGTACAGCTCGCCGATGTCAACCTGCTTGGTGTTGGCCGATACCTCCGCAAGCGGCAGGCAGGTGTAGATGCCATTCTGCAGCGCCACCATTACGCCGAAGGTGTTTTTTTCAACCAGCTCCACGGCGAGCTGCGCGAAGTTGAAGCCCACCATCAGATCGAGCGCGTCGGGAATACCCGAACGCATCAGGTAGCCGAGCGGCTGGCAGATGACATCCTGGCCGGTCAGCATAGCGATGGTATCACGGGTCAACTGGCCGATACCGGCATGTTCCTTCCCTTCGTCATCGTACCGGCGACCGCAATATTCGATCATCTTGCTGCCGATCATCCGCGCTCCTTCGCTGATGGCGATCATGGAGTAGCGGCTCGGATTGGCTGACTTGTCCTGAATCACATACTCGGCGAGCGTTTCGGGATCGAAGGGCGCTTCGGGAATGAGAGCGCGGTCAACACCGGCCAGGTAGGCGCTGATCAGGCAGGTCTCGCCGGTGCTGCGTCCGAACAGCTCAACGATGGTGATTCGCTCGTGCGAGCCGGAACTGGTGCGGAGCTGGTGGATGTACTGAACGCTTCTGGTGACCGCCGTACCGAAACCGATGCAGTAATCCGAGCCATAGACATCGTTGTCCATCGTCTTCGGCACGGCGATCACCCGGATGCCCGCTCTGGAGAGATGCTCCGCGTAGCCAAGCGTATCATCGCCGCCGATGACGATGATGACATCGAGGCCAAGCGTTTCGATGCTGCGAAAGACATGTTCGGTCAGATCGAAATTACCGGAGTGAAACAGTCCCGCCCGCAGCAAATGGGGCGAACTGCGCAGGAAGGCGGGAATCTCTTTTTTCTGGAGGTTGCCGGGATTGACGCGGCTGGTATGAAGCAACGTGCCGCCGGTGCGGTCGATCCGCCGGACAAGCTCGGGATCAAGTTCGGTGATATGCTCCGTGCGGGAGGCCGAATCATCGGGATCGAACGCCAAAAGGCCGTTCCAGCCCCGCCGGATACCGGTCACCCGGTACCCCTTCTCGGCGCTGATCGTCACGATGGTCTTGATACATGCGTTGATACCTGGGGCGTCGCCGCCTCCGGTCAGGACACCGATATGCATGGCTGTTCTACCGTCGAAGTGTTGGGGAACGAAAAAACGGCGAAACCTGGCTTACTTCCTCGAACGTCTCGTCTTTTTGACCTCGCCTTCGGCAACGGCCTCGCGGCGCGAATCGGTCGCGATGGCACTCGCCGTGCGGGTATCGATAATTTCCGACGGCGGCTGCAAGCCGGTCGCGGTCATGGAGTAAAATTCGATCAGGTTGCCATCCGGATCCATCACGAAAAAAGCGCGACCTTCGCGGCGATGCGCAGGCCGGGTGACCAGATGCACGCCGCGATCGTCGAGATAGACGGCAGCCTCGTCAACCTCGGCGTCCGAGGCCAGTCTGAAGCCGAAGTGATCCACGCGAATATCACGAGCGTCAGCCGTGCCGGGCGTCTCCGCCTTGACCAGCACAAGCATATCGGAATTGAGCCGGAGATACGAGATGTTCGCCCCGGCGCGATGCTCCACCCGGAAGCCGAGAATTCCGGCATAGAAATCCTCGGCCAGCCGGACGTCGTTGACCCGGAGCGTGATCTGGTTAATCCCCGTCAGATTCATCTTCATCCTCTGCCTCCACTGCCCTGTTTTCAGGAGTTTTTTCGAGAACATAGTCGTACTGCTGATCGAAATACTGCGCGACAGCCTGCTGCGACGGTTTTTCACGGCACTCGAACTCGACGCTGATGGCGATCTGCTCGGGAAACACCTTTTCCGATTCGGACTCCGAAGCGGGATTGCGGATCATCTCCTTGTACGGCAGCAAGCGCTCTTCCAGCTCGGCGCGCTCCTCTTCGTGAATCTCCCTCGCTTTCTTGGAAATGGCGACAACGGTTTCATAGAGGTTTTCATGCGTACTTCTGAGCTTGTTCAAATCTACTGGTTTGACCGACATTGCAATAGTGCGTTATGATTGTGGAAGAAACTCGGCGATCCGGGAGGCAACCGCATCGACGGTACGCCCGAGATCGTCATTGACCACGACAAAATCGAATGCATCGGCATGGGAAAGCTCCATCTCCGCCCGTTCGAGGCGCGTTTTCAGCGCTTCGGCGCTCTCGCTCTCGCGTGACTGCAAACGTCGGGCAAGCTCCTCCATGCTCGGGGGTTTGAGAAAAACGAGCAGCGCCCGTTCTCCGAAAATTTTTTTGAGATTCAGCGCTCCCTTCACATCGAGATCGAAAAGCAGGTTTCGTCCCGCCTCGAT
The DNA here is from genome assembly GCA_013334655.1 of Chlorobaculum sp. GTDB lineage: Bacteria > Bacteroidota > Chlorobiia > Chlorobiales > Chlorobiaceae > Chlorobaculum. The sequence goes on along the minus strand of JAAXXD010000032.1, from coordinate 12,769 downwards.
CGCCTCCGTGGTTTTATCGAGAAGCGTTCCGTAAAAGTTACCAAAAAAGAATTCATGTTCGATGAAGCCGTTCTCGGCGATCTTCTGCTCGAATGCTTCGCGGCTCAGGAAGTGGTAATCGACGCCGTCGCGCTCGCCTGAGCGCATCTGGCGGGTCGTGGCTGAAACCGAAAATTCGAGCGAGCCGAGGCGTTCCATCACGAGTTTGGCAACCGTCGATTTTCCGGTGCCGGAGGGTGCTGAAAAGACGATCAACCGACCATGACCCGAAAGCTGTTCCGTGCTCATAGGCTCACTCGATGTTTTGCAACTGCTCCCTGACCTTTTCGAGCTCCTCCTTGATGTGCACCACCTTCTGCGAAATGTCGGCGTTCTGCGACTTCGACGCAATGGTGTTCGCCTCGCGGAGCTGCTCCTGCAGGAGGAAATTGAGCTTGCGGCCCGAGCCGCTCGAACTGTTGTTCAGCTCTTCGATGAAAAACTTGTTGTGACTGTTGAAGCGGATGCACTCCTCGGTAATGTCGAGCCGCTCGGCGGCCATGACGATCTCCATTTCGAGCCGATCCTTGCTGTATTCGATGTCGCGTCCGGCAATGACGCTGATTTTGGCGGCCAGCCGTTTGCGGATCGTTTCGAGATTACCGGCAGCAATCTCCTTGATCTCCCTGATCGTGCGTTCGATCTCGTCGATCCTCGCCTTGAAATCATTGGCAAGCTCCTCGCCCTCTTTCTGGCGCATCTCCTTGAGATGGCCAATAGCCTCGACAAGCGCCGATTGGGCGATGGGCCAGATTTCGTCGGGATGCTCCAGTATGGTATGATCCGACTCGAAAATCTCCGAAAAACGAAGCACGTGATCGAGCGTCACCGGCGCTTCAATGTTCGCCTCATGACGCACGGTTTCGAGAAGAGACTTGTAGGCCCTTACTTTCGAAGGGTTTACCGTCACGGGCAACTGCTCAGCCTCTTCAAGCTGAAGCTGGACGAACGCTGAAATCTTGCCGCGCTGAAACGTGGAGCGTATCTGTTCCCTGACCTCCAGCTCCCATGACAGCAACTGCCGTGGCAGCTTGACTCCGATTTCGGCAAAACGGTTGTTGACCGAACGAAGTTCGACCAGCACCTTCATACCCTTGTCCGAGCGTTCGGCGCTGCCGTATCCGGTCATGCTTTCCAACATACCTTTACCATCTAAACATTCATGAAGATGCCTGCGGAGAGACTTCTCCGCAGACTCCGGCAAACAGTATCAACCAATCATTTACGCAGTTCGAGGTCGGCGAGCACCTTGCGGTAGCGTTCGATATCGACTTTCTTCAGGTAGTTCAGCACGCGCTTGCGCTTGCCGACCAGCATCATCAGGCCGCGGCGTGAGTGCTTGTCTTTGGGATGCTGCTGAAGATGACCGGTCAGATCGGTGATCCGGCGGCTGAACAGGGCAACCTGCACTTCCGCTTTACCGGTATCCGTCGCAGAATCACCAAACTTCGTAATAATCTCGGTTTTGTGTTCTTTTGTCAGACCCATGATGGTTTCTTGTATGAAGTGTTAATTATAACGAAATAAAAAATGGTTTTTAATATAAGATTATTTCTTGTAGAATCCCGCTACTTTTTTATCGATCTCAAGCTGCGCCTTCAGTTCGTCGATTGAGGCGAAACGCTGCTCAGCCCGGATGAAGTCGTGCATCCGTAGAATCAGGAATCTCTCGTAAAGATTCCCTGAAAATCCGATGATGTGCGCCTCGACCCGCACCTCGCCATCCTCGGCGACCGTCGGGCGGCGTCCGATGTTCATCATGGCCGGATACTCCTCGCCGTCGATCTCCACGCTGGCTACATAAACTCCGCAGGCGGGAAGCATCTTGCACCGCTGGGGAAGAGCGAGGTTGATCGTCGGGAAGCCGATGGTGCGGCCAAGCTTGTCGCCCTCGACCACCGTGCCGCTGATCGAGTATGGCGCGCCAAGGCACTCGTTGGCCTCGCGAATTTGACTCGCATCGAGCAGGCGGCGGATTCGCGTGCTCGATACCGGTGAACCCGAGACGATCACCTCGCCCACCACATCGACGCTGAAGCCGCACTCCGCGCCGAGCGCGAGCAGCGTCTCTTCGCTGCCGCTCCTCTTGCTGCCGAAGCCGTGATCGTAGCCGACGGTGATGTGGCGTGCGCCAAGCAACCCAACCAGCACCTCGCGGATGAACACTTCGGAGCTTTTCGAGGCGAACTCGCGGTCGAAACTTACCACGAAGAGCAGGTCGATGGACATCGTTCCAAACAGCGCGATCTTCTCTTCGTAGGTGGTGAGGAGTCGCACGGGACAATCGGAGCTGCGGTCGAGCACGAGCCGCGGATGGGGTTCGAAGGTCACGACGACGCTTCTGAGGCCAAGTTCGCGGGCATGGCAGGTCATCGAGCCGATGATCTGCCGGTGGCCAACATGCAGTCCGTCGAAGGAGCCAATGGTGATGGCCGACGGCTCGGCCATCAGCTCGACCGGCGCTCCGGTGGCGGAATCGAGAACCGTATCGCCCTCAAATACTACGACGCGCATACCTCTGCTGTTTTACTCTTCGATGGCCGGAGCGGCAGCACGGCCTATTTCGTCAACGATCTCGCTGACGCTCGCCGCCTCCGAAAGCTGAAACTCTCCGATGGCGACCCGTTTCAGCTCGGAGAGATAGCCGCCGACGCCGAGCTGTTCGCCCAGCTCGTGCGCGATCACCCGGATATAGGCGCCCTTGGAAACTTTGATGAAAAAGCGGACAAATGGCAGCGACACTTCGGTGATCTCGAACTGGTGAATCTCGATCTGGCGCGACTTGCGCTCCTTCACCTCGTGGCCCCGCCGCGCCAGTTCGTAGAGGCGCTGGCCGTTGTGCCACACCGCCGAGTGCATCGGAGGCTGCTGCATCCGCTCGCCCACCATCGAGGCGGCAGCGGCGCGAATGGCTCGTTGGTCGAGATGCGACACGTCGCGAATGTCATACTCCTCGGACTCCGTGTCGTGACTCGCTGTTTTGGCCCCGAGCTTGATGACCCCTTCGTATGCCTTGTCGAGAATTTCGAGCGATGAGATGCTCTTGGTCTTGCGACCCGTGGCGAGGATCAAGAGGCCCGTCGCCTTTGGATCGAGCGTACCGCAGTGACCGACCTTTCGCTTGGCGCCGCTCCGCTTGTAGGCACCGCGAATCTTGGCCACCACATCGAACGATGTCCAGTCGAGCGGTTTATCAACCAGCAGATAATCTCCCTCCTCGCTCAGGATGGGCCTGCGGAGCTGTTCGGTCATCGTGATCCCGGTTGCGGACGATGCGGGTTACTGCTGCTCTTCATCCCGTGCAGGCTTGACCGATTTGAGCAGTTGCTCAATCCGGTTGGCCTGTTCGAAAAGACGATCCTCGTAGAATTCGAGTTCTGGAATACGCCGGAACTGGTGGCGGATTTTCGACGAGAGCGTCTTGCGGATCATCTTGTTTTCGTTGTGCAGATACTCCATCACCTCCGTGCGCTGCTCCTCGGAGCCGATCACAGAGATGTAGACTCTGGCGATACCGAGATCGGCGGTGATCTTCACCTCGGTCACAGTCACCAGGGGACCGCTTCTCGGCAGCTCCTTCTCGAAAATCGCGCTCAACTCCCGCTGCAACAGGGAGGAGACTTTGTCGGTTCGTATCGACATGACGACTCTCCTTCCGGCTCAGAGCTTGCGTTTCTTCTCGACGATCTTGTAGGCCTCGATCACGTCGCCCACCTTGATATCGTCGTAGCCTTTGAGGCTGACGCCGCACTCGTAGCCGGCATCGACCTCCTTGACGTCGTCCCTGAAGCGCTTGAGCGAATCGAGCTGGCCTTCGAAAATCTGCACACCGTCGCGCAGGAGGCGCACCTTCGAGTCGCGCGGCACCTTGCCCTCCAGCACGTAAGCGCCGCCGACGTTGCCCACCTTCGGCACCCTGAAGACCTGGCGGATTTCGATCGAGCCGAGGCTCTCCTCGTGCAGTTCGGGCGACAACATGCCTTCGAGCGCCTTCTCCACATCTTCGAGCACGTGGTAAATGACGCTGTAGAAGCGCACGTCGAGGTCTTCCTTTTCGGCAAGCCGCTTGGCATTGACGTTCGGGCGCACCCTGAAGCCGATGATGATCGCGTCCGAAGCGGCGGCGAGCAGCACGTCGGTTTCGGTGATCTGACCGACGCCCTGGTGGATGATCTGCACCTTCACCTCTTCGTTGTGAATCTTCATGAGGCCGTCGGCGAGCGCCTGGATCGAGCCGTCGGTATCTGCCTTGATGATGACGCTCAGCTCCTTCTTCAGACCCTCCTTGATCTGGCGGGCAATGCTGTCGAGCTTGACGCGGGTGCTGCGGCGGAACTCGTGCTCGCGGCGGATCACCTGGCGCTTCTGGGCCACGTCGCGCGCCTCGCGGTCGGACTCCATCACCGTCAGGGCGTCGCCGGACTGCGGCATATCCTCAAAACCGAGCACGCGCACCGGTGTGGATGGACCGGCCTCGTGAATGCGTTTGCCACGCTCGTCCATAAGCGCTCGCACCTTGCCCATCGTGTTGCCGGCCACGAACGGATCGCCAACCTTCAGGAAGCCTCGCTGCACAAGCACGGTCGAAACCACGCCCTTGCCTTTGTCGAGCTCGGATTCGACGATGATGCCGGTGGCGGGAATCTCTCTCGAATAGTTGCCCTTCAGCTCGCGGATTTCCGCCTCGGTCAGCACCTTGTCCATCAGCTCCTTGATGTTCAGACCCTTTTTGGCCGAAATCTCCTGGCACTGGCACTCGCCGCCCCAATCTTCGACCATCACGCCCGCTTCGGAGAGCTGTGTCTTGATCTTCTCGACGTTGGCCTCCGCCTTGTCAATCTTGTTGAGCGCCACGACAATCGGCACCCCCGCCGCCTTGGCGTGGTTGATCGCCTCGATGGTCTGCGGCATGACGCTGTCGTCGGCGGCCACGACGAGGATGACGATGTCGGTCACCTGCGCACCGCGGGCACGCATGGCGGTGAAGGCTTCGTGACCCGGCGTGTCGAGGAAGGTGATGTGGCGACCGCCATCGAGCGACACTTCGTACGCACCGATGTGCTGGGTGATGCCGCCCGATTCACCAGCCACCACGTTACTGCGGCGGATGTAGTCGAGTAGCGAGGTTTTGCCGTGATCGACGTGACCCATGATGGTGACCACCGGCGGACGAATCTGCATATCCTCTTCGTTGTCGATCTGCACGACGGTCGAAGTGGCCTCGATCTCGGAGATGAACTCGGCCTCGAAGCCGAATTCGAGTCCGATCAGCTCGATGGTCTCCTTGTCGAGACGCTGGTTGATCGTCACGAACTTGCCCATCGAGAAGCACTTCTGGATGATCTCCTTGGCGGTCAGTCCCATCAGTTCGGCCAGCTCGTGAGGCGAGGCGTACTCGGTCACGCGCACGAGGCTCTTTTCGGCCTCGCGCATCGCCTCGGCCTCCTCGTATTCACGTTCGCGCTCCATGCGGCGCATCTTGCGGAACTTCTGGCGGGAACCGGACGAACTGCCTTCGTCCATGCCGCTGATGGTGCTCTTTATATTTTTGGAGATGACCTTGTCGTCAACCTCGACCTTCTTTTTCTTCTTGCCTTTCTTTTTCTTGCTAGCTGCGGTATCCTCTCCGGCAGCCGCCTTGGTTTCACCTTCGGCGGCGGGCGCTTTTGCAACTTTTTTCTTAGTCGCCTCCCCCTCTTCCTTGCCGGTCGTCGCCACATTCTCGAACTCGCCCTTGAGTTCGACGGCGCTTTCGCGGAAGCTCTTCTTGCGGGACTTCTTTTTGCGCTCCGCCTCGGTCATGACGTCGATCGTGCCAAGCACGGTCAGGCCGCCGATCTTCTGCGGCTCTTCATAGGCCAGCATCGACTCGGGAAGAGTCTGCACCAGAGGCGTAAACCCTTCAGGTTCAGTGATTTCCACGACCGGCTCCGACTCGGGGGCCGACTCGGCTTCAGCCACGGGCGTCACTTCGACGACAGGTTCGGCAGGCGCGGCAACGGGCGCTTCGGCGACCGGCTCGGCGACCGGCTCGGGAGCGACGGGCAACTCGGCAGACACGACAGGCTCGGCAACGGGCGCAGGCTTGGGAGCGGCCTGAGGCGCGGCGGGCGGCGGCGCGGCGGCAACGGACTTTACGACTTCCGGAGGGGCCTCGAATTTCAGTTCAGGCACATGCGCTACGACGGGCGCGGGCGGCGGAGCGCTGCTCAGGCTCTCCTTGAGCTGCTGCTCCTTTTCGTAAGCTTTGCGCGACTGCTCTTCGAGCCTGGTCAGGCGTTTCTGCTTTTCAGCCCTGATCTTGCGGGTCTCGTCAACCTGCTTCTTCTCCTGGCTGAAATTGCCGAAAATCATGGCGCGCATCTCCTCCCCGACCATCGAGGAGGTAGAGGCCACCTTGCCCCCTTCCTGCTTCACGAAGTGCAGGACCTCCTGGGGGCTGACCTGCAGCTCCCTGGCAATATCACTGATGCGGTATCTTATCTGCTGTTCCTCGATAGCCATTGGCCTCTCCTGGATGATTATCCTCTTGCCGGAATTCCGCCGCAATCCGCCGCCCTGACGCCTGCATGAAATCCCGTGGTAATTCTCAGTTTGTTTCTTCTTCGTCGTGACGCTCTTCCGGCTCCGGACTCTCGTCCATGGCGCGCTCTTCCGTATTCATGAGATCGCCCATGAGCAGCCTTTCGTGGCTGTCGTCGAGCAGCGCCTTGAAATCCTCCTCGTTGAACTGCTCGCGCACCGTGCGGTAAATCGTCTCGGCAATCTTCTTCCAGTAGCGCTTCTCCTCGTCGGTAATCCTGCGTTCGCGCGGCTTGACGGTTTTGTTGCGTCCTTTGGGAAATGCAAACAGCTCTTCGGTTTTCTGCGTGCCGACCAGCGCCTCCTCGATCTTTTCGACCCCCGCCTTCAGAATCTTCTTGGCCGTGTCGAGACCGCCGTCGAGCAACTGGTAGATCATGTCGTCGCCGAACTCCTCGCGGAACTCGATGATGTCGATGTCGTTCGGATCTTCGAGCGATTTGTCGATCACGTCGCGATAGACGTCGATTTCGTAGCCGGTCAGCTTCTCGGCCAGATGGATGTTATTGCCATTCTTGCCGATGGCGTACTTGATCTGGTCGGGCTTGAGCATGACGCGCGCCTTGCGGCTCTTCATGTCGGCATGCACGGTCATGGGGTCGATCTTGGCGGGCTGAAGCGCGCGGGCGATGAAAACCTGCGGCTCGTCGGTGTAGTAGATGACGTCGATATTCTCGTTGTTCAGCTCCTTGACGATGCTCTGGATGCGCTTGCCCCGATAGCCGACCGTCGCGCCGACCGGATCAATCCTCGTGCTGGTCGATTCGACGGCCACCTTGGCGCGTTCACCCGGAACGCGGGCGATACCCTTGATGACGATCAGACCGTCGAGAATCTCCGGCACCTCGCTTTCGAAAAGCTTGTAGAGGAAGCGGTCGTCAACGCGAGAGACGATCACCTTCATGCCGCCATCCGGCTTTTCGCGCTCCTCTACCGTGCCGTCATCGAGGCGCGTCTTGACCCTCTCTCGCTCGATGCGCTTGACGTAGAGCTTCATGCGCGGCGTGCGGCGCGGATTGTCCTTCTTCATCATCTCCGACTTCGGCAGCACCAGCTCGACGCGGTGATCCTTGGAGGTGTTATAGGTGAAGATCACCTCGTTCGACCTGACCTGGTACACCTCGCCAGCTACCACCTCGCCAACCTTTTCGAGGCAATCCTCATAGACAGCCATGCGCTCCAGGTCGCGCACCTTTTTCTGTACCGACTGTTTGATGATCTGTATCGACTTGCGGGTCAGGTAGTCGTCGAGCTTGATCGGCCCCTCTTCGTAAAAGTCGCCGAGTTCGAGCGATTCATCGATACCGCGCACCTCGTCGATGCCGATTTCGATGGTCGGAAGATCGACCTCCTTGACGATTTTCTTAAGTATATACACCTCGAAATCGCCACGCTCCGGATTGATGAAGATATTGGACTCCACCTCTGGATCGTAATCTTTCCTGAGCTGTTTCTGGATGATCTCCTTGAGCAGGTCGGCAATGTCCATCTTGACCGCGGCGCTTTCGGAGCGCTTGTCCAGAAAGATCTTCGACTGCTCGATTTCGCCGAAAGCGCTGGCAATCTGCGCCTTCTGATCATGAGTTTCACCCTTTAGCTGCTTTCTTGGCATCGCTGTGTGATCTTTTTTTTATAGAATAGTCTGCGATTCGTTCTTGAACTTCTCGGAACTATGACTTACAAACCGGTCTGCACCACCGCCTTGACGACATCGGCAAGAGGGATGGTCACCGGTGCTTCTCCGGCGGTTCTCTTTTTCTTGCCCGCCATGACGGCCTCGATGGTGATCGACGGAGCCTCGACTTCCGCGCTGACGGCGGCTTCGAGCAGGCGACCCATAATCTCCTTCGGTTGACGCTCTTCATCCAGATAATTGACGCGAACCAAACGTCCCAGATGCCGCAGATACTGCCTCTTCACCCTGACCGGCTCACCGATGCCGGGAGACGAAACGAGGAGATCGAAATCTCCCTCCGCCAGCATGAGATGCTCCTGGCACGCTTCGAGACGCGCCCGGATGGCCCGGCTCAGTTTGGCGCACTGATCGATGACGATCCCTTTGTCGGTTTCGACAGTCAGCTCGATTTTCCTGCCGCCGCCGCGAATGGCCGCTTCGACAACGTACATCTCATCGCCGGTTGCGGCGGAAAGTTCAGCGATCGACTCGGCAATCGCCTTCTGTATCAAATCGTCAATCATCGCGTTCATCCACTCACTCGATTTTCCAAAAACAAAAAAGTGGGGATACCCCACTCTCAGAAAACTTGCTTTTCCACAGGCCAGTGCTCCAGTGAGCCTCAATGTACAAAAAATGGGGGGACAAGTCAACCAATTCGATGCGCTTTCAGCAAACCGGTCACTCTTTTTCCTTGATGTGACTGTCGATCACCTCGAACTCCGCCTCCTCGACCGCCTCCCGCCTGCGTGACGAAGAGAACGACGAGGCGCGGCTCGACGGGCGTTCATCCCGCCTGACGGTAAAAGAGGTCAACCCTATAATTCGCCCCACGAGGCGAAGCGCCAGCCACAAAACAACCAGAAGAAGAATGAATTTGAACATAGTGTCAATAAATAAGCAATTTTCAGGCTTTGCCCTTTTCCAGAAGGTAAGTAAAACGCTAAATCTGCGCGAGTCCAAAAAGTTCGCCAACTGAGATAATGATCTGTCAAGACGAAAATGACGGATGATTGTTGCAGTTCGCCCTTCGAATAACGAGGATTCGTCATCGCGAGTCCCGACAGTTCGGGACGTGGCGATCCATCCTTACTGCCTTCGCCGACTCTGCATGGATTGCCACGTCGCGATGCTCCTCGCAATGACAGGGGATTCACGACTGTTTACTATTGACACGACACTAATGCCTGGGTCTGCAAAAAACGCTTTGATGCTCTTGATTATTTGATGGCTCTGTGGCTTTAACTGTTATTAGTGCAACAAGATAAGGAATTCTCCCGACTGGATGAGGAGTTCCAGGAGCTGGATCGAAAAGCAGCCAGCCAGCTCGATAGAAGACCAGCTGGGGGGTTGTCATTTCACATTGTTCCGTAGCGAGCGCATGATCAGACACATTCGCTTGCCAACTTCTGCCGGTCGGCGTCGGTCCGTTGACTCTCATAGCGAGCGCATCTGGCCGTCATTGGTAAGACTTGAGAGATTGCGAACGGATTGCAAAGACTGGAGGCGGGGAATCGAGGTCAGAGCTGGATTTTTGACGAACTGCGAATGTTGATTAGATTTAGAAAAGCTGCGGCCTCCTTTTTCTGGATGAAGCAGATTAGTCTGAACATTGTTAGTTTTTCCGATAATGCTTGCTCAACTCATCTCAGATAGATCATCGACGATTTTGCATCGTCGCTTTTCCCTCATCTCGCGCTTGGCATCGGAACGAGCAAGATTTGAGGGTTGGCTGCAACTAGAATTACTGGCGGAACTTCAAGAGGAGTTCCCATCGCTTCAAATTGAGCAAGCGTATCCTGACTCTCAAGAGCGGTGCGATTTTTACCATGGAGCATCAGAAGAATGGCTTGAACTGAAGTTATGTGTGACCAACTATTGCCAAGGGTTCGCCAACTACCATACCCGACCGATCACTGACCAAATTAATGGCATCATTCAAGATGTTTCGAAATTGCGGAGACTTCCGTCTAATGCCAAAAGCAGTGTATTGGTAATAGCATATCCATTACCTGAAAACTATTCAGTTCATAAGGAATGGAATAAGCTCTTGAATAAAATTCGTGAGTCGGGCTATGAAGTGAATAAGGCCTTTTCGATGTGCCTTGAAAGAAATAACCAATCGTGTAATTTGGTCGGATATGCCATCAGGCTCGGAGTCAAAGATGAAGTTGAAGAGACATAAGCAACCTTTCGCCTAAATTGCATGTGCAATTTGATTGTTAGAGCGTTTTCATCGATTAATATTAGTGTTATTTTTTAAATACAACTGAAAAAAGGTGATACAAATGAGAACCGAACAAATAAAAATTGAAATTGAAAGTTTAGAATTATCGGAAAAACTGCTTCTCGTTGAAGATTTGTGGGATTCGATTGCTGCCAGTAATTCAGAACTTACTCTGCAGGAATGGCAAAAAGAGGAACTGAGTAGGAGGTATAAAGAATACCAAGAAGGGAACCTTGAACTTCATGATTGGCATCGAGTTCATGAAGAGTTGCGCGAAAAATACAAATGAAGATGCGTTATACAGAAAGGTCTAAAGAAGACCTTGATATCGCTATGGCATGGTATGAAAAGCAACGCAGAGGTTTGGGGTTTGAGTTTCTTGACTGCGTCGAAGTGGCAATTAAATCAATCGCGCAAACCCCAGAGCTTTATCGGAAATATTATTCGCAATTTCGAGGTTGTCTTGTCAGACGTTTCCCATTTATCATTTTCTACTCCATTGAAGGTGATGAGATAATTGTTCATTCCGTTTTCGACAGCAGACAAGACCCTCAAAAAAGACCATAACGAAGGAAATTCATCCAATCTCTGAAAAAGATTTGGGAAGCCGAAGGCGTCGCCCGACTCCACGTCCTTCCGCCCCCACTCATCCTAATTCCCCCCTAACTCTCACTTCCTACTATTACTCCTGACGCGGATGATCGCGTTGATAATTCAATCTACAAGGAGTGATGATTATGAAACGTTATGGTTATGTGGCTGTTGGCGTTATGCTTTCGGATGGGATGCTTGGCGAACTGTTCGCTCAGTCAGCTTATGCAGCGGAAACCGGTGCTGATGGATTTGTGTCGGTTGTTTGCTTGTTTGCAGAGTTAAAGGAATACCGTAATCGTCAAACCAAAACGGACGGAGATGGAGCGGGAAAAGCGCTTTTTCGGCTTGAGCCGGAACGTCTTTCTGGCCGGGCTGGTCAGTTTTTTCATGGACGTGAGTTCGGAGATGATCTATCCGCTCGTTCCGCTGTTTCTGTCGAGCGTGTTGGGGGTGAACAAGTCGATGATCGGGCTGATCGAGGGAAGCGCCGAGTCGATGGCAAGCCTCATCAAGGTGTTTTCGGGCTGGATTTCCGACCGGCTGGGAAAACGCAAAGGACTCATGCTTGCCGGATATGCGGTGTCTACCTTGAGCCGTCCGCTTGTCGCGACCGCCGGGAGCTGGCCGCAGGTGCTCGCCTCGCGGCTTGTCGATCGATTCGGCAAAGGCGTCCGCACCGCGCCGCGTGACGCCATCATCGCGGAATCAACCGAGGAGTCCAGCCTTGGCAGAGCCTTCAGCTTTCACCGCTCCATGGACACGATGGGCGCTGTTGCTGGGCCGGGAATCGCGTTTCTCGGCTTGCAGGTGTTTCACAGCGGCTACCGTCCGCTTTTCTGGCTTTCAATGGTGCCGGGGCTTCTCGCTGTCCTGATCATTGCGCTCTTCATTACCGAGCGCAAAAAAGCCGCGCCATCCGGCCCGTCGCAGAGTCTGAAGCTATCCCTCTCCGGCTTCAGTGGCCGGGCGCGATTCTTTTTTCTGATCGTCGCGATCTTTGCGCTTGGCAATTCAAGCGATGCATTCCTGATCCTCAGAGCCGGGCAACTCGGCATTCCTGCAGCGACGATTCCGGTGGTGTATCTCCTCTTCAATCTCATCTATTCCCTGACGGCCATTCCCGCCGGGATCGCTGACGACAGATATGGCAAGAAGCGCCTGATTCTGAGCGGTTTTCTGCTGTTCGGAGTGCTGTACGCCGGATTCGCTCTTGCGACGACTCCACATGCCGCCTGGCTGCTGTTCGGCCTGTACGGCGTGTTCATGGGTTTGACCGAGGGGATTCAGAAAGCGTTTCTCGCAACGCTCGTACCCGATTCACTCAAAGGCACGGCCTACGGAATTTATGCTGGAGCGGTCGGCATTGCAGCGCTGCCATCGAGCGTCATCGCCGGATTGTTGTGGGACAGGATCTCACCGGCGGCGACCTTTTGGTTCGGCGCGGACATGGCGGCTATTTCGGCGGTTCTGTTTCTGATGCTCATCGCCGGAATGCGTGACAGATCATCAGTCACCGGCTAAGAGCGTGTCGGGGTGAGTTCGATCTTGCGATGAACAACAGAAAACAGGGAATGAGAAAACGTTTGTCTTCCCCAGTCGAAAAGAATCAGCAGACCAGTGCTTTTTCTCTCCTTCTTTCCATGAACATGGAT
>JAAXXD010000105.1 GCA_013334655.1 Chlorobaculum sp. | reverse complement strand
ATAAATCGGCGTTTTCGAAGTGCAAGGATTTTGAGGCTGTTACGGAGATTTCCTTGCACAAAAAATACACAATATACTGCCTATATCATTGCTATATAATCAGTTAATATTAATTCAGCAGACCCTAACAAACGAGTAAACGCCTCTACCTCCTCCCCCCCCCCATCATAACGCAGAAAACCGGACTTCTCAGCCCGGTTTTCATCACAATCTCCCTCAAATCCAACCCAACCTCACTCCAGCGTGAGATCAATGGTTCTTCTGGTCATATCGACTTCGTGCACCTTCACTTTCAATCGTTGGCCGATTTGTAATTTCCGTTTTTTGCGTTTGCCTACCAGCGAGTAGGTGGACTCGTCGTATTCATAATAGTCGTCCTTGAGGTTGCGCATGTGCACCAGCCCCTCGATGGCGAAATCGACCATTCGCACGTAGATGCCGTACTCGGTCGCGCCGGTGATGACGCCTGCGTAGGTGTTGCCGAGATGCGCGGACATGTACTCGACCTGCTTGAGCTTGATCGATTCGCGCTCCGCTTCGGTGGCGATCTTCTCGCGCTCGTTGGAAATCTGGCAGACCGAGCCGAGCGTGTTGGTGATCGCGGCAATCCGCTCCGGCGAAATCTTCTTGCGGGTTTTCCTCGACGCCTCGTACTCGAACAACATGCGATGTACCAGGAGATCGGGGTAACGCCTGATCGGGGATGTGAAGTGGGTGTAGTGCTCGAAGCCGAGGCCGAAGTGGCCATCGTTCGACGGCGAATAGACCGCCTTCGACATGGAGCGCAGCACCAGCTCGTTGACGAGGAACTCAACGTTGGTGCCGTGCACCTTCTGAAGCAGCTCGCGCAACGCTTTGGATGACACCGTGGCGCTCTCCTTGCCCTTGCGATCGAGCTTGAGGTCGAAGCCGATCTTACGCACGAAATTGGCCAGCACCGTGACCCGCTCCATCTGCGGCGCGCCGTGCACGCGGTAGATCACCGGATGCGGCGCTTTGGCGTTTTCGGCGAACTTCGAGGTCAGGTAAGCGGCCACCGTGCGGTTGGCCAGCAGCATGAACTCCTCGATAAGGCGGTGGCTGTCGAGCCGCTCCTTCTTGATCACCTCGATCGGCTCGCCCTTGCTGCCAAGCCTGAAGCGCACCTCCTCGGTTTCGAAGTCGAGGCCGCCCGACTCCATGCGCTGGGCGCGGAGCGTTTTGCTGAGTTTTTCGAGCACTTGCAACTCTGCGAGGTAGTCGCCTTCGCCAGCGTCGAGAATCTGCTGCACATCCTCGTAGGTGAAGCGGCGTTTGGAGTGGATGACCGTCTTGTGGAACTCGAACTTCTTGACCTCGCCGCTCTCGGTGATGTTGAAGAAGACCGAGAAGGCCATGCGATCCACGCCGGGGTTGAGACTGCACACCTTTTCGGAGAGGCGCGACGGCAGCATCGGAATCACGCGGTCAACGAGGTAAACCGAGGTGGCGCGTTTGTGCGCCTCTTTGTCGAGCGCGGAATTTTCCGGCACGTAGTGCGACACGTCGGCGATATGCACGCCCACGCGGTAGTTGCCATTCGAAACCTTTTCGATGGAGAGCGCGTCGTCGAAATCCTTCGCATCGACCGGATCGATGGTGAAGACCACCTTGTCGCGAATATCGAGGCGATCTTTGAGATCGGCGTCGGTAATCTCCTCGCGGATATTTTCAGCGAAGTTCAGCAGCTCCGTGTCGAAGGTTTCGTCGATGCCGAGGCCGCGCGCGATGGCGCTCACCTCGACCTGCGACTCGCCCGCCGCGCCGAGAATCTCGATCACCTTGGCCTGAATGGTGCCATTCTTGATGAACTCCAGATCGCCAGCGAGCACCTTGTCTCCGGCCTTCGCCTTTTTAGAGGCTTTGAGTGGAATGTGAATTTCGGGCAGAAGCTTGCGCTGATCGGGCTTGAGCAGGAAGCGGCGGTTCTCGCGATGCAGCGTGCCGACCACGGTCACGAGTCTGCGCTGGATCACGTTGACGACAAGTCCCTCGCAACGCTGGTGTGGCGACTGCTTGGAGACGTAGGTTTCAGGCACTTTGGTGACGAGCACCTCGACCTGGTCGAGATGCAGCGCTTCGCCAAGCATCTCGGCGCCGATGAAAATATCGTCGTCGAAGCCCTCGATATCCACGAATCCGTAGCCGTTCGGATGGGTCGTCAGCTTGCCCTGGTAGGTCTGATCGACCTTGTAGCGCTCCTTGCCGGGCTGCGGGAAGTGAGGCCCCTCGATGAGATGCTCCTCGTAGGTATCGGCCTCCAGGCCGGCCCAGCCATAGCAGCGGTCGCCGTCCTTGTCAACGACGCCATCCTCCTGCAACTTGTGCAGTACGTACCAGAATCCGGGAAGCTGGCGTGACTCGCCGTAACCCATCTTTTTGGCCAGCTCCACCGAGCGAAAACGCTCGCCCTCGTGGTCGGTCAAAAATGAAATAATCTCGGCACCGAGCGACGTTTCACCGCGCCTGAAGAGAAACTCGTTGATGAGAATATGATCGTTCGCCCGCACCTTTTCCGCGCCGTCATGCCGTGCGGCTCTGTTTTTCCTGTTCTTCGAGGGACGTGGTTTGGAAGTCTTGTGTTGTCTTGCCACTCAATTACAATTGAAAGATTGGTTCAAATATATTCACGATGTCATGGGTATAACTCGCCTGTTCGTCACAATCCAGAACACAAAACGCCATCGCGCCGGAACTGCTGACATGGATGGAAGTTACGAACATTGCCCGGCATTGCTGCCTGGCACACTCGGCTTTTTGCCTCGACCGGCAGGAACGGGATTGAAAAACAGGCTTAGAATTTAATAAATAAGCATCGTTTTCCGATACATTTATTCTCAACACGAGCTTTCCGCACGCGCGGCTTTGAGCCTCACGCCAAAGCCTATCCGCAATCCGGCGCAGAAAAGCTCAAAAGAGGAAGCCTCTTTCTCACTAATGAACGGTTCAGGCAAGCCTGCTGTTTCAGAAGCGTCGCTTTTTTCATACCATACTGTGAAAAGCTCAACCACCCAAACGTAAAACCGAACCAGCATGAAAAAGATCGGAGTCATTCTTTCGGGATGCGGCGTCTACGACGGAACGGAAATTCACGAGGCGGTGCTCACCCTGCTTTCGCTCGACAAGGCCCAGGCCGAGGCGGTCTGCTTCGCGCCGGACATTTCTCAGCGTCAGGTAATCAACCATCTCACGGGCGAAGTGATGGAGAACGAGACCCGCAACGTGCTGGTCGAATCGGCCCGGATTGCCCGCGGTTCGATCCGGAACCTGAAAGAGATTGACGCGATGATCCTTGATGGCCTCATCATCCCCGGCGGTTATGGCGCGGCAAAGAACCTGAGCGATTACGCCTTCACCGGAGCGAGCTGTGAAGTGATTCCTGAAGTCGCCGATGCGATCACGCGATTCCGTCAATACGGAAAACCGATCGGCTTTCTCTGCATCGCGCCGGTCATCGCGGCAAAGCTTTTTGGCCCGGAAGGGGTCGAAGTGACCATCGGCAGCGACCCGCAGACAGCAGCGGACATCGCGGCGATGGGCGCGAAGCACCTCGATGCTTCGGTCGAAGAGATCATCGTTAGCCACGGCGCGAAGATCGTCTCCACCCCGGCCTACATGCTCGGCCCAAGCATCAACGACATAGCCAAAGGCATCGATAAACTGGTCGCCAAAGTGCTCGAACTGGCGTAAGAGATGCCTGTGAGCAACCGTAAGGGTTGCCCCTACTTTGGCTCGTAGGGCACGCCGACCTCTATTGGCGGTGTGGACTTACCGACGAAACCGGCCAGCACCAAGAGCGTAATGACATAGGGCAGCGACTGCACGAACTGCGAAGGCAGCCAGCCCGAGGGGAACCAGATTGAGAGCGCCTCGGTTGCGGCAAAGAGCAGACTCGCGAGGGCCGCGCCGACGGGCGACCACTTGCCGATGATCATCGCTGCCAGCGCGATGTAGCCGCGCCCGGCGGACATGTTGTCCGTGAAGCTGTGCTGCTGGAAGACGAGGAACGCGCCGCCCAGCGCGGCCAAGGCACCGGAGATGAGCACGCCGGAGTAGCGCAGGCGGCGCACGCTGAGGCCCGCCGTCTCGACCGCCTCGGCGCTCTCGCCCGCCGCACGGAGCCGCAGGCCGTAGGGCGTCCGGAACAGCGCGAACTGCGCGAGAGCGACGGAAAGCACGGCGATGAGAAGCAGCGGATCGAAGAGCGGCATCGAGACCTCCATCCCGGCAATCCGCGCCGAGTTCATCGCGCTGCCGAAAAGCAGACCGAGACCGAAACGGGTTGCTCCCATGACGAGAATATTGATTGCAATGCCGCTGACGATCTGGTCGGCCCGAAGCGTGACCGTCACGAAAGCGTGCAGAAGCGCGATCGTCACGCCGAGCACGAGCGCCAGCGCCACCCCCGCCCAGGCCGAGCCGGTCAGGTGCTGGCCAAGCATCGCGCCGAACGCGCCCACCAGAATCAGCCCTTCGAGGGCGAGATTGATGACGCCGCCCCGCTCCGAAAAAACTGCCCCCACGGAGGCGAACAGATAGGGCACCGACATCCTCAGCACCTGCAAAATGAAAACAGCCGCTAAACTCTCCATGAAACTGACAATTTGGACGCTTTTCCCGGTTTTTTCCGAACGGTTTTTCTGTTAAATTGACGACTCGGAAAAGTAATTTTCCGCAGACGTATTTTAACTGTTTAATGAATTTATCTGTTTTTCCGGGTTAACCAACAATTAGCAACATGCCGAATTCTAACGCGATCGAAGAGCCCGCCGTAGCCAAGCAATACATCTACAGTTTTGCTGGCGGTTCAGCTGAAGGGGATGCATCCATGAAAAACCTGCTCGGAGGCAAAGGGGCCAACCTTGCCGAAATGGCCAACATCGGTCTGCCCGTCCCTCCCGGCTTCACCCTGTCGACAGAGGTCTGTACCTACTACTACGATCACCAGAAAACCTACCCCGCAAAACTCTTCGAAACCGACATTCCCGCCGCGCTCAAGAAAGTTGAAGATTATCTCGGCAAAAAATTTGGCGACCCCGAAAACCCGCTCCTCGTCTCCGTCCGCTCCGGCGCACGCGCCTCGATGCCC
This sequence comes from Chlorobaculum sp., assembly GCA_013334655.1. Lineage (GTDB taxonomy): Bacteria > Bacteroidota > Chlorobiia > Chlorobiales > Chlorobiaceae > Chlorobaculum. The sequence continues at coordinate 274 of JAAXXD010000105.1, read as the reverse complement.
GGCATGATGGACACCATCCTCAACCTCGGTCTCAACGACATCACCGTCGAAGGCCTCGCCCGCAAATCGGGCAATGCCCGCTTCGCCTGGGACTGCTACCGCCGCTTCGTCTCGATGTACGGCGACGTCGTGCTCGACCTCAAGCCCGCCGACAAGAAGCAGATCGATCCCTTCGAAGAGATTCTCGAACAGAAAAAGCACGAGCTTGGCATCCACCTCGACACCGAGTTCCAGGTCGATGACCTCAAAGACCTCGTTGGCCGATACAAGAAAG
>JAAXXD010000104.1 GCA_013334655.1 Chlorobaculum sp. | reverse complement strand
TTGATGTTTTTCATCGCAGCACGATCAGTTTGATTGGTACTGCGCAAGATACGGATATTTCAGGACTTAATCGAAGTTAACTCGATATATTTCAAGATGTTATATCACTAACGACTTTTTCGAGATGACCATAAATACATCCCGATGTAGCGCGACTGTTCAGAAAGCGAAATCATTTCTACATGATCCGACTATCGCCAGTATTCATTGCTGAATCCCACGGCCGTCGTCCCACCGCTGTCGTCCAGCGAAATAATCTGCGAGCACGAGCTCGAAGCCGAAGGCGAGGTTGTCCCACGGAATCTCGTGTTCTGCAAACCATCGCAAACACTGGCCTTCGTGAAGCGGAATGGTTTCTGAGGCGACTTCAAAATCCATCAGAAAAATATATTCGATCCGGTCGGGGAAGTCGTAGACTGCGTGGCGACGGCAGGCGGAGACGTCGGTTTCGATCTCCTCCAGCATCTCGCGCACTATGGTCTCTTCGGGCGTTTCACCTTTCTCCACATGTCCACCGGGCAGATCCCACATGTTCGGGTAGGGAATCTCCGGTTTTTCGTCCCGCAGGAAGAGCAGCACTTCGTTCCGGCTGTTTCTGAGGATGATGCTTGTGCCAGCTCGTTTCGTGGGTGCGGGGGTTTGGTTCATGGGACTTATGGGATTCTTGGAACAAATAAGAGAAGCGTTTCGGATGAGTTTGCGGGATTATACTACTTTGCCCTCTTTGATGAACTCCCGCATGATCGCTTTTTCGAGGCGTTTGGCGTCAAGCGTTCGATATGGATCGGCGAGCGATTCGATGGCGCAGTAGTGCACGATGTTCAGGATGCTCGCGCCCGACAGCTCGTACCGTGCGGCGATGGCTCGCCAGTCGATCTCGCCGTCGGTCTTCAGTTGCTCGGGCAGGGTGTTCAGCCAGAGGGTATGGCGGTCTTCGGCCTTGGGCATCGGGAAGTTGATGATGCTCTGGAAGCGCCGCGAAAAGGCTTCGTCGAGATTGCCGCGCCGGTTTGAGGCGAGGATGATGAGGCCGTTGTGGGTCTCGATGCGTTGCAACAGATAGGCGGTCTCCTGGTTGGCGTATTTGTCGTGCGCGTCGCGGATGTCGGTGCGCTTGCCGAAGAGCGCGTCGGCTTCGTCGAAAAAGAGAATCCAGTTCTTGCTGTCCGCCTTGTCGAAGAGGCGCGAGAGGTTCTTTTCGGTCTCGCCGATATATTTCGAGATGATGCGTGACAGGTCGATGCGGAATACATCCTTGCCGGTCTCTTTTCCGAGCAGCGTCGCGGTGAGCGTCTTGCCGGTGCCGGGCGGGCCGTAGAAGAGGGCGCGGTAGCCGGGTTTGACGCGCTTTTGCATCCCCCAGTCGCGGAGCAGCGTGTCGTTGTGGGTGATCCAGTTTTCGATTTCGCGGATCTGCTGGAGCGTGGTTGCCGGGAGGACGAGGTCGCTCCACTCCATCGCGGTTTCAATGTGCTCGGCGGGAAACTCCATGCTGAAACGCGGCCTGCTCGCCGTGCCGAGCGTGAGCTCTTCGACCACCTCCGGGTTCAGCGTCAAGCGACCACTCATCACCGGCTCGCCCTCCGGCACCGGTTCGAGCCACAGAATGTGCTCCTTCGCGAACCAGTGCTCCGGCCCAAGCAGGCGCTGCACATTGAGCCGCTTTTCGAGATCGTCGCCCCCAATGACGAACTGCGCCGTCTCGCCGGTCGGCAAAAGCCCGCGATGATTCACCCCGCGAATGCCGCCAAACTCCGGGAAGTCCCCGCCGTCGGGAAGGTATTCGGCGATGATCTTGCTGAAGAAGTCGGGCTGGATGTGGGGGACGAGGGACAACATAAGAATCATGAACTCCATGAACGATGGTTCATGCCGGGCGATGAATCCTGAAAGGCCGAATTGTTCGTCATAGAGATCGATTGGGCCTGCCGGGGTTTTGAACGCTTCATTCTCGCCCCGTTTCAGGCTTTCGGCCAGGCATTGGTGCAGCCATTGAAGAGCGGATTCTATGTTTGCGGTAAGATTATGCATGTGTTGGTACGTCACTCAGGCTATTTTGTGCTTTTGACCATGATCCACAGGTCGCTTTTTTCAGCGTAGGCCGCTGAGAGTTTTTTTGTTTGTTTCGGAGTGCCGGGCAATTCGATATTCTGCTCTGCAAGGGCAAGACCGTGCCTGTTGTCGGTTGCTCGGAGTGGCCAAAGGTTGCCGACATAATCTCCTTTGTCAAGGCCGATCAACTGGATTTCGACGATATGATCGCCGTCCATTCCATCTTTGCCAGGGCGGAAACCGTAAGGCTTGAGCAGTTTGTTGATCTTGGTTCCGCCTTTGGTTTTCGACGGGGTGTATTTGAATTTAAGGCCGACTTGCACCTGATTTTGAGCGTCAATGCCGAGGGTATCCTCGCCATGCGGAAGCGACTGTTTAGCGGTTGGCAAGTACTGCTTTACCTTTTTGCCGACCGAGTTCCACTCGGCAGGCGTCACGGCGTTTCCGAACAGTTGCGTGGATGTTTGCGTTGAGGTCGTGGAACTCGCGAATGCCGGTTGCAGGACTGTGGTCTGGGGCAACCAGTCGCTGGCATGAGGGCCAAGGTAGATCGGAGCGTAAGCTGACAAGCGCGGTTTGGGATAGTCGAGCAGCACAGGATTTTCTTCCGATCCCCAGTCTTCTCCAGACATCAGCACAGCCAGATTTCCGCCGATGGCATTGAATTCGGAGGTTATCAGCGCTGCGTTTTGCTTGTCTTCGCTCTTTTTCATCTCGTCTTTAATCTTGGCCAGTGACGCCTTGACAGCAGCAAGCGCTGTTTTTGCCTGGGGAGTTATGGCGTTTGCTTCCTTTTTTGCTATGAATGTTTCGACCAGTTCCGGGTTGCTGGCCACCATCAGGCTTGCGCTGCTTTTTTCGCCTTTGAAAAAAACTTCGTGAGTTTCTTTACCGGCATTGAAGCGTTTTCTGGTTTTCCACCACTCCGAGAACGCAGCTTTCATCTTCCCCAGCATCTTGCCCAGCCAGGCGACAATCTTGTCCAGACCCCTGTCGATGGGCTGGCGGATTTTTTTGACGATGCCGACGAGTTTTGCCGGGATGCCGCCGAGTCCGGCGAATTTCGCCAGGAAGGCGATCACCACGGTCAGCGTGTTGGCCATCGTTGTTTCGACCTTCTTCGCTGCCGCATCGACCTGACCGGCGGCTATCGCCGAAATGGAGTCGATGAACGAGGCCACGACTGCCGCGATCTGGTTGATCTTTTCGATGAAGAAGGTCACCGTGTTGTAGATCGCGATGATCGCCTGGATCACCGCGCCCGCCGGGTTCAGCATGCTCACCAGCTTCATCACCGCCGCCTTGACAATTTCAACCGAAACCATCTGCGTGACCTGCGCGATGAGCTGATCCTTCAGCTCGCTCAGCTCCGTCTTTATCTGCTCCCACGCCGCCGCCGGGCCATCCTTGACCAGCGTCACGAGTATGCCCGCTGTTTTCTCCAGCCCGACCAGCACCGGCTCAGGGATAATCTTCACCAGCTTCGCGCGGATGTTCTGCCACGTCAGCCCCAGCACCGAGAGCACCAGCTTGATGATCTCCATCAGGCTGAACGATTTCGGGATGTACACACCGGCATCGGCCAGCGGCCCGACCAGCCACTTGATCAGCGCGGCTTTCAGGTGCTCGATGATGTTGCCCGCAAACATCTGGAACCCTTTCTTGCCAGCCTGCACGAGGTTGCCCACGAAGCCGATGGGATTCTTGAGAATCGACGTGAAGGCCGCCTGCGCTTTCTTGAGGTAGGGCATCACCCCCGGCGCGACCACTGAGAAGAGGATTTCCAGCAGGCTCAGCACCTGGTCGAACGCCCAGCTCATGAAGCTGCCCGCTATATCGACGAACGCGCCGACAATCTTTCTGAACGCTCCAACCACCGTCACCAGATCCATGATCGTCAGCGAGGTGATCGTCTGGATGATCTTTTGCGGAATCGACCGTGCGAAGCCGAGCAGCCCCTCAAGCGCTCCCTGGAACCACGCCCAGGCGCGCGCAATGGCGTTGCCTTTCTTGATGTTCTCCCAGATTTCTTCCTGACCGATCAGCTTCATGAAGCCGCCGATGAGCGTGTCGGCGGTTCTTGGCACGGCCTCGCCGGTGATCGGATCCTGACCGAGCAGCGCTTTGAGCAGGTCGTACCCTCGCGTGCCCTCCGCCAGAGCGGCGAGCGGCCTGAGAATCGCCTCCCGGATGAAGCCGAGAATCTGGCTCGCAAGGCTTGAGGCGAACGAGATCAGGCGGTTGATCGGAGCGGTGAAGATCGATTTGGCGCGATCCCACACGCCGCCGAGGTCGAAGATGTCGGTCCAGCTCAGGGAATCGATGAAGCGCCTCAGACCGCCGACGATCTCGCTGCCGATGTCTCCGAGCGTGGCGAACTGCTGCTCGGCCCACGCGCCGACGCGGTTGAAAATGCCGTGGTTGTCGAGCGCCTGCGAAATCATGTGGCCGCCCGGCACCATTTCGACCATCGCGCGCAGAATGTTCGCGGCGCTGCGGTCAACGCTGCGCTGGTTGATCGGGTTGAAGCCGATGATGACCGTCAGCATCGTGAAGCCGGGGATGTTGGCCGCCTTGTCGGCAAAGTAGTCGAGCGCGTCCTGAATGCCGAGGCGCTGCACCGGCGGGGGCGTCGCGGTCGTGCTCACCTGCGGAGCGCGCTGCACGGCGTGGCCCTGCTGGATGGTGTGCGTCAGCTCGTGAGCCAGCAAATGCTTGCCGTCGCTCGTGCCGGGCTGGTACTGGTCGCGCGAAAAGAAGATGTGGTTCTTGTGGGTGAAGGCGCGGGCGCTGAGCTGGTTGTTCAGACTGGCCGATTCCGGGTCGTTGTGGATGCGCACGCTGCTGAAGTCGGCATTGAAGCGCGGCTCCATGAAGCTCCGCACGTCGTTCGACATCGGCTGGCCGCCGGTCATCTTTCCCGAGATTGCCGACTGAACGCTTGACGCCGACGATCCGGCTCCGCCAGCCGCCTTGCGCTGAAGCTTGTCGTCCTCCTTTTTCTGAAGTTTGTCGTCGGGTTGTGAAGCTTTCTGGAGCTTTTCTTCTTCTTTTTTCTGAATCTCCTTTTCAGGCACCGAGGCTTTCTGGAGTTTGTCCTCCTCTTTCTTCTGAAGTTTCAGCTCCGGTTCAGGCGCTTTCTGGAGCTTTTCGTCCGGGCTTCTCTGAAGTTTTTCGTCGCCCTGCCTCTGGAGTTTTTCCTCTCTGGCCGGGGCTGGAGCCGGGGCGGGCGAGGCCATGCGCATCACCTTTCCGGCCATATGGTCAGCCTCTTTTTCGAGCGGATCGCCGGGTTTGCTGACCTCCATTTTCATCTGCACGGACGGAGCGAAGAACGCGCTTTGCCGCGCCGGGGCGAAAAATGGCGAAGCGGTCGTCTTGTTGACGGCGCTTTGCGTCGTGCTGGAGGATTTTTCCGCGCCTGCTTTCATGTTCGCCTTGCGTCAAGCGTTA
>JAAXXD010000031.1 GCA_013334655.1 Chlorobaculum sp. | reverse complement strand
GATTGATAATGGTTTAGTAGTTTAATACCAGTCTGGGCGAATGGTCGTTCAGAAACTCCCCGCCCTCTTTCAGAAGCCCCTCGCGGTCGAGCGCCTCGCACGTGGCCTCAAAGCCACGCAACAGCTCGACGATCACCGCAGGATCGGGTTCGCGCACCAAAAGGTTGCGCACCTTCGAAACACCCGGCAACCCTTTCAGGTAGGTCGAGTAGTGGCGGCGCATTTCAAGGACACCATGCTTCTCGCCCTTGTACTCCAGCGAGAGCCGAAGATGATCGGCGGCGACCTGTATCCGCTGCCGATACGTCGGAGCCGGAAGGCGCAGACCCGTTTTGACCAGGCTTTTCGACTGCTCGAAGATGAACGGATTGCCGATGGAGCCGCGACCGATCATGATGCCATCCGCGCCGGTTTCGGCGAACATGGCTACGGCATCGTCCGCGTTCCAGACGTCGCCATTGGCGATCACCGGTATCGAGCAGGCCTGCTTCGCCTCGGCGATGCGGCTCCAGTCGGCGCGCCCCTTGTACATGTCGCTGCGCGTGCGTCCGTGCACCGCAACCGCCCGGATGCCCGCGTCTTCGAGCCGCCGCACGGTGTCGGTGATGTTGATCGAGTCGTGATCCCAGCCGATGCGCGTCTTGGCGGTCACCGGCAGCGAAACGGCGTTGACCACCGCCGAGGCGATGGCTGAGAGCTTCTCCGGCTCCTTCAGCAAGGCCGCACCCGCGCCGCGTCCGGCCACCTTTTTGACCGGGCAACCGAAGTTGATGTCGAGATAGTCCGGCTCGTAGGTTTCGGCAATCGCCGCCGCCTCGACCATCGACTCGACCGTGCTGCCGAAAATCTGCACCGCCACCGGACGCTCGTGGCCGTCCACAGCGAGCTTGCGGATCGACTTCTCCGCGCCGCGCCGGAGCGCTTCAGCGCTGATGAACTCGGTGTAAACGATGTCCGCCCCGTGCTTCTTGCAGAGCTGACGGAAGGCCCGGTCGGTCACATCCTCCATTGGCGCGAGGATGATCGGGTGGTCGATGTCGATGGTTCCGATGCGCATGAGAGTTCCTTACTTGACCGGGGGAGCGATCAGCGTTTCGCGCACCTGCTGGCGGATCGTGTTGCGCAGGGTCTCGTCCTCTTTCAGCATCTTTTTGACGTTTTCGCGCCCCTGTCCGAGCTTTTCAGTTCCATAGCTGAACCACGCGCCTGCCTTCTTGATGATGCCGAACTCGACGGCCAGGTCGATCAGTTCGCCCAGCACCGAGATGCCTTCGCCGTAGAGAATGTCGAACTCGGCGGACTTGAAGGGCGGGGCGACCTTGTTCTTGACCACCTTCACCTTGGTGCGGTTGCCAACGACCTCTTCGCCATCCTTGATCTGCGCGATCTTGCGGATGTCGAGCCGCACGGAGGAGTAGAACTTCAGCGCCTTGCCGCCTGTGGTGGTTTCGGGGCTGCCGTACATCACGCCGATCTTATCGCGAAGCTGATTGATGAACAGGCAAACGCTGCTCGACTTGGAGATCGCGCCGGTGAGCTTGCGCAAGGCCTGGCTCATGAGCCGCGCCTGGAGGCCGACCACGCTGTCGCCCATCTCGCCTTCGAGTTCGGCCTGCGGAACGAGCGCCGCCACGGAGTCGATGACGACAATGTCCACCGCGCCGCTGCGCACGAGCGTCTCGACGATGGAGAGCGCCTGCTCGCCCGACTCGGGCTGGCTGACGAGGAGCGCGTTGATATCGACGCCGAGTTTGCGGGCGTAGGTCGGGTCGAAGGCGTGCTCCGCATCGACGATGGCCGCGATGCCGCCAGCCTTCTGCGCTTCGGCGATGACGTGAAGCGCGAGGGTGGTCTTGCCGGAGGACTCGGGACCGTATATTTCGGTCACGCGGCCTCGTGGCAAACCGCCGACACCGAGGGCGTAGTCGAGCGCCATCGAGCCGGTGGAGATCGCCTGCACCTGCAAGACGGGTGAATCGTCGCCGAGGCGCATGATCGAGCCTTTGCCGAACTGCTTTTCGAGAGTCTCTATAGCCAGATTGAGCTGCTTGAGCTTGGCTGGATCAGCCGTCGGTTGCGACTGCTGTTGCGATTGCGGTTTCTCTTTTTCCATAGGGGTATGCTCTGAATTTATGATGGTATGGTACTGCGGTTACTGCAAAATGGCGCTTCGAAGCGTTTCGTCGAATGGCCGGTACGATATGCCAAGCTCGTGCACCGAACGCTGGTTGCTGTAGCGGGACGAATGTGCGGCTTGCCGGATGCTTTCGATGCTGATGAACGACGGCCGCTTCGTCACGAGCGACCAGAGTTCGCCGCCCACTCCCGCCAGCTTTCCGGCGACTCCGCCGACACCGAACACTTTGCCGGAGCGGCTGCCGGGCATCGTGGCGATCCTGTCGAACAGTTCACGGAACGAGAGATTCTCGCCGACGATGATGTAGCGCTCGCCCGCTTTCCCCTTCTGCCAGGCGGCGATATGGGCGTCGGCGACATCGCGCAGATCGACGAATCCCGTCGATCCTTCAGGACAGAGCGGCAGACGGCCTTCGTAGATCATTTGCAGCACCTCGTTCGAGCTGCTGCCCGGCATCCCCGGTTCGGGACTCCTGCCGATCACCAGGCCCGGATTGACCATCACCACATCGAGTCCCTCGGCAACGCCGCGACGGCATTCGAGTTCCGACAGGTGCTTGGACTCCATGTAGACGTTGTGGCGCTGCCACTCGGTGAAGGCGGTTTGCTCGCTGGACTCCTCGACGACGCTGCCGGTGCCGGACGAGCCGACGGCGGCAATCGAGCTGGTGGCAATGAGACGCTTGACGCCCGCCTCGATACAGGCATCGACGATGTGGCGAGTGCCGAGCACGTTGGTGTCGTAGAGCCGGAGACGATAATTTTGCGTGTAGGCGATCATGCCCGCGCAGTGGAAGACCACCTCAGCGCCTTTGACCGCCTCGTTGAGGGCCACAGGATCGTGCATGTCCGCCCTGACGATCTCGACCGGCAAATTGCGGAGATACGAGGCGTCCGACCCCTCGCGAACGGTGACCCGGCAGCGAACGCCGTCGCCAAACCGTTCGATCAGATCGACCAGAAGCCGTGCCCCTATATAACCCGTTGCGCCGGTGATGAGAATCGGTGTGCCTGACATGAAAAAATGGAGCCTCTGAAAAACCTGTTCAGCGTTGCGTGAGCTTTGACGCTCCTGATGGCTATCGGGAGCGTGTAATCCGTACCAAGCGGCGCAGAGCCGATTTGTACTTGATTATAAGAAGAATAACTTACATTGCACTCAAATCCATCCGCAATCGTGAGAAAAAACATCGTATCGCCCTCCAGCGGCAACGCCGCATCCCCTGAAGAACGTCTCTCGACCGGCGTCGTCAACAGTGAAACCCTGCCCAACGGCCTGCGCATCGTCAGTAATCTTGTCCCTTACGTGCACAGCGTCACGCTCGGTTTGTGGATCGATGCCGGATCGCGCGAAGATCCGGAAGGATTGGAGGGGATGGCGCACTTCATCGAGCACGCGCTCTTCAAGGGCACGCAGAAGCGGGACTACGTCGAGATCGCTCGCTGCATCGAACAGACCGGCGGCTACATCGATGCCTGGACCACCAAGGAGCAGACCTGCCTCTGCGTCCGCTGCCTCCGGGAGCACCTGCACCTCGCCTTCGACCTCTTGGCCGACCTCTGCTGCAATCCGCTCTTTCCGCCCGGCGAGATCGACAAGGAGAAGGAGGTGGTGCTCGAAGAGATCGCCAGCGTGAACGATACGCCGGAGGAGCTGATCTTCGAGGATTTCGACCGCCGTACCTTTCCCGCCCATCCGCTCGGCACGCCGATTCTTGGCACCGAGGAGAGCGTCGAGCGGCTCAGCGTCGAAGGGATCAGACGCTTCATGCGCCGCCACTACACGCCGTCGAAGATGATCGTCACGGCGGTCGGCAACCTCGACCACGCCGAAGTCGCCGCGCTGGCCGACTCGTTTCTGGGCCACCTGAAGGATGCGCCAGAGGAGCAGGCGACGCGCCGACTCTTCGATCCTTCGGCGTACCGGCCATTCAACGTGACGCAGAAAAAGAGCGTCTTCCAGTCGCAGATTCTGCTCGGCACGATCATCCCGCGAGACGACCGGCGCTTCTGGGGCTTCATGGTGCTCAACGCCATGCTGTCGAGCGGCATGAGTTCGATCCTGAACCTCGAATTGCGCGAAAAGCGCGGTCTCGTCTATCAGGCCTACTCCTCGGTCGCCTTCTACGACGAGCTGACGGCGTTCAACATTTACGCTGGCACGGACAAGGGCAAAACCGCCAAAACGCTCGACACCATCGGCAAGCTGCTCTCCGGCAACCTGTTGACGGAACCCGATCCGGCGGAGATCATCGCGGCAAAATCGAAGATGCTCGGCTCGATGATCCTCGGCATGGAGAAGATGACCCGCCGCATGTCCAACATCGCGCAGGATATTTTCTATTACGGACGATACCTCTCGCCCGCCGAAAAGGCCGGGATGATCGAGGCGGTGACGGCTGAAGAGGTGGCGATGGCCGCCGCCTCGCTTGGCATCCCCGAACGGCTCTCGACGCTGGTTTACAAGCCGGGGCGCTGATCACTGCAAGCCGCCCGCATAAAGCCGCGACGCTGTCGGAACGCGCATCCGGTTACAGCACAATGCTTTAACGAGCGATTTTTCAAAAAGGCCGAAAAAATCGTATTATTGAAGCTTTCATTTTTCAACACTTAACCGGTCACGAAGAGCCTTGCAAAAGAATATCACGAATGTCAGCGAAACCGAGCAGGAACTTGAAATCATTCTGACTGCCGAGGAGTACCAGCCCGAATACGACTCTGAACTCGAAGAAGCGCGCCGATCAGTCAAAATCAAAGGCTTCCGCCCGGGTCACGTGCCCATCGGCATGATCAAGCGCATGATCGGACCCTCCATCGAAGCTGGCGTCGCCGAAAAGATGGCTTCGAAGCATTTCGCCGCCATCGCCGATGAGGAGAAGATCAACCCGGCCAGCCGCGCCCAGATCGAGAGCTTCAACTTCGAGGACGGCAAGCTGACCATCCGCATCTCCTACGAAATCCATCCAGAATTCGAGCTGAATGATATCAGCACCTACACCTTCACCCAGGCCGAGTACACCGTCACCGACGAGGATGTCGATCGTGAAATCAAGCTGATCCTCCGCGGCCACGGCACAATGGTATCGAGCGAGGAACCTGCCGTCGAGGGCGACACGGTCATTGGCGACATCACGAAGCTCGATGCCGAGGGCAATCCGGTCGAAGGCTCGAAAAACGAGAACCACCATTTCAACCTCGAATATCTTCCGGCAGACAACCCGTTCCGCGTGGCACTCGAAGGCAAGAAAGCCGGTGATGTGGTCGATGTGACCATCGAGCCGAAGGAAGAGGGTGGCGAAACGAGCCGCTTCCGCGTGGAAATCAAGGAGGTCAAGCGCCTCGAACTGCCTGAGCTTGACGACGAACTGGTCAAGGAGATCAGCCAGCAGCGTTTCGAAAATGTCGAAGACTTCAAGGGCGATGTCCGCTTGCAGATCGTACAGCACTTCTCCGACAAATCGGAGCACGATCTGCTCGAAGCCATCTCGGCAAAGTTCATCGAGGAGCACCCGGTGCCGACGCCGAGAGCGATGGTCGCCCAGTTCCAGAACATGCTGCTCGAAAACGCCAAGCGCCAGATCGGCGGCCAGTTCCCCAAAGGTCTCGACGAACGCGAGTTCTTCAACACCATGAAGCCGAATGCCGAAAAGCACGCCCGCTGGCTCCTGGTCAGCCAGAAGATCGCCAAGGAGAACAATCTTGAAGTGACCGACGAGGATATCAAAGCCTATGCCGTGAAAGAGGCTGAAAAAGAGCCTTCGTTCACCGTCGAAGCACTGCTCGAAACTTACAACTCCAGCGAGTTCAAGGATTACATCATCGACACGATCCTGAAGGAGAAAATCTACGACGTGATCAAGTCGAAAGTGACCATCACCAAAGAGGCAACGCCGATTCCTGTGCACGACAGGTAATCGCTCGATACCACAGATATAAAAAAGGCTCATCGTTCGATGGGCCTTTTTTTATTCGCGGAACCAAGTGCATTGACCACTGCGCTCACAATAAAAAAAGCAGTTCCGACAAGTCGCGACTGCTTTTTATCCTGCGTGCTGGAAAATTATCAATTTTCCAGCACGCATTATCCATTGTCACCTACTCCTGCCAGACGCCCATTCCCGAGAACTTGGCGATTCGCTCGTCCACCAGCGTGCAGACATCTTTTTTCAACAGCCCCTGCAGCTCCTCGATCAGGATCGACTTGAGCGTCGCGGCCATCGCTTCGGGGTTATGGTGAGCGCCGCCGAGTGGCTCCTGCACGATCCGGTCGATGATGCCCTGCGAGAGCAGATCGTCTGCCGTCAGTTTGAGCGCTTCGGCAGCCTGCTCCTTGAAGTTCCAGCTTCGCCAGAGAATCGACGAGCAGCTTTCCGGCGAAATGACCGAGTACCAGGCGTTTTCAGCCATGAGAATACGGTTGCCGACGCCGATGCCAATCGCCCCACCGCTGGCGCCCTCACCGATGATGACGCAGATTACCGGCACTTTCAGCGCGGCCATTTCGTAGAGATTCCTTGCAATCGCCTCGGCCTGTCCGCGCTCTTCGGCCTCGATGCCTGGAAACGCGCCGGGCGTGTCGATCAGCGTGATGACCGGCTTGCGGAACTTCTCTGCCATTTTCATGAGCCGGAGCGCCTTGCGGTAACCCTCGGGCTGCGCCATGCCGAAGTTGCGGTAAAGGTTCGTCTTGGTGTCGCGCCCTTTCTGGTGGCCGATGACCATCACGCTTTGCGAAAATCCCGAAGTCTCGTCTTCGATTCGTGCGAAACCGCCAATGATCGCCTTGTCGTCGCCAAAATTGCGATCTCCCGACAGCTCGACGAAATCCTTCATCATCATGTAGATGTAATCGAGCGTATACGGGCGTTCCGGGTGACGGGCCAACTGCACCTTCTGCCAGCGGGTCAGATTCTTGTAGATCGTTTTGCGCAGCAATTCGACCTTCGCCTCGAGGGCTTCGATCTCCCGGCGCAGGCCCGCGCGACCTTCAGCCATGGAATCGACCTCTCCGCTTTTCAGGTAAACCCGCATCTCGTTGAGCTTCGCTTCGAGCTCATAGAGCGGTTTTTCAAAATCGAGAACTACTTTGCCAGCCATAATCTTCTTGCTCCTTAAACAAAAGTCCATCACTGCGCAGGCGAATGATGGACTTTTAAAAATCGAATGATGATATCTTGCGCTCCAGTAATGGCTCAGCTACCGACCTCTTCTTTCAGCGCTTTGCCTGGCTTGAACTTCACGACCTTCTTGGCAGCGATCATGATGGACTCGCCGGTCTGGGGATTGCGACCCTGACGCTCAGCGCGGTCACCGGTGGAGAAGGTACCAAATCCCACCAAAGTCACATCATCTCCACTCTTCAGAGTTGATGTCACGACATTGATGAATGCATTGACGGCCTTTTCGGCATCAGCTTTGGTCAAACCGGTCTGCTCTGCGATTTGTTCTACTAACTCGGCTTTCGACATAAGAAGTTTACGATTTATTCGTTGGAGGAAAATCAGATTACCTGGTTCCAATTACTACAATTATTCAATTTAAAGACTGAACCACAAACATCCAATTTGTTTTTATCCCTTATGCAGCGCGGCTCTTGGATGGTCATTGTTATTCAGTCCCGCCTGTATTATATTATGCGTCTTTTAACTTTTCAACTTCGATATTCAGGCTCAGCTCTGTATCGCTATCTGCAAGTCAAGTCATGGTTTCAATCAGCAACGTTTCGCGAGGCGCCATCATCCGCTGGAATGGGGTGCCGCACAGCATCGAAAGTCTTGTTCACCGTACGCCCGGCAACCTTCGCGCCTTTTATCAGGCCAGCATGAAGAACCTCAAGACCGGTCGCAACGTCGAGTACCGCTTCAGCGCCTCAGAGCAGGTTGACGTCATCGTCACCGAGAGGAAAAAATATCAGTACCTCTATCGAGACGGCAGCGACTACGTCATGATGGATACCGACACCTACGACCAGATCAACGTTCAGGAGGTGGCCATCGGATCGGCGGCCCGATTTGTCAAGGACGGCATCAACGTCGATATTGTCTTCGCCGATGACGGCTCGATTCTCGAAGTGGAGCTGCCGACCTTCGTCGAACTCGAAGTCACCGAAACCAGCCCGGCAAGCAAGGACGATCGCGCCACCAGCGGCACCAAGCCAGCCATCGTCGAAACCGGCGCGGAAGTGAACGTGCCGATGTTCATTCAGACCGGCAGCATCGTCCGCATCGACACCAGAAGCGGAGAATATATGGATCGTGTTAAAAAGTAATTTTTTAACTGTTCTTATAGAATTGCGCGTAAAATCTTAAGACCACCAACATGAACCTCAAGGAAATTCAGCAGCTTATCGAGATCGTCAACGTTTCCTCGCTCGATGAAGTGATCATCAGGGACGGACAGTCCGAAATCACGCTGAGGCGAAACAACTCGAAAGCACAGGCTGTCTTGCCGACCGCGCCTGCCATTGCGCAACCCGTTCAGGCCCCACAGCCTGTGGCGCGTCCAGCCGCTCAGGAACAACAGGCTCCGGCTGCTGCTGAACCTGCCGCCTCTGATCTGATCGACATTCATTCGCCGATCGTCGGCACCTTCTACCGCTCGCCATCTCCGGACTCCCTTCCGTTCGTCAATGAAGGCGACAAGGTCAAGTCCGGCGATCCGCTCTGCATCATCGAAGCCATGAAGCTGATGAACGAGATCGAGTCGGAAGTTTCAGGAACCATTGTCGAAGTTCTCGTTGAAAACGGACAGCCTGTCGAGTACAATCAGGTACTGTTCCGAGTCAAGCCATAACGTCAATCGCACTATACCTTGTTCAAGAAAATACTCATAGCCAACCGCGGGGAGATCGCCTTGCGGGTCATGCATACCTGTCGCGAGATGGGCATCTGCACGGTGGCCGTCTATTCGACCGCCGATGTCGATTCCCTCCATGTCAGATATGCCGACGAAGCGGTCTGCATCGGGCCGCCGCTTTCGAGAGAGAGCTACCTGAATATTCCGCGCATTATCGCCGCCGCCGAGGTCACCAACGCCGACGCCATTCATCCCGGCTACGGCTTTCTGGCCGAGAACGCCGACTTCTCGGAGGTGTGCCACTCCTCGAACATCAAGTTCATCGGCCCTTCGGCTGATATGATCAACAAGATGGGCGACAAAAACACCGCCAAATCGACCATGATTGCCGCCGGCGTGCCGGTTGTCCCCGGAAGCGAGGGGCTGGTCGAAGATGTTGCCCACGCCATCGAAACCGCCAAAAAGATCGGCTACCCGGTCATCATCAAGCCGACGGCGGGCGGCGGCGGAAAGGGGATGCGTGTGGTGCACGAAGAGGCCCAGCTTGAAAAGAATCTCAAGACCGCGCAGAGCGAAGCCGGCATGGCCTTCGGCAACAGCGGCGTCTATATCGAGAAGTTCCTTGAAAATCCGCGCCATATCGAAATCCAGATTCTGGCCGACCAGCATGGCAACGTGTTTCACCTCGGTGAACGCGACTGCACCGTGCAGCGCCGCCACCAGAAGCTGATCGAGGAGACCCCGTCGCCGGTGGTCAGCGAAGAGTTGCGGGCAGAGATGGGCACGGCGGCCATCGCGGCAGCCCAGGCCATCAATTACGAAGGCGCTGGCACCATCGAGTTCCTGCTCGACAAGCACAAGAAGTTCTACTTCATGGAGATGAACACCCGCATCCAGGTAGAACATCCGGTCACCGAGCAGCGCTACGATGTCGATATCGTCAGGGAGCAGATAAAAATCGCATACGGAGAAAGCCTTGCCGGAAAAGTCTTCACGCCGAGAGGCCACTCCATCGAGTGCCGCATCAATGCCGAAGATCCCGAACACCTGTTCAGGCCATCACCGGGTGAAATCAGTGTATTCCATACACCCGGCGGTCCCGGCGTCAGGGTCGATTCGCACTGCTACGCGAGTTACGTCGTGCCTTCGAATTACGACTCCATGATCGGCAAGCTCATCGTCACAGCCCATAACCGCGACGAGGCCATCGCCCGCATGTCGCGCGCGCTCGACGAGTTCATCGTCATGGGCATCAAAACCACCATCCCCTTCCACAAACAGGTGATGCACGACCCGGTTTTCAGAAGCGGCGAGTTCGACACGAGCTTCCTTGACAGCTTCAGGTTTGAAAAACCGCAACCCTGAACAAGTCTCTGTACCTCACAGCTCCGCGCTTACCATTTCAGGCCCTGTAACCATAGAATATCTCGATGGTTGCGGGGCTTGACCTTTTCTTTTGAGCAAATCCGCCGTGCTCTGAACAGGCCGCGATAAGAGAATCAATCTTATTCTCATCGGAAGTCCCAAAACCATTGTCACGCATTCAATAATAGGGTTGAATGAAGTTGATCAGTATGGGTGAGTGTATTTTGTCATGCTTCCAGCAGGTGGATCGTGAAGAGATGTTGAAGGACATGATGTACGCATCCTGGCGTGACTGATGAGGTCCCGCGCTTTTTCAGCGCGGCAACAGCAAATTGGACTTACCCGGAATAATTATGCGATGCAGACATTTTTTTATAAATATTTATACATAAACGTAGGACTTGTTTGTTTTTTCAGGATGATAATCGGAAATTCACAGAGAAGGTAGTGGCCTTTTTTATTTTTGCCATTCGTTATTTATTTAATTACATAGCGGATGGTAACTGAAATGAAACAGTATTCATGGAATCTGTGAACAACAACAGGGTCTTTATTGTCGGAACCGGGCCGGGTGATCCCGGCTTGCTGACGCTTCGCGCCGAAAAGGCAATCCGCGAGGCTGACGTCATCCTCTACGACTGCGGGACGGTCGAACCGGCGCTTGCGCTGGCTTCCGAAAGCGCCGTGATTCTTCGCGTGGATCGTTCGCCGTATGAAACCGGCAAGGGGTGCCGCGAACAGACGCCGATGATCGTGGCGATCCGTGAGCATTTTCGGCGCGGCTTGCGCATCGTGCGTCTGAAAACCGGCGATCCGGCGCTGTTCGGCGGCGAGGTGGACGAAGGCGACGTGCTTGGCAGGCTCGGCATTCCCTTCACGGTGATTCCCGGCATTTCCGCCGGAGCGGCGGCGGCGAGCGCCTATGCGTTGCCGATCAGTCGCAAGTTCGAGAGCGACGCCGTGCTCAACATCATCGCCGCCGCGATCACCGACGATTTTGCGCTCATCCGCGATTCGGCGCGGCTTCTCGGTCACGGTGCGACCATCGTGCTCTACATGGCCACGGCGAATCTGCCGGGCATCCTGCGGGTATTCCGGGAAATGGGCGTGTCGGATGCGATGCCGGTCGTGGCGGTCAGCAAATCCGGGTGGCCGGATGAGGCTTTTGCGCGGACGACGCTTGGAGAACTTGAGACGGTGGGTTGCTCAACCGGCCTCCCGGAGCCGGTGGTCTACACCATCGGGCGCTACGTGCGGGTGCGGAACGTTCCGGCAGGATCGCAAGAGCTATTCGTCAAGGTTGCCGAAAGTGCCGGATAGCCTCTTTTTTTTGCATAGCATTATGTAGTATAAGTTATAACGAAATCAACCGCATTCATGAAAAAAGCAGTTCTGATGGTGTTGTTGCTGGCCGCAGTCAGGCCAGTGATAGCCGCCGAGAAAACCTCATCGGGCGAGGATGGCTCCGCGCCGGTCTTCACGGCAGGCGAGATCGTCGTCACGGGCAAGAGCGCCAACTTCTCCGAAACGGTTTCGTCCGACAAGATGGAGAGGCTCGACAAACAGAATCTTTCCAGTGCCGCCAATCTTCTGCCGGGCGTCAATATCAGTAACGTCGGCGGACGGAACGAGGGGATGATCTACGTACGCGGCTTTGATATGCGTCAGGTGCCGCTCTATCTCGACGGCGTTCCACTCTATGTGCCGTATGACGGCTATGTCGATCCCAACCGGTTTCTGACGATGAATCTCTCTGAAGTGAGCGTTTCAAAAGGCTTTACCTCGGTGCTGTACGGCCCGAACACCCTGGGCGGCGCGATCAACATGGTCAGCCGGAAGCCGGAAAAGCAGCTTGAAGGCAATATCACAGCGGGCGGCTCGTATGGCGACGACAAGATCGATGCAGGATTTGGCTCGATCAATATCGGCTCGAATCAGGGCAAATGGTACGTGCAGGCGGGATTGTCCCAGATAAGTCGTGATTTCATGCCGCTCTCAGGCTCTTTCACGCCGGTCAAGAATGAAAATGGCGGTGAGCGCGATAATTCCGATACGCGGGACCGGAACGCCACGGTCAAAATCGGTTATACGCCAAACAGCACGGATGAGTACGCCATCACCTTCAACAGCGAGCACTCGGTCAAAGGGGTGCCGGTCTATCTTGGCACGAATCCGAAGCAGGCGGTGAGGTACTGGCGTTACACCAACTGGGACAAGAACAGCTTGTACTATATCGGTCGCACCAGTCTCGGCGAGAAGAGTTACCTGAAAACGAGGGCCTATTTCGACAACTACTACAACACGCTCGAAAGCTACGACGACGCGACCTATACCACCCAGACGAAGCCGCCAAAAACTTTTTCGAGTCGCTATGACGACCACACTGTCGGCGGTTCGGTGGAGTTCGGCACGAGCATCATGCAGGACAACATCCTGAAACTCGCGCTGCACGACAAGTACGACATGCACAACGAAATCGGCGACACCGGGCAGTTACCGCTGGATTTCAAAGACAATACCTTTTCGATTGCCGCTGAAAATACCTGGACAGCCTCGAAGCATCTTTCGGTTATCGCCGGTGTCAGGGAGGATTTCCGCTCGACCATCGAGGCGCAGGATTTCACCGACAATACCAAAACGGCGACAAAGTCATTCGATCTCGAAGACAATCAGGCGACCAACGCGCAGCTTGCCATGGTCGGGCGTCTGGACGATCATCAGACATTGACGGGCTACGTGGCGCGGACGACCCGCTTCCCGACGCTGAAGGATCGCTACTCTTCAAAATTCAAAACTTTAACTCCGAATCCCGGCCTCGATCCCGAGAACAGCCTGAACTACGGTATCGATTACGCTTTCACGCCTTCCAGTAACTTCTCGCTCCATGCCTCGGTCTTTCAGAGCAAGCTCGACGACACCATCCAGCAGGTCAATAACGTGGTCTATGACACAGCGATTAGCACCTGGCTCTCGCAGATGCAGAACACCGGCAAATCCACCTTCACCGGTTTCGAGTACTCAACCGAGTGGCAGCCGCTTGGCTGGCTCAAGACGCATGTCGCCTACAGCTACATCAATAGACAGAACGACAGCAATCCCGAGCTGGTCTTCATCGATGTGCCGAAGCATAAGCTCAACGGCTACGTTCAGTTTCTGCTGAACAAGGAGACCTGGCTGCTGGTCGAGAGCGAGTACAACACGAAGCGTTACAGCACGACCGACGGTCTTTATACCGCCGGTGCTTACGGACTGATCAATCTGCACATGAATGTCGCGCTGGCCGGATCGCTTTCGCTTCATGCCGCCGTCAGCAATCTGTTCGACCGCAACTACGAGGTCGCGGAGGGGTATCCCGAAGCCGGACGCGAGTATGTCGCGTCGATGAACTACGCATTCTGAGCTGACGGAGATCTATGAAAGGAGTATCGCTGATTTTCGTCTGCCTCGCCGCGCTTGCCGGGGTGAGTTTGCTGTCACTCGGCATCGGGCGCTATCCCGTCTCGCCGTCCGCGATTCTGTCGTGGCTGCTGACCGGCGGCAGCGCCGATGCCAACCTGCCGTTAGTGCTGCTCGGCATCCGTCTGCCGAGGCTGGTCGCGGCTATCGCGGCGGGCGGGGCGCTGTCGCTGGCGGGCGCGGCGTACCAGGGATTGTTCCGCAACCCGATGGTCAGCCCAGACATTCTCGGCGTCTCCTCCGGCTCCGGCTTCGGCGCGGCGCTCGGGATTCTGCTTTCGCTGCCGGTGGCCGCCGTGCAGGCGATCTCCTTCGCGGGCGGCATCACGGCCGTGCTGGCCGCCGTGCTCGTCAGCCGGGCTATCGGGCGAAGCAGCGATTCGGTGCTGGTGCTCGTGCTCTCGGGCATCGTGATCTCGTCGCTCTTCGGGGCGCTGCTCTCGCTGCTCAAGTACATCGCCGACCCGCTCGACAAGTTGCCCGCCATCACTTACTGGCTGATGGGCAGTTTCGCCGACATCCGCACGGGCGAACTCGGCATGGCGGTGGCGATGGTGCTCGCGGGCGCGATTCCGCTGCTGCTCCTGAGCTGGCGGCTGAACGTGCTCTCCTTCGGCGAGGAGGAGGCCCGCTCGCTCGGCTTGCACACCGAAAGGATGCGCGTTGCCGTGATTCTCTCGGCGACGCTCGTAACGGCGAGCATGATTTCCGTCTGCGGCATCATCGGCTGGGTCGGCCTCGTGGTGCCGCACATCTCGCGTTTTCTCGCCGGAGCGAACCACCGGCGGCTCATGCCGGTCTCGTTCCTCGTCGGCGCGGCCTTCATGGTGGCGGTCGATTCGGTCGCCCGCTCGTCGGCATCGGTGGAGATTCCGGTCGGCATCATCACGGCGGTGCTCGGCGCGCCTTTTTTCATCTGGATCATGAAACGCTCGACAGTACGCGCATGGTGAAGGCAGAGGAACAATCGATTGTCATCCGAAAAGCCGGACTCGGCTACAATGGCAGGGCGATTCTGAACGATGTCGATCTGGAGATCGCGCCGGGCGAGATCATCTGCCTGCTCGGCCAGAACGGCGCCGGGAAAACGACGCTCTTTCGGACGATGCTCGGCTTCATCGCGCCGGTTCATGGCTCGGTGACGCTTGCTGGCCGCGAGGTTTCGCGCCTTTCGCCGACGGAGATCGCCCGCATCGTCTCCTGCGTGCCGCAATCCTACGCCATGCCGTTCGCCTATTCGGTGAGCGACGTGGTGCTTTTCGGAAGAAGCGCCCATCTCCGCCTCTTTGCCTCGCCGGGCAGCCGGGATCGCCGGATCGCGGCGGAGTGCCTCGACCTGCTCGAAATCGGCCATCTCGCCAGTCGCCCGTTCAACGAACTGAGCGGCGGCGAGCGCCAGATGGTCATCATCGCGCGGGCGCTCGCGCAGGAGGCGCGGTTCATGATTCTCGACGAACCGGCCTCGAACCTCGATTACGGCAACCAGGTGTGCGTCATCCGCAAGATCAGGGAGCTTGCCGGGCGAAACATCGGCATTCTCATGGCGACGCACCACCCCGACCACGCCTTCATGGCGGCCTCGCGGGTGGCCGTGCTCTCCGGCGGCAGACTGAGCCACAACGGCACGCCCGAATCGACGCTCACCGCCGAGACGTTGCGGAGTCTCTACGGCGTGGAGGTCGATGTGTTCGACACGCCGCAAAACGGTCACGCCAGCCGAAGGGTGTGCGCGCCGGTGGTGTGAGCGAGGGGGGAGATTGGGCTAAAGCCCTTATTCATTATGCGTTATCTGCATACCCCGGACTGAAGTCCGGGGCAATTGTTCAAGACGTTCAATGGTCGGAGCGATAAAACAGGAGAAGGCGGATGACTTTGGAAAAGTTAGTTCTCAAAAATTGCCCCGGCCTTCAGGCCGGGGTTCAAGGCACAATAAAATCATGGGCTTCAGCCCAAAAGCCTGCTCAACAACCTTTGCGAACTGCTGAAGCCAGACTCATAAACAAAACGCAGTGAAACAATGAGTTATACCATGAATGCGGCGGAGTTCAATGAGAAGATCATGAAGGGCCATTTCCGCAAAATCTATCCGGTCATCGCGGCCCAGATTGTCGAGCGGACGGGCGTTGCCTCAGGGCGGTGCATCGATCTCGGCGGGGGGCCGGGGATGCTGGCTGTCTGCCTTGCCAAAATCACCGCGCTTGATGTAACGGTGGTCGATCTCATGCCGGAGTGCGTCGAACTCGCCCGCGAGAACAGCGCCGAAGCTGGCTTCGCGGATCGCGTCGATGCCGTGCAGGGGGTGGCAGAGGCGCTGCCGTTCGAGGACGAGTCGGTCGATCTTGTGGTGAGCCGCGGCTCGATCTTTTTCTGGCAGGATCAGGAGAAGGGACTCGCCGAGGTGTATCGCGTGCTGCGCCCCGGCGGCTGGGCGTGGATCGGTGGCGGCTTCGGCACGGCGGAGCTGCTTCGCGAGATCGAGGCAGCAAAAGCCGACGATCCCGAGTGGAACCGCAAGCGCAGAGAGCGCATGACGCAGAATCCGCCGGAGCACTTCCGCGCCATGCTCGAACGGCTCGGCATCGAGGGCGTCGTCGAGCATACGGAGGCCGGGATGTGGATCATCTTTCAGAAACCATCGGAGGCAAAAGCATGAAACGTCCTCTCCATACCTTGTCCCGCTGGCTTCTGCCGCTCTTCCTGTTGTTGCTCGCCGCGTGTCAGCCATCCGGCAAAAAGCCCGGTGCCGGAACTCGCGAAGTGGTCGATATGGCCGGGCGTCACATGACAGTGCCGCTGGTTATTCATCGCGCTTATTCGACGCGCCCCGGCAGCGTGACGCTCTATGCCGTCGCGCCCGACCTGATGGTGAACCGTTCGCTCTGGATGACCGACGGTTCCGAAAAATTCATGAATCCGGCCTACCTGAAGCTGCCTTTCTCGGATGGCTCGGCTGAGGAAATTGTCAGGCTTCATCCCGATGTGATTATCTCATACTTCACCATCAACGAGCAAAGCATCGACCAGGCGAACCGGCTCAGTCAGAAAACTGGTATTCCGGTCTTCATGGTCGATATGGGGATGAAGCGCTATCCTGAAGCGTTCAAGGCGATGGGCGACTTGCTCGGCAAACAGGAGCAGACGGCGAAGATGACCGCTTACATCGAAAAGTGGCTGCTGCCGGTGTTCGCCAAAGCGGCTCAGATTCCCGCGAGCCAGCGGAAGCGGGTCTATTACGCCGAGGGCAATCGCGGCCTGAATACCGATCCATCGGGATCGTTCCACAGCCAGATCATCGATCTCGTCGGCGCGATCAACGTCGCCAAAGTCAATCTGCTCTCCGGCAAGGGGATGAGCGTCGTGTCGATGGAGCAGGTATTGCAATGGAGCCCCGACGTCGTGATCGTCTGGACGGGCATGGGGCCGTCGGTGACCACCTACCGCAACATCACCGCCGATCCGCTCTGGCAGAGGGTTCCCGCCGTTCGCGAGGGGCGCATCCACCAGATTCCTTACCTGCCCTTCGGCTGGTTCGACCGTCCGCCGGGCACGAACCGGATTCTCGGTACGCTCTGGCTGGCGCAGCTACTCTATCCCGAAGTCTATCATATCGATCTCGAAGCTGCAACCAGAGAGTACTTCACCGTTTTCTTTCACCGCGACCTGACCGATGCCGAACTGCGCGAGGTGCTGCATCCGCTTGCCCCGACGGGAATAGCTCAGGGCGAAGGCGCTAAAAAATAATGAGTTATGATGAAACCAGTCGATAGAATGGATCGTGACGGCAGCCTCCTTGCCGTCTGTACGCCTCCGCCGCTGCATCGCAAAAGCACCGGCAACGGCGTGCCGCTGATCAAAAAAGGAGCGATCAACTTTTACATGAACATGCCCTGCCCGCTCAAGGTGGCGTGCAAGATGGCCATCGGCGAATTCGCGGCGCTCTACAACGCCTCGCACGAGGTGCCGATCTACTCGCCGATGCTGCTCGATGGCGACACCAAGGGGATCGAGGGGGAGCTGAAGGCGGCCATGACCGAGGAGGAGCTGCCCGAGGTGCTTGTCGCCTCCGGCCTGCACACGGTGATGGCGAAGGGGTTCCGCGAGCGCTTCATCGAAAGCGGCATCTACGAGGGAGTTACGAGCGAGGCGGCGCTGGCGCGGATGCCGGAGTCGTACCGCAAGCTGGTCACGGAGCACAACATCGGCATCTTCAGCACCGGCTTCTGGAGCGTCGTCTGCGACCTTTCGCTCGAAACCTGCGTGCCCTGGCCGAGGCGCTGGACGGATCTCGTCGATCCGCTCTACAAGGATTTGATCACCGTGCACGGCTACAACGGCAAGGCGAGCATCGCCTCGCTTCTGCTCGTGCTCCGGGAGCAGCTCGGCAGCAGCGTCGTGACCGAATTCGCGGGTAACATCCGCAACATCTGGCACTTCGCTGAAATTCTCAAGCGCCTCGACTCCACTGAGGCGCGACGGACGCCATTCAACCTCTTGCCCAACGCCGCCACGGTGCAGATGCCGTCGAAGAAACGCGCCGCCATTCTCGAATTCGAGGACGGCCCGGTGCTCGCCCCGATGCTCATGTACGTCAAGCGCTCCCGGAAGGAGGAGTGTATGCCCCTTATCAATTTCATGCACAGCAACGTCATCCGTCAGGCGCTGCGCCGGGGCGACTTCCACCTCGCCGACGATTTCGACTGGTCGCAGCCCTTCAGCTTCCCCTCATGGGAGTTCCTGCTGCAAAGCGACTACGAAACCCTGACCGCCTCGCTCGATGTCGAGCTGAAGAAAGGGCTGCGGGCGGATGTTTTTCAGACATGAAAATGCATGAGAGAGGTTTGTCATTCTGAACGGAGCAAGGCGAAGCGAAGAATCCAGTTTTTTCGGGATCGACTGATAACTGACTCATTCAGCGTGTTTTACGTGGCTTTCTGGATTCTTCGCCCGACTTTGTCGGACTCAGAATGACAAGAGGGGAGAATGAAAAACCTCATGACCTGACGACCTGTAGTAAAAAAAATTCAACATCACTTTATGAAACTTGTCACCATATCCGGCCCGCCGTCGTCGGGCAAGACAGCCGTCCTTGCAGGGGTCATTCGGGCCATGATGGCCTCCGGGCTGAAGGTCGGGGCGCTGAAGTACGACTGCCTCACCACCAATGACGACGAGGTGTTTCGCGCCATCGGCGTGCCTGTCCAGACCGGGCTTTCGGGCAACCTTTGCCCCGACCACTACTTCGTGAGCAACATCGAGGAGTGCCTCGACTGGGGCATTCGCGAAGGGTTCGACTTCCTGCTCTCCGAAAGCGCGGGCCTCTGCAACCGCTGCGCCCCGCACATCAAGGGGGTGCTGGCCGTCTGCGTCATCGACAACCTCATGGGGGCGACCACTCCGAAGAAGATCGGCCCGATGCTCAAGTACGCCGACATCGTGGTGATCACCAAGGGCGACATCGTTTCGCAGGCCGAGCGCGAGGTGTTCGCCTTTCAGGTGCGCCGCGCCAATCCGCGAGCCAAAATCATGCACGTCAACGGCATCACCGGCCAGGGCGCGGGCGAACTCGCCTCGCAATTCCTGCTCGCTCCCGAAACCACCCAGCTCGACGGATCGCGCCTGCGCTTCTCCATGCCCGCGGCGCTCTGCTCCTACTGCCTCGGCGAAACGAGGATCGGCATGGAGTTTCAGCTCGGAAATATCAAAAAGATCAAAATGAGTGAGGTGCCTCTACGATGAAGTTGCTTGAACGAACCATTGCAGAGATTTACGAGGAGATTCCCGAGGTGTCGATGTTTCTCGGCGATTACGGCCTCGATCCGCTCGAACGCGGTATTCCGCTTGGCCACTGGCTCGAATCGCTGCCCGAAGAGCTGTACGAGGATATCGGCATCGACCGCGAGGGGCTGGTGGAGAACCTCGAAGAGTACCTTCGCCAGCTCGACATGATGCAGCTCGGCAAGCTCCCGCCGGTCAGCGACATCACGGTGATCGGCGGCCACGACAAGAGCGGCATGCCTGAAGAGGTGCGCCTGACGCTTGTTCGCGGCTCTGTGACGAGCATCGTCGGCCCGACCGGTTCCGGCAAGAGCCGACTGCTCGCCGACATCGAGTGGATGGCGCAGAACGACACGCCGACCGGACGCCGGATTCTCGTCAATGGCGAGACGCCCGACACCGATCTGCGCTTCTCGCTCGAATACAAGTTGGTGGCGCAGCTTTCGCAGAATATGAATTTCGTCATGGACACCACGGTCGCCGAGTTCGTGGCGATGCACGCCGAAAGCCGCATGGTCGAAAACGCCGATGAGGTGGTGCGCGAAGTCGTCACGCAGGCCAACCTGCTGGCAGGCGAACCTTTCGAGGGCACCACACCAGTCACCTCGCTCTCCGGCGGCCAGTCGCGAGCGCTCATGATTGCCGATACGGCCTTCCTCAGCTCTTCGCCCGTCGTCCTGATCGACGAGATCGAGAACGCGGGCATCGACCGAAAGAAGGCCCTCTCGCTGCTGGTCAGGAAGGAGAAGATCGTACTTATGGCCACCCACGACCCGATTCTGGCGCTGATGGCCGAGCGCCGCCTGGTCATCAAAAACGGCGGCATTCTCAGGGTGATCGCGACGACGCCAAAGGAAAAAGAGAACCTCGAAAAACTCGAAGCCCTCGACAACCGCCTCCTCGCCTTGCGCACAAGGTTGAGGTCAGGCGAGCTGATCGAAGACGCGGGATGAGCAGGTTTCGGAGCGAAGATGCCAAGCTCTCAATTCAATTGCCCCGGCTTTCAAGCCGGGGGCCTGAATCCTCAATAAAACTGGGCTTTAGCCCAATATATTCGAGAATCAACTCTTGATACCTTTTGTTTCCGGTTCGACAAGACCTGGTTTTTTATCCATCGTTATAACCTTAAAAACATATCGTTCATGAACGTGCTGAATTCCCGAACCTGCCGGATACTGATGGCGGCGGTTATTATTGGTTCTGCAAGCTCGCAGGCTTGGGCCGCTGATACCGTTCCAGGCTGGACGGCTGACGAAATTGTCATCACCGCAACCCGAACTGAAAACCTGATCTCGAAACTGCCAATGACCGTCGAGGTGATCACCCGGCAGGAGATTGAAGAGAGTGGTTCCCTGAATCTTGCTGACGTGCTTGCGGAGGCGGAGGATGTCAACGCCCTTGAACCGGTGAACGGTCGGCTTGGCGTGGCGAAATTGCGTGGTCTCGACAGCAGCCTGACGCTGGTGCTCATCGATGACTATCGGTTGCAGTCCGGGTTTCAGGGCTACTCCGATCTGCGTGAAATTCCGGCGGGTATGATCGAGAGGATCGAGATCGTCCGAGGTTCCGGCTCGGCCCTCTACGGCAGCGATGCAGTGGGCGGCGTCATCAACGTCATCACGCGAAAGCCAACAAAAGATTTGCATGGCGGACTCTCGCTCTCCGGTGGCGAACGCCGGTACGGAGAGGCTGGAACCGTCGAGACCGACGGCTGCCTGAGCGGATCGGCGGGAAAACTTGGTTTCGCAGTGGCCGGAACTTACTACAACCGCAACCGGTATGACCGGGACACCTCTGATCTTATGACCGATGGTGACGACCGCCGTATCGCCTCTGGATCGCTCGCGCTCAACTACGACCTGACGCCAGACGTGAAACTGACTGGCGGGATCATCTATGCTGACAATTCGCTCGATGGCATCCGCACGCAGACTTCGGGTGATTTCGACCGCTGGGTGGACAGCGACCGTCTGCTTGTTCATGCCGGGGCTGAGATAAAAACAGGCGAGGAGTCGAACCTTTCATTGCAGGTTGCCCGAAGCAACTATGACTGGTCGTCACTTATGGACAACCACGACGGCTTGCCGGTGATCACTTCGACCACCGCTTCCGGAACCACGACCACAACGGCAACGAGCACAACCACGCGAACAAAGGTGGCGCAGGATTACGATCAGTTCGATGCGCAGTGGACGGGCAGGTTCGCCGATCATCATCGCCTGACTGCCGGAGTTGAATATCGCACGGAGGAGCGTGAGGATTTCAGCAGCACCGTCACGACAAAGGTAGTGACAAAGACCAAAGCCGGAGTGATAACGAGCGGGCCGACAACGTTCGTAACGACTGACAGCCCCCTTGCTTCTCACGATGCGCACAATTTCGGTCTGTTCGCACAGGACGAGTTCACCGGCCTGAAGCCGCTGACAATCATCGCGGGATTGCGGTACGACGATTATTCCGATTTCGGTTCGGAGTTCAGCCCCAAGGTCGCGGCGCTGTTGCCCATCGGTTCGCACCTCAAGCTGCGGGCTTCATATGGCGAAGGCTTTCGAGCGCCATCGATCTACGAACTCTACACCGGCTCGCTGATGACTAAAAAAAGCATCGTGCAATCGAATCCGAATCTCGAAGCTGAAACCTCGAAGACATTTGAAACCGGTTTGGATTATAGCAATGGCAGGTTCAAAGCGGGCGTGACGGCGTTCCGAAACGAGGTCAGGAACATGATTTCGCAGGTGCAGATCGGCTTGTCGGGAACAACGCCAATCAATCAGTACCAGAACATTTCCAAAGCGATGACAAGAGGTATCGAGATCAATGCGTCGCTGAAGTTCTCTTCCGCATTTTCGATCTCTGATCGCGTGAGCTTTCTTGATTCCGAAGATATGAATACGCAAGATGCGCTACTCTATGTCCCGGATGTAGCCAATGTTTTCAGGATTGACTATGTCAATGGTTTGCATGGTATCAAAGGCAACATCAGGCTCGTCAGCATCGGAACTCAGTATGTTTCCGATACCGAAAGGATTCCGGGTTACACGCTCGTCAACTGTTACCTCTCGAAAACGGTCGCCAAAAGTACCGAACTATTTGCCGGAGTAGACAACCTTTTCAACGACGACGCCAACGCCGGATACGGCAACAATGAAGGCGCAGGCGCAATGGGTACCTATTACTATGGCGGCCTGAATTTCAAACTTTAATCGATCAAGACGATGAGAAACATTCGGAACACATTTTCCTTTTTGCTGATGCTGACAGTGTTGCTTGCTTTTGGCAACCTGAACGCTGAACCTTTGCAAACCGGCCTGAATGAGGTCAAGGTTTTCGGACTGGTGGAGCATCCGCTTACCCTTACCGTCGAATCGCTCCGGCGGATGAAGGCTGTCGAAAAAGGAGCGACGGCGATTGTCTGCGATTCAGGCGAGACGAGGCAGACGATGAAGAGTTTCAAAGGCGTCCTGCTCCGCGACGTGCTCGACTCAGCGAAAGTGCTCATGCCCAATCCACGCCAGTGCGGCGAATACTACGCGCTCGTCCGTTCGGCGGATGACTACAACGTTATCTTCACGATCAACGAGTTGCGCTACGGCGTCGCTGGCGATGGCGCATGGCTGGTGTTCGAGGAAGACGGCAAGCCGGTCGAAGAAAGCGGCCCATTCATGATTTTCTGCGACAACGACAAATCCAACGGTCCGCGCCACGTGAAAATGGTCAAAAGCATCGAAGTGTTGAAAGTCAATCCCGCCGTGCCGTAAGTGATACCGTTGTTGGCTATCGGTAAACTTCTCTTCGATGGCCTACGGTGACGACAAGAATGACGAGTTCTTTGTCTTGCACTTCGTAAATCACCCGGTACGTGCCTATACGAATACGCCATGCCTGACGTCCCGACAGTTTCTTGCTGCCGGAAGGACGCGGATTTTCCGCAAGCAAGCGGATTGCATCGATGATTCGATGACGATCACGTTCTTCAATTTTTTCGAGTTGCTTCCGGGCTGAGCGCAAGATTTCGATTCTGTAGCTCATGACTTGGAACCTTCGTCAATCTCACGCACCGCCTGCTCAAAAGAAATGGTTTCCTGAGAACCGGCTTTCGCCTCGTCATAAGCGTGGATGTCATCGAGTTCTTCGAGATAGTCGAGAATCTGCTCCCACTCTGCCAAAGGAATCAGCACTGCCGTCCGTTGCTGGCGCTCATCGACCACATACTGCGGATGAACCTTAATCATTTTATCACCTCCAAAACTGTTGTTTTCGCTGAATTCTGACTGCAATCATCTGCGGCCATCTGTAAGTTTCCTGTCGCTAACGTTCAAAGTTGAATTGGCTTGAGATCCGCACGTTTATATAGTGGATGACCAGGCCGACCACTTTTAAGTTTCTTGAGGCAATAAGGGTTATGCAAAAAACTTAGAACGTCTAAATCACGACCTTTATAAGCTCCTGCATCACTCCACGCGCAAACAACCAATGCGGCTTCTGATTGAAGTTTTTTCAACCATGTGTCATTTTCAGCACCTATCGGGTCAGGCACCTGATAAATAGCAGAATCGTCGGTTGAGCGGTACGCAAATAAATTGCCGATCAACAGCCCCCCATAGCCCCATCGTTTTGCATAATTTATGCAAACGCGAGAAGTGTTGTCTTCCGTATGTGCGTCAGCCGTTGAAGGGTTCAAGCATACAAACATTACAAGTGGTTTAGAGTCGTCCCAGATACGGCGCAGTTCATATCGGTATTTCTGGCAGGGTGAAATAGTGGCAAATGTTTTCATATTTATTAAAATGGCTTATTTGTCTTTCATATAAAGTCTTACTCAGAATTTTTACCCGTAACTGACACAGAACACCGCCCACAAAAAAACAGACAAAGCTATTCGATTCACAATCCCTCCTATTTTATCTCTTAGCACGGTTCTCCGTCACCCTGCCTCCAGCAATTTCTCTACTTTACAAATATCACGTCCATTTTCAAACAGCAAAACGGTATGCAAGAAATTGAAAGCCCCCAACCTCTCACCGGTAGTGCTTATAGTTCATGCCGAACTTTTGCATTTTCAGGCTGAGTGTGCGGCGGGTGAGGCCGAGGGATTCGGCGGTGGCGGTGATGTTGCCTTTGTGGGTGGTCAGCGCTTCGACGATCATGCCGTATTCGACCGAGTTGACTTTAGCGACCAGCCCCGCTTGCTCCGCCGCCTCCTGACTTACCGAGCTTTGGAGCGAGAGCGGCAGGTCGTCGCCGTCGATGATGTTTTCGTCGACCAGAATCACCGCGCGTTCGATGACGTTCTCCAGCTCGCGGACGTTGCCCGGCCACGGGTAGACGAGCAACATCTCCTGCGCCGGGCGCGAGATGGCCTTGATCTCCTTGCCGAACTGCCGGGCGAAGCTCGATACGAAAAACTCAGCCAGGGCGATGATGTCGCTGTTGCGGTCGCGCAGTGGCGGAATGACGATGGGAAAAACGTTCAGGCGGTAATAGAGGTCTTCGCGGAATCGCCCCTCCGAGGCCATTTGCATGAGCTCGCGGTTCGTGGCCGCGATGACGCGAATGTCGATTTTGATCTTCTGGTTCGAGCCGACCCGCTCGATGGTGCGCTCCTGCAAGACGCGCAGCAGCTTGGCCTGCATCGGCAGCGAGAGTTCGCCGATTTCGTCGAGAAAGATCGTGCCGCCGTCGGCCTCCTCGAAGCGCCCTTTCCGCGCCTTGTCGGCTCCGGTGAAGGCCCCCTTTTCGTGCCCGAACAACTCGCTTTCGATGACGCTTTCCGGCAGCGCGGCACAGTTGAAGGTGATGAAGGGTTTTTTTGACTCCGCGCTGTTGTAGTGAATCGCGCTGGCGACCAGCTCCTTGCCGACGCCGCTCTCGCCGAGGATCAGCACCGTCGAGCGGGTTTTGACGATCTTGTCGATGAGCGCGTACACCTCCAGCATCGGCTTGGAGTTGCCGATGATGTTCGACGGGTGGAATTTCTCCCTGAGCGCGTTCTGGAGCCGCTCGTTCTCCATCATGAGGCAGTGTTTGTCCTCGTTTTCGATCAGGTAGAGTTCGACCGCTTGCGCGATCATCGAGGCGATGATGCCGAGAATCTCCACATCAAAGCCGAGCAGCTCGTGGTTGTCGCAGAGCCGTTCGACGCTGAGCGCCCCGAGCACCTTTCGGCCCTGCAAAATCGGGATGCAGACGAAGGAGAGCGAGTGATCCTCGGAGGATGAGAGGCTTCGGGTGCGGTTGAGAAAGTTCGGCTCGTTGCCGATGACCGGCACGACGATCCGCTCGCCGGTTTCGACCACCTTGCCGGTGATTCCCTCGCCTATGGAGTAGACGCCGCGAGTCTCCTCCTCCTTTGAGAGGCCGATGCTGTCGTGGATGAAAATCTTGCCCGTCCGGTTGTTGACCAAGCTGACCATCCCCCGCACGACGCCCATATCCTCCTTCATGATCTTCAGGAGGAGCGACAGGGTATCGGGCAGGCTCGACGTTTCGGTGACCACCTTGCTGATGCGCGACAGGGAGGACAATATTTTCGCGCGGCAGATGGTATCGTTCTTCTGCCGCGACTTGTCACAGGCGTTCGAGGCGCAGAAGCACAGGGATCGCGGGGTGAGCATAGGTACAGGTAATTCCGGTAGTTAGGGTCTACTGAAAAAATCAGATCAGAGATGAGCAGGAGTAAACCTCCACACGGGAGGTTGGCCAAAACGATAATGTTCTCCTGTCGCAAAACGCCAAAAGCATCCAGTCGAACAGACGCAAAAAGAAACTGGCAAGCAATCGATCCAGGTTCATGACCAGGAAAATGATCGAAACCAC